>DYKR01000013.1 GCA_020722505.1 Caldisericum exile | reverse complement strand
GGTGGAAGAACAGTAGGTGCTGGAGTTATTACAAAGGTTATTGAATAGAGAGGGTGTGAGAGTTTATGAAAAAAGATAGACTAAGAATTAGATTAAAAGGTTTCGACAACAAAATACTCGATTTATGGGCTGCTAAAATTGTAGAACTTGCCAAGTCAAGTGGTGCTACTGTTTCAGGCCCAATCCCATTGCCAACAAAGAGGACATTTTTTAGCGTTCTTAGAGCACCTAATATTGATAAGGATTCACAAGAACAATTTGAGATTTGCGTTCATAAAAGATTGATTGAAATAATTGATGCAACTCCAGAAATCACACAGAAACTTGCCAATATGGATATTCCCCAGGGCGTTGAAGTTGAGATTAAAATCTAATGGAGGTTATTATGGCTAAAGGAATATTGGGTTTAAAAATAGGGATGACTTCTATATATGTTGAAGATACTTTAATTCCTGTTACTGTTATACAGGCTGGTCCTTGCACAGTTGTTGACAAAAAAACAAAAGATAAGAACGGTTACGATGCAATCGCCCTTGGTTTTGTTGAGTTAAAGCCAAATAAATTAAACAAACCATTAAGTGGTGTTTTTAGCAAAAAGAATTTAAAACCCTTTAGATTTGTAAAAGAGATAAGGGATGCACAAGGTGAAGTAGGGGATTTGATTACCGTTGATATTTTTAAAGATGAAAAATACGTCAAAGTGACTGGAACTTCAATTGGAAAAGGATTCCAAGGCGTTGTTAAACGTTGGGGTTTTGGTGGATGGCCTCGCACCCACGGACACGAAGCCGAAAGACGACCTGGTTCAATAGGGCAGCGTGCTGTCCCAGGAAGGGTTTTTAAAGGGATGAAAATGGCAGGACATATGGGTTCTGAAACAGTAACAATAAGAAATCTTGAGATAGTTAAGATAATCCCTGAAAAAAATCTTCTCCTCGTTAAAAGCAGTGTCCCTGGACCTGATAAAGGCCTTCTTTTGATAAGGGCATAGGAGGATCGTTATGAAGGGAAATGTTGTTGATGTTAAGAATAACTCTGTTGGGACGATAGAGTTGAGTGATGATTTTTTTGGAAGAGAAGTAAAGAAACATCTTATTTATGCTGCTGTAGAAAGGTATCTTGCAAATAGACGCAGAGGCACAGCCGATACAAAAGAAAGAGGTGACGTGAGTTATAGCACTAAAAAACTAAGACCGCAGAAAGGCCTTGGTCGTTCAAGACAAGGCACAAGAACTTCCAACATCTGGAAGGGTGGTGCAGTTGCCTTTGGACCTCATCCTAGAGATTTTTCTAAGAAGATGAATAAAAAAGAGATAGAGAGTGCAATTTTCTCTGCTCTTTCAGCCCGTTTTAATGATGGTGATGTTTATATTATCAGTAATATTCAGCTTCCCCCAAAAACAAAAGAGGGTTTTGAATTACTTAAGAAGATATCAGCAACCATAAATAAGGAACTCAAAGATGTTCTTTTTGTATACTCCGAAGAGAACGGAGAAATAGAAAGAGCTTTAAGAAATATCCCTACTGTAAAGCCTCTAAACTACAGATTTCTTAATGCCTATGATTTAATGGTTTTTGGTTCAATAATAATTTCAAAAGAGGCAGTTGAAGGGATTGAAGGGCGGTGGAAGTAATGGAAGCTTATGAAGTTTTAATTAGACCTGTGATTACAGAGAAAACTACAAAACAGATGTCCCAAAGCAAATATACTTTTATTGTTCATGAAGACGCAAACGTTCAGATGATTAAAAAAGCAGTTGAAGAAGCTTTTAATGTCAAAGTAAAAGAAGTGAACATCGGAAAGGTATTTGGTAAGAAAAAGCGAAATAGATATAATTTTACTCGCACTCCTACTTATAAGAAAGCAATCGTTACCTTATATCCAGGATACAAGATAGATACAATAATGAACGTATAGTGGAGGTATGATATGAGTTTAAAAGTTTATAAACCTGTTACTCCTGGCCTTCGTGGTAGAATGGTTGTGAGCCATAAAGAAACTGTAACAAAAAAGGAACCAGAAAAGTCTCTTACTGAGGGTCTACGGAAAGAAGGCGGCAGGAATAACACAGGAAAAATTACCGTAAGACACAGAGGCGGTGGTAATAAACGTCTCTATAGGATTATAGATTTCAAAAGAGATAAAGATGGAATTCCTGCAAAAGTGGTGGCGATTGAATACGATCCAAACCGTTCTGCCTATATTGCATTACTCCATTATGCAGATGGTGAAAAGAGGTATATTATTGCTCCACTTGGATTAAAGGTTTCCGATACTGTAATGTCAGGAGAAAATGCCGAAATCAAAGTTGGTAATGCTTTACCATTAAAAAACATACCTGTTGGAACGTTTATTCATAACATTGAACTTGTTCCAGGAAAGGGTGGTCAAATTGCTCGTTCTGCAGGTTCCTTAGCACAGATTATTGCAAAAGAGGAAGAATACGCTCAGGTTAGATTGACTTCTAACGAAATTAGGAGAATTAGACTTGAATGCAGGGCAACAATTGGGCAGGTAGGAAACCTTGACCATGAAAATGTTAACTTAGGAAAAGCAGGTTATAAAAGACATCTCGGTATTCGTCCTACAGTAAGAGGTTCTGTAATGAACCCTGTTGACCATCCTCATGGTGGTGGTGAAGGTAAGGCGCCTATTGGTCATTCTGGACCGCTTACACCTTGGGGTAAACCAACTCTTGGGTATAAGACAAGAAAGAAAAAGAATCCTTCAAACAAGTTTATAATTAAGAGGAGGAAATAATATGGGTAGAACTGGTAAATGGGTAGATCTAAAATTACTTGAAAAAATCCGAAAGATGAATGAAAAAGGTGAAAAGAAAGTAATAAAAGTTTGGTGCAGAAGATCAACTATTACAGAAGAAATGGTTGGTCATACTATAGCAGTTCATAATGGTAAAACTCATATTCCTGTTTACATTGTAAAAGATATGGTTGGACATAAACTCGGTGAATTTGCACCTACTCGTAATTTCCATGGTCATAGGGCACCAACTGCTCGTGTGATTACGAAGACATAAGGAGGTCGTTGAATGGAAGCTTATGCTATTGAAAAACATCTAAGAGTTGCTTCAAGTAAGGCAAGACTTGTTGCTGACCTTGTAAAAGGAAAATCTATTACTGAAGCAAGAGCAATACTAAAAGCTCTTCCCCATAAGAGCGCTCGTTTAATAGAAAAAGCCTTTAACTCTGCTGTTGCAAATGGTGTGAATAATTTTAAGATGAGTGAAGATTCTATGTATGTTTCCGCCGTATTTGTTGATAAGGAAACACCCTTAAAAAGAGTGCTTCCGCGTGGTTTTGGTAGGGCAGATATTATTTGGAGACATATGAGTCAGATAAAAGTTGTAGTTAAGGAGAAAGAGGAGGCTTAAAGTGGGTCAGAAAACACATCCATATGGTTTTAGAGTTGGTATAACAAAAGATTGGAGAAGCAAATGGTTTTCTTCTAAAAAAGATTACTCTTCATTTGCTCTTGAAGATTTTGCAATTAGAAAAGAATTTAGATCTCTTGGCTTTAATGTAGCGATTTCCAGTGTAGAGATTATAAGGAAGGGTAATTCAGAGTTGAGAGCTGTTATACATACTGCACGTCCAGGTATGCTTCTTGGTAAAAAAGGTGCAGAAGTCAGTAAATTGGAAGATATGATGAAAAGCGTTATTTCTCATACGTATGACAATATTAAAGTGGATATTATGGAAGTTAAAAGACCAGAGATTGATGCAGAATTGATTGCCCAAAATGTGGCACAGAGAATTGAGCAAAAAACCCCTCACAAACGAGCGATTAAACAGGCTATATCAAGGGCAATGAGATCGGGAGCCCAAGGGATAAAAATCCAGGTTTCTGGAAGACTTGGTGGCGCAGAAATTGCAAGGACTGAGTGGTTCAGAGAAGGTAGAGTGCCTTTGCAGACTTTAAAGGCAGATATTGATTACTCCGAAACCATTGCAAAAACTAAATTTGGTGTAATTGGGGTTAAAGTTTGGGTATATAAAGGTGAAGCAAAAGAGCCACTTTTCTTTGCTTCATAATCGGAGGTGTGAAAATGTTAATGCCAGAAAGAGTTAAATACAGAAAAATGCATAGAGGTAGGACAAAGGGTAAGTCAAAAGGTGCTACTTCTGTGCATTTTGGCGAATACGGAATTCAAACGCTTGAGCCAGGTTGGATTTCTGCTCGTCAAATTGAAGCATGCAGATTAATATTAATATCCGCTGTTAGAAAAACAGGAAAACTATGGATAAGAATTTTTCCAGATAAATCAGTTACCAAGAAACCTGCTGAAACAAGAATGGGTGGTGGCAAAGGTGATGTTGATCATTGGGTTGCTGTTGTTAAGCCCGGTAGGGTTATGTTCGAGTTCTCTGGAGTTGACAAAGAAACTGCTTTAGAACTAACAAAACAAGTTGGGCATAAACTCCCGGTTAAGGTGAAAATGGTAACAGTAGAGGAGGAGTAAAATGAAAATTCAGCAGATTAGAGATATGACCGACCAAGAAATCGAAAATACCTTAAAAACACTTAGAAAAGAGCTTTTTAATTTGAGATTCCAATTGGCCACTCACCAGCTCCACAATCCCGCAAGACTAAGATTGGTGAGAAAAGATATTGCACGTTTACTTACCGTTAAGAGAGAAAGAGAACTTGAGAGAGAAGAGGTGTAAAATGGGCAAGAAAGAGCTTGTTGGCAAAGTTATAAGCGTTTATATGAAAACTGCTGTTGTGCAAGTTGAAAGAGTTGGTGTTCATCCTCTTTATGGAAAGAGAATTAAGACTTTTACTAAATATTATTCTCACGACGAAGACAACAAAGTAAAAGTGGGAGATGTTGTAAGAATTAGACAAACAAGGCCGCTTAGTAAGCTTAAAAGATGGAGAGTTGTTGAGATTCTTAGTGGAGGTGAATAATGGTAAGGCAATACTCTAGGTTAGTTTGTGCAGATAATACTGGTGTAAAAGAAGTTTCTATTATTACCGTTCTTGATGTGGGGCATAGACCAACTGGCACTGTTGGTGACAGGGTTGTTGCTACCGTTAAAAAAGCCGTTCCGAATAGCGCCATCCCAAAGGGTTCCATAGTTAAGGCTGTAATCGTTAGAACAAAATATCCTATTAAAAGAGAAGATGGAAGTATCATAAGATTTGATGATAATGCCTGCGTTATCCTTGATGTAGAAGGTAACCCAAAGGGGACGCGTGTTTTTGGACCAGTAGCAAGAGAAATTAGGAAAAAAGGTTATGTGAAGATTGCTTCTCTTGCCCCGGAAGTTCTATGAGGAGGCTTATATGAATAAGATTAAAGGTTTAAATATACGGAAAGGCGATCTTGTTGAAGTGATCTCGGGTAAGGATAAAGGGAAACAGGGTAAGGTTATCAGAACGATTCCAGAAGAAGGTAGAGTAATTGTTGAAGGTGTAAATATGCAGACTCATTTTCTGAAACCTACACAAGATATGCCGCAAGGTAAGATTACAAAAAGAGAAGGTCCTATCTATGCAAGTAAAGTTATGGTTATTTGTCCTCACTGCCATACTGAAACAAGAATTTCACATAAAATCCTCCAAGATGGGACTTCTGTTAGAGTTTGTAAAAATTGCCACGAAGTGATTGATAAAATTTAATGAGAGGAGTAGAGATGGGAAAGAAGATTTCATTTAAGATTGATAACAAACTTGAAAATTTACTTTCTGAAAAGCTACCTCAGTCTCCTTTGAAAGTAAAATATGAAACTGAGGTAAAAAAGAAAATGATGGAAAAATTTGGTTATAAAAATGTTATGCAGGTGCCTAAGATCTATGCAATTGCCATAAATAGAGGTATTGGTGAAGCAAATGAAAACCCAGCTGCACTTGAAAAGACAATCCAAGAGTTTGTACTAATAGCAAGGCAAAAGCCGGCTATTTCAAGAGCGAAAAAATCTATTGCATCTTTTAGAGTTAGAGAAGGTGCTCCAATTGGAGTTAGAGTAACCCTTAGAGGAAATAGAATGTATACCTTCTTTGAGAAACTTATCAATAATGCTCTCCCAAGGATTAGAGATTTTAAAGGATTGTCGCCTAATTCGTTTGATGGAAGAGGTAACTATACTTTTGGTATAAAGGAACAGCTCATTTTCCCTGAAATTGAATACGATATGGTGGATAAGGTAAGAGGCTTTGATGTGACTATTATAACTACAGCAAAAACTGACGAAGAAGCAAAAGCTCTTTTAGAATCTATGGGCTTTCCTTTTAGAAAGAATTAGAGGTGAGCTATGGCAAGAAAGGCAATGATTGAAAAATCGAAAAAAACACCTAAATTTAAAGTGAGACAGCACAATAGATGCAAGATATGTGGAAGAACCCGTGGATACTTTAACCGATTTGGAATATGCAGACTCTGTTTAAGAAAACTTGCTCTTAGAGGCGAACTTCCAGGTGTTAAAAAGGCAAGTTGGTAAGGAGGGGGAAAATGGTTAATGATTTAGTTTCCGATGTGCTTATAAGGATTAAAAATGCAAGTAACGCGAAACACCAGTTTGTTTTGGTTCCTTCTTCCAAAGTTGTCGTTGATATCTTAAAAGTCATGAAGGAGGAAGGTTTTATAAAAGATTTTGAACTTGTTTCTGTTGATGCAAAACCCTACGTAAAGATACATCTAAGATATGGACCTAATAAGGAGCCGTATATTCTTGGAGTAAAAAGAATAAGCAAACCTGGAAGAAGGATTTACGTAGGAAAAGATGATCTTCCAAAAGTGTTTGATGGATTTGGTATAGCAGTTGTATCCACACCAAGAGGTATTGTTAGCGATAAGAAAGCAAGAAAGCTTGGTCAAGGTGGAGAAGTTCTATGTTTTGTGTGGTAGGAGGTAAGAGATGTCACGTATAGGCAAAAAACCGATTTTAATACCTTCTAACGTTAAGGTTAACATTCTTGATAATAATACTGTTGAAGTAAAAGGTCCGAAAGGGACGCTTGTAAAAAGTTTCCATCCTGAAATTAAGATTGAATTAATCGATAACACCGTTGTTGTTTCAAGAAATTCTGATAAACCATTTTATAAGTCACTCCATGGCACTGTAAGAGCTTTGATAAATAACATGGTAGTTGGAGTAAGTAGTGGTTTTTCAAAAAGACTGGTTTTAAATGAAAAGACTTACAAATGCACTGTTCAAGGAAATAAAGTT
The DNA here is from genome assembly GCA_020722505.1 of Caldisericum exile. Lineage (GTDB taxonomy): Bacteria > Caldisericota > Caldisericia > Caldisericales > Caldisericaceae > Caldisericum > Caldisericum exile_C. Next base: position 11,514 of record DYKR01000013.1, on the reverse strand, counting down.
CAGTTTAATTTAGGTTATAGTCATCCTATTATTCTTGATATCTCTCAGGGTCTTTCGGTTAATGTAGAAGGGAACCTTATTACTGTTTCAGGTGTTGATAAGGAACTTATTGGGCAATTTGCTCAGAAAATAAGACATCTTAGAAAAGTTGATCCGTATAAAGCTAAAGGCATCATCTATGAAGGTGAAAAGATCAGACGTAAAGCTGGAAAGACCGTTGCAACTGGAAAATAAGGAGATGGTGATATGATTAAGATAATTTCAAGAAATGAGTCAAGAAAAATAAGGCACGAAAGAATTAGAAAACTACTTAAAGGCACAAGCGCTAAACCAAGGCTGTCAATTTATATTAGTCTAAAGCAGGTTTATGCACAGTTGATTGACGATGAAAATGGTAATACTCTTATTTCTGTTGCTACAACTGAAAAGGGCCTCAAGGAAGATTTAAAAGACAAAAATCTTACTGAGAAAGCAAAAGTTGTTGGTAAATTAATTGCTGAAAGAGCACTTGAAAAAGGAATTAACGCTGTCGTGTTTGATAGATCTGGATATAAGTATCATGGAAGAGTGAAAGCTCTTTCAGAAGAAGCAAGAAAAGCAGGATTGCAATTCTAATGGGAGGGCGATGTGGCTACAAATAATAGACAATCTGAAGTAAAAGAATTTGAAGAATCTCTTTTGCAAATTGATAGAGTTTCTAAGGTAGTTAAAGGTGGCAAGATCTTGCGTTTTAGGGTAGCGGTGGTTGTTGGTGATAAAAAAGGGCGTGTTGGAGTTGGTGTAGGTAAAGCAAGGGAAATCCCTTCAGCAATACAGAAAGCTATCAATGATGCTAAAAGAAATCTTATTACAGTTCCTATTAAGAACAACACAATCCCTTTAAGAATTACTATGAAAAAAGACACTGCACATATCTTTCTTGCTCCAGCCGTTGAGGGAACTGGTCTTGTTGCAGGAAGAGTTGTGAGAATGATTGCCGAGAAAGCAGGCATTCAAGACTTACTTTCTAAGTCTCTTGGCTCTTCCAATCCACTAAATGTTGCCCATGCAACCCTCGAAGCCTTTAAGCAAATGGAAAGGATTATTAAAATTAACGAGCTGAGAAGGACAAAGGAAGGAGGCAGTCATGAAACTAACTGATTTAAAGTCAAAAGAACATTCCAAAAAAGAGAAAACAAGAGTTGGTAGAGGAAATGGATCAGGCAAAGGCACCTATTCCACATATGGTTGCAAAGGACAGAAATCTCGTTCTGGTGGTGTGAAAGCGAAGGGTTTTGAAGGTGGTCAAACTCCAATCTACAGAAGACTGCCTAAGTTTAAAGGTTTTAAACCACTTGAAAGAACAGAATTCATTGAAATAAATGTTAGCGCATTGGAGCGTATTGCAAATGGTAAAAATGAAATTAACCTTAACGAGATGTTTGGCGGCAATGTAAAAGTTTTAGGAGAAGGTGAGATTAACGTTCCTCTTGTTGTAAAAGCCTCTAAGTTCTCCAAACAGGCAAAGGAAAAAATTGAAAAGGCAAACGGGAAAGCAGAGGTAATTTAATATGTGGGAAACAATAAGAAGAGCTTTTAAGTTAAAAGAATTACGCCAAAGGATTTATTTTACTCTATTCTTATTTATCCTTTTTAGACTCGGGACCTATATTCCTGTGATTGGAATAGATAGAACCCAAATTTCTAGTATTATTTCTCAAGGTGGTTTTCTTGCTCTAATGGACTTGTTTTCTGGTGGTGGTTATACGAACTTTTCAATATTTGCTCTATCTGTGTTTCCTTATATTAACGCATCAATCATTTTACAATTACTTTCTTATGTAATCCCGTCCCTTGAAGCACTTGTAAAAGAGGGTGGTGAGGAGGGACAGAGAAAGATTGCCCGGTATACCCGATACCTTACAGTTCTTCTTGCTGCACTTCAAGCATTTTCAGTTATCGTGATTTTTAGAAATTACCTTGTTAATCAGAGTATACTTCTAAAAATCGTTATTATGGCAAGCTTGATAGCAGGCTCTTATCTTGTCCTTTGGCTTGGTGAAATAATGACGGAAAAAGGCATTGGAAATGGTGTTTCACTCATTATCTTTGCAGGTATCATTAGTAGAATCCCCGTAAGCTTTGCAGAAATTGTTCAGAAACTTTCCGTTCAGGCAGTAAGTATTGCTTCAGTTATCGGAGAATTTTTGGCGTTTTTTGTGCTTCTTGTTCTTGTTATATTTGCCTACCAATCCGAAAGAAGGATTCCTGTGCAGTATGCAAAAAGGATAGTGGGAAGAAAAGTCTACGGTGGACAAACCACCTACATTCCCTTAAGACTTGTTCAAGCTGGTGTTTTGCCAATAATTTTTGCTGTGTCTTTTATGGCATTTCCAGCAACAATTGGGCAGTTCTTCCCTAATTCTTGGTTTACTACACATATCGCTCAGCCTATTTTTGGGAATCCTACAGGTGTTTGGTACAATGTAATATACTTCTTCTTGATAGTTGGTTTCACCTTCTTCTATACAGAAATGACGTATGATCCCATTAAACTCTCTGATGATCTTAAGAAATACGGAGGGTTTATTCCTGGAATAAGACCCGGAGAATCCACTGCTCAGTATATAGGTTCCATTTTGAGGAAGATTACTTTACCAACTTCTATTTTCTTGGGATTAGTTGCCGTAATTCCCAATCTTGTTTTTAGAAAAATGACTATAACTTCTTTTGTCTTTGGAGGAACTTCTCTTCTCATTATCATTGGAGTTGCCCTCGAGACGATGAGAGAAGTTGAAGCATACCTTTTAATGAGACAGTACGAGGGATTTTTGAGATGAAGAAACGCCTTGTTTTTCTTGGACCTCCAGGGTCTGGAAAAGATACGCAAGGTAAAATGATTTCAGAAGAACTTAATATACCACATATTTCATCTGGTGACATGATAAGAAAAGAAATTAACGACGGCACGCCATTTGGTATGAAGTTTAAAGAACTGACTGAGAGTGGTGCTCTTGTTCCCAATAATTTTATGAACGATTTCTTTAAACACAAACTGGATGATTTTGTTTTAGCTAACGGATTTATCTTAAACGGCTTTCCAAGGACTGTTCCTCAGGCAGAGTTTTTAAACGAATACCTCAAGAAAGTTAATGCTCTTATTGAGCTTGTTATCTTCTTCGAAGTGCCAACAGATATCCTTATTAAAAGGCTTTCTGGAAGAAGAATTTGCCCAAAATGTCATGCGGTTTACAATGTATATTTTTCTCCTCCAAAAGTAGACGGTATTTGCGATAACTGTAACGAGAAGCTTATAATAAGAAAAGACGACGAAGAAGAAGCTGTAAAAAAGCGTATTGAAGTCTACTTTAATGAAACGCTTCCTCTTGTTGATTTTTATACTCGTCTAGGCTTACTTAAAAGTTTGGATGCTTCATTGCCAGTGCTGGATGTTAAAGAGAGGTTGTTGGGGGAGTTAAATGATTGTAATTAAAACAGAAGAAGAAATTGAAAAAATTAGAAAATCTGGTAAAATACTAAGATTGGTGCTCGATATGGTGAAAGAAAATATAAAACCGGGTGTTAAAACTATTGAACTTGATATGATGGCAGAAGAGTTAATAAACAAAAGTGGTGGAATACCTGCATTTAAAGGTTATAGAGGATTCCCTAATACTTTGTGTATTTCTATTAACGACGAAGTGATACATGGAATCCCTTCTCACAGAGTGATTCAAGATGGTGATATTGTGAAGATTGATGGCGGAGTGATACTTGATGGCTATTACTCAGATGCCGCAGTAACTGTTATTGCAGGTTCACCAAAAAATAAAAGAGATGTAGAGCTTGTGGATACCGTTGAGAAAGCCTTTTATGAAGGAATTTCCGTAATTAAGCCTGGTGTAAAGATTGGTGATATAGGTTATAGAATTCAGACTTTTGTTGAAAGTAGAGGTTTTTCTGTTCTGCGTGATTATACGGGGCATGGAGTTGGGAAAAGACTTCACGAAGATCCCCCAATTCCTAATTTTGGGAGTGCTAATACAGGCTTTCCACTTAAACCTGGAATGACTTTGGCAATAGAGCCTATGATAACTGCTGGTGATTATAGAGTTTACACTGATAAAAATGGTTGGACTGTAAAAACTGTTGATGGTTCAAATAGTGCTCATTATGAACATACAATTGCTGTTCTTGATAGTGGAGTAAGGATTCTTACGGAGTAGAGAGGTGCCCGATGCATAAGGATCAAATAATTGAAGCTGAAGGCGTTGTTGTCGAAACTCTTCCAGGAACAATGTTTAAAGTAAAACTTGAAAATGGTAAAATTGTGCTTGCCCACATAAGTGGGAAAATGAGATTGAATTTTATTAAAATTTTACCTGGAGATAGGGTAAAATTGGAGTTTAGTCCTTACGATCTTACTAAGGCAAGGATAGTTTATAGACTTTAGAAAGGAGATTGTATATGAAAGTAAGAACTTCGGTAAAAAAGTTGTGTCCAAAATGCAAAATAGTAAGGAGAAGGGGTAAGCTTACGGTAATATGCGAAAACCCCAAGCATAAACAAAGACAAAAGTAGGAGGTGAACTTTGGCACGTATAGCAGGTGTTGATTTACCAAGAGAAAAAAGAATTGATATAGCACTTACCTATATTTATGGAATTGGTAAGAAGAATTGCTATGATGTTTTAAAGGAAGCTAATGTTCCTTTAAAAAAGGTGAAGGACCTTACGCCTGAGGAAATAAAGGCGATTGAAGATGTAATAAGAGAAAAGTACGTTGTTGAAGGCGATTTGAGAAAAATTGTGGCAGCAAACATTAAAAAACTTATCGAGATTAACTGTTATAGAGGTATTAGACATAAACGATCTCTTCCTGTTAGAGGACAAAGGACGAAAACCAATTCAAGAACAAGGAAAGGTCCTAAGAAGACAGTTGGTTCAGTGAGGAAGAGTGCGTAAGGAGGTAAAATGAAAAAGAAGCAAGCAAAAACAAAGAAAAAGGTCCAAAAGTTAACTGGGAATGCTAAGGTGTATATTAACTCAACTTTTAATAATACCATTGTTACAGTGACAGATGGGGAAGGTAACGTTGTCTGCTGGTCATCTTCCGGAGCTAATGGGTTTAAAGGTACCAAGAAAGGAACTCCCTTTGCAGCCCAAATTGCAGCACAAAAGGCAAGTGAAGAAGCAATTGCATTTGGAGCAAAGAAGGTCTCAGTGCTCGTAAAAGGTGGTGGCCCTGGTAGAGAAGTTGCAATTAGAGCATTGCAATCATCGGGTCTCCAAATTGAAGAAATTAAAGATATTACACCGATTCCGCATAATGGATGCAGACCAAGAAAGTTAAGAAGGGTATAGGGAGGATAAAATGGCAGTATATCATGAACCTCTTTGCAGGATTTGTAGGGCACAGCAAAAGAAACTCTTTCTCAAGGGAGACAAGTGTTTTACAAAATCTTGTCCTTTAGAGAAAGGGAGAGGTATACCAGGTCAAAAACAGATAGTTCTACACATGAATAAACCAACTGATTACAAAATGCATTTAAATGAAAAGCAGAAAGTAAAAGCAATGTATAGCGTTTTAGAAAGGCAATTTAGAAGGTATTTTGATATTGCTATAAGACAGAAAGAGATACCAACTGGTGATAAACTTCTTGAATTACTCGAAAGAAGGTTAGATAATGTTGTTTACAGAATGGGCTTTGCACCAAACAGAAGAGCTGCTCGTCAATTAGTTTCTCATGGGCACATACTTGTGAATAAGAAAAAGGTTAATATCCCATCTTTGATTCTAAGAAAGGGAGACGTTGTTGAGGTGAAAGAGTCATCTCGTAAGATGCCCATCATCCAACAGAGTCTTGAGGAAAGAAACTCTTTTCCAAACTGGCTTGAGGTAAATAAAGATGGATTTGTAGGAAGCATTAAAGAAATTCCACATATACCCGACCTTGCACTTGATATTAATCCAACATTAATTGTAGAATTGTATTCTAAATAACAGGAAGGAAGATTATGTGGCATTTAGAAGATATTAAGTTCGAAACTTTAAAAGAAGTTGACAATTACGGAGAGTATAAATTCAGTCCATTGGAAAAAGGTTATGGACTGACTCTCGGCACAGCGATTAGAAGGATCCTTTTAAGCTCAATCACTGGTGCAGCTCCTGTTGCTTTGTATATAGATGGAGTTGTTCATGAGTTTTCGACGATTGAAGGTGTTGTGGAAGATGTAGAGGAGATTATTTTAAACGTTAAAAGATTGGTTTTATCTCTTACCGCAATTGATAAAACAGTTTTAAGATTCGAAAAAGTTGGTGTAGGTGAGTTAAAAGCAGGAGATTTAATCCATACAAGTGAAGTTACAATACATAATCCAGACTTACATATTGCAACAATTTCTTCTTCAAGAGGTAGACTGAGCGGTGAGATTTATATAAGACAAGGCAGAGGATACTTACTTGAAGAAGAAGTAGAAAAAATTGAAGATCTTCCACAAACAGTTATTGCAATTGACGCAAATTTTTCTCCTGTTGAAAAAGTAACTTTCAAAGTTGAACCTACACGATTTGAAGAATCTGTAGATTTTGATTCCCTTGTCCTTGGAATCCAAACAAAGGGAAACAAAACCACCAAACAGTGTTTGTTTGAGGCAATTCGAGTTCTCATTGATTATTCTAAGACTTTCGTTAGTCTAATTAATGGGAAAACGACCGATAGTATTCCCGAAGAGATTAAAAACATGAAAATTGAGAATTTAAACTTACCTGAGAGAGCCTTTAACGTGCTAAGTAAAAATGGTATAGATACTGTTGGAAAACTTTTATCTTATTCTGCTTCTGATCTTTTGAATTTAGACAAGTTTGGTCAAGCCTCCCTTAAAGGCGTCGTGGAAGCATTGAATAAGTTGGGGTTAAAACTTAAGGAGTAAGGAGGTACCTATGAACCACGGTATTGCACTGAGGAAATTGGGTTTATATCCGAGTTTTAGGAAGAGTGTATTAAGAAACCTTTCAACTGCACTTATACTTCATGGGCGTATTGAAACTACAGAAGCAAGAGCAAAAGAAGTAAGAAGAATGGTTGATAAACTAATTACAAAGGCAAAATTAGATAATCTCGAATCAAGAAGATACGCTCATTCTGTCCTTTTTGATAAGAACGCAGTATATAAATTATTTGAAATTGCAAAGGAACAAAAGGATAGGCAAGGTGGATACACACGAATTTTAAAACTCGCAAAGTATAGAAAAGGAGACGGAACCCCCCTCGTCCTAATTGAACTTGTTAAATAATATTTATGTTAGATTTTGTTGGTGTACACTTCGCCTATGTTGAGGAACCATGGGTTTTAGATGATGTTAACTTTTCTCTCAATAAAGGCGAACTTATTTCAATAATAGGTTCTAACGGTTCAGGGAAATCTACAATAGCCCGTCTTGCAAACGGGCTTTTATTACCTAATAAGGGTGATGTTTTATTAGATGGCGTAAGCCTCAAGGATCAAAACCACAATAAGTTAGCAAAGTTTAAGGTTGGCGTGGTATTTCAAAATCCTGATAACCAGTTTGTTGGTATTACTGTAGAAGATGATATTGCATTTGGATTAGAGAATTTAGGGTTAGACAAAGAGGAAATAAAGCGTAGAATTGTTAAAACTTCTGATAAACTTGGTATTAGAAGCTTTTTAACTTTTCCTCCAAATCTTCTTTCGGGAGGAGAAAAACAAAAAGTTGCAATCGCTTCCATCTTGGTGATTGACCCTGAATACATAGTTTTTGACGAAATCACTTCTCTTCTTGATCCGTATAATAGAAAAGTGATCCTTAAGTTAGTCCAAGAAATTCGAAAAGACAAAGGCGTAATTTATATTACACATCATCCAGAGGAAACAATTAATTCGGATAGGATAATTGTTTTAGATAATGGGCGTATTGTAAAAAATGGAACCCCACTTGAAGTGTTTAGGTCAATCGATGAACTCAAAGAAAGAGGAATATGTAATTTAAATGAAGCCGAACTCTGCAATAAACTTTTGAAAAATGGACTTGTAAAAGATTTTTCTCTTGATGCAGATTCGATGGTTTTTGAATTATGCTCCAACTAAAATCGGTATTTGTTACATATGATCCACACACACATTTTAAAAAAGAAGCCTTGGTAGATGTGAATCTGAAAATTGATTTGGGTGAAAAAGTAGCCATTGTAGGGCGTATTGGTTCTGGTAAATCTACCCTTATAGAGGTTTTAGCCGGTCTAATAAAACCCTCAAAAGGCGAAGTTATAATTGATTCTCTTAATATTACAGCTGATAAAATTCTAAGAAGAGAAATTGTAAAGAAGATAAGTGTTGTTTTTCAGTATCCCGAAGAGCAGTTTTTTGCAGAAACTGTCTTTGAAGAAATAGCTTTTGGCCCAAGGAATCTCGGACTTTCCGATAGCTTAGTTAAGGAACATGTAGAAAAAGCCTTATTAGATGTTGGTCTTGATAGTTCGTATTTAGACAAATCTCCTTTTGGATTATCGGGTGGAGAAAAAAGAAAGATTGCCATTGCAAGTATTGTAGCAATTAACCCAACCTATCTTATTTTAGATGAGCCAACATCAAATCTTGATTATGCAGGTAAACAGAGTATTCTTTATTACATTAAAGAAAAAATCTCTATCGATAAAACTGTAATTTTTGTTACTCACGATATGGATGAAGTGCTTGGTATAGCAGATAGAGTTATTGCCCTAAGAGAAGGTAGAATATTGTTTGATGGTAGTGTAAATGCTTTTTTTGAAGATGCCCAACTTATACAGGAAATCGGTTTGGATACACCTTTCACTTTCTCTTTCTCAAAAAGGTTGAGGAGTTGTTTTCCTGATTTTCCGAACTGTTCTACGATTGATGGTATAGTAGACCAATTAAGGCAGAAAAAGAATGGCTAAATTTTATTTTGGTCAATTTCAGTATACTCAATCCTTTTTTCACAAGCTTAACCCGACGATTAAAATATTACTTGTTTTTTACTTTATAATCGTCATTTTTTTCTTTAAAGCCATCCAAACGTATTTATTGTTTTTTTTGTTTTGCTTAGTGTTGACAACGTTTACTAAAATAAATTTTAGATCCATCTTATTATCTTTTAAGCCAATTCTTTTTTTATTATTTTTTACAGTATTCTTTCAACTCTTTTTTACACAGGGAACTCCGCTTATCCGTTTAGGCAAAATAGTAATAACAAAAGAAGGATTGAATCTTTCTATTTTTATCGCTTTAAGACTCGTTATTCTTACTTTTTTAACTTTTCTACTTACCTCTACAACTACGACCGTTGATCTTGCAACTGGTTTCAAAAATATTGTGCAACCCTTGAAGATTTTTAAGTTTCCGGTGGATGAATTATCTTTAATGGTCTCTATTTCCCTTCAGTTTGTGCCGATACTGTTTGACGAGGCAGATAGGATAATGAAAGCACAAATGGCCCGAGGGGCAGATTTTGAATCAGGGAATATTTTTGTTAGGGCAAAAAGTTTTTTACCAGTTATCATACCTCTTGTGCTTAACGCCTTTAATAGAGCAGACGAATTGGCCGTAGCAATGGAAGCAAGAGGTTTTGTAATTAGTGCAAAGAGAACGAGTATTAGAGAAAATAAACTTGGCAAAAATGAATTTTTAGCTATAGGAATTTCGATTATTATAACTGTAATGCTTTTTATCTTAGAGGTGAGAATCAATGCATAATTATTTGATTAGAATCCAGTTTGTGGGAAGATTTTTTGCCGGTTTTCAAAAGCAGTCGAATCATCCTAAAAGCGAAAAAACGGTTCAAGGTGAGATTGAAAAGGCGCTAAAAAAAGTCTTACAGAAGGAAGTTGTAACATACGGAGCTGCAAGAACAGATGCAGGAGTAAATGCATTAAACCATTATTTGAATTTTTATTTTCAGGATTCTCTTGATACCCTTTGGCTTTCAAGAAAATTAAATAGTATTTTATTTGATGAAGGTATTTTTGTTAAAGAAATAGAAGAAGTTCCTCTTACTTTTCATGCAAGAAAAAGTGCCTTGGCTAAGATCTATGCTTATATTCTCTCTTCAGATCTTGAGTCTTCGCTATTTCTTTTACCCTATGTGTATATTTATAAAGAACCGTTGGATTTTGACCTTTTGAGGCTTACAATGGATGGATTAAAAGGGAAACACGATTTTTCACTTTTTGCAAATCTCGATCGCTCTCAACCTGAAAGGAATAATGTTTGTGAAATGTTTGATGTGAATTACATCCAAAAAGGCAATTTACTTATTTTCTATTTATACGGAGATAGATTTTTATACCGCATGGTGAGAAGAGTCGTTTATTATCTTTTGAAAGGAGCGCAGGGTTATATAGATAAAGAAATATTGAAAAATCCATTTGCTTCTGAGCATGTTCCTTTTACAAGACAAGTCCTTCCTCCAGAGCCACTTTTTCTCGTTGATGTAATTTATCCAAAATGGGAGTCATTAAGAACTTGACTAATTTAAAATTTTTGGTATCATTGTAAGGAATGTTATTTTTAGGAGGAAACCCGATATGATGAAAATAACTAAATTTATAAGACCTTACGAAGTTAATAAAAAATGGGTTTTAATTGATGCAGCAAACGAATCGATTGGAAGAGTTGCTACTGTTGCTGCATCAATCTTAAGAGGAAAAGATAAGCCTACTTTTACACCTAATGTGAATATGGGCGATAATGTTATCGTTATTAACGCTTCAAAGGTAAAGGTAACGGGCAGAAAACTTACCAATAAAATTTATTATAAACACACGGGGTATGTTGGTAATATTCGAGAGTTTATCTTAAGAGATATCTTAAATAGAAAACCTGAGTTCCTCATTTGGAATGCCGTTAGGCTTATGCTTCCTAAGAATACACTTGGAAGAAAAATGATAAAGGGGCTTAAGGTCTATTCTGATGCAAATTATCCTAAAGAATTCAAAGTTGAAAGAATAGTTAAGGTATCGAAGGAGGAATAATGGATAAAGTTGTTTTAGCAGTAGGCCGAAGAAAAACATCCGTTGCAAGAATAGTTTTAAAACCCGGAAATGGTAGTTTTCGTGTTAATGGGAGAGATGTAAACGAATATTTTGGTGTAAAAACTCTTCTTCCAGAGGTGTTTAAACCTCTTGAAACAACCAATATGAAAGATAAGTTTGATATTAGAGCAAATGTTGTTGGTGGTGGTTTTAGAGGTCAAGCAGACGCAATAAAACTTGGAATTGCAAGAGCCCTTTTAAAGGTCGATGAATCCTTAAAAACTACACTTAAAAGCGAAGGACTGCTTACAAGAGATTACAGAGGAAAGGAAAGAAAGAAGTACGGCTTACATTCTGCAAGGAAGGACCGTCAGTACAGAAAACGTTAACTATTTTACAACTTTTCTGAATTTAAGGGGCCATTGCCCCTTTTTTATTTTCTCAATTTAGTTTAATATATATTGTATATGAATTTTGGAGGTACAAATGGTTAGAGTTCGTTATGCTCCTTCTCCTACAGGAGAAATA
>DYKR01000012.1 GCA_020722505.1 Caldisericum exile | reverse complement strand
TCGAGGGGGTTCCTCCCTCGAGTAGAAAGCGAAGGATCTTTAATTTGAGGGGGTAAAAAGCACCCCCTCAAGTATAACCTCATCTCAGAACGAATAAGAAATAATAAACAAAAGAAAAATATAATACATTTTTTAAACAAGATTAGTTTTTGGCTTATTTAAAAAATTTTTAAAATTGATTTTTTTAAAAATGTATATATAATAATCAAAATGAAGGGGGATTTTAAGTGAGAAGAGGTTATGCCTTAGTATTGGTAACGATAATCATCACCCTAATGATTATGGGGCTTATAAATTCAGTATCCGTATGGTTAAGGACACATTCTTTAGAATTAAATGAAACTTCGGGAAGAGAAGTTGCCCTATATGCAGCACAGTATGGCATTAACGAAATGATATACAATATGAATAACGGAACATCTTATTCAGATGGAGCTTCTATAAACGGAACAACGCCAAGTGGTTTTACATATACAGCTACATATTACCAAACCGATACCTTTGGAGGTTCTGCATACATAAAAGGTGAAGGAACTGCATACGGATACACAAGAGTTGTGTATGCATCGATTATTAGTTTAACTTCATCTGACTTTTCTAAATACAACCTCTATACAAGAGCAGGAAACTACACAAAGACAAACTCAAATGTAGATTACATAACATTCTACAATTCGATTTATGGACAAAATTATTATTACAACACAACCCCAGGCGTGCTTCCCGACCCACAATTTGCATGGTATACAGACCCAAATCACTATCTTCAAAATGTATTTATACAAATAGATTCAAGTAATGCAAATTATAATTTTAACTTAAACACATATGAAAACCGAGTCGTTTTTATTAACTATACAGGAAAAGACGACACTGCAACATTAAAAATTAACTTTAACAATTTAAAACATAAAAAAACACTAAGTATCATTACAAACTATCCTAATGTTTCTTTTGAGGTGAAACAAGATGGGAATATAACTTGGCGTGCTTTTAGAAGCGGTGGAAAAGTTTATCCACTATTTTTACATGTGCCTAAAGTAGGAAGTGGAAGTGTGTTTATTAACTTAGATTATTCCCAAACCAATACAAAAACTATAACTTTTGAAGGCTTATTCTATACACAATCACCTGTTACTATTGAATATGGAGGCTCTTATTGGGGATTTTTAAAAATCTTAGGTCAAATGCTTGCAGATTCACTTTTAACAGATTGGGATTATTACGAATCTTTTTTGGGTATTCCAATAGATATAAATGGCGACGGATTATACACTACAGAAACAATATTTGATTATGTAGACTACTATAGCAAACTTCCACAACCTTTTTCTGGCTCAAGCGGCACACAAATAGAATACATGGTTGGCACATATAGAGAGGAATACTAATGAGAAAGAGGGGCTTTACTTTAATAGAAGTTGCCATTGCTATTGCCTTGTTTGCAATCGTTACTGTTTGGAGTATAAATGTATTAATAAACATGTCGAAAGGAAGCTCTACAACCGAAGATTTAACCATTGCAACACTTTTAGCATCCCAAAAGATTGAAGAACTAAAAAGCTATAGTTATGACGAACTTAATAATACGCAAAACGTAACTACTCCTACAGACTTTCCTTCGCCTTACAACAATTACCAGTATACACTAAACATTACAAAAGACGAGCAAAACGATTACGCAAAATTTAAAGTTATTGTCTCAGTATACAAGAAAAACAACCCTACACCACTTATTACAATTGATGCAAACTACATAAGGAGAATTTCTGATGGCAAAAATATCGGCTTATAGAAGAGGCTTTACAGTTATTGAGATATCTATCGTAATTGCAATTATCTTAATTCTTATAATCCCCATATCCGTATTCATTGCAAACTATTCACAGGGTTTTATAATAGAAAATATTCAGGTTAAAGAGCAGTATTATCTAAACATTATCTTACAGGATTTAGAGCAGAGAATAAGAAGGGCAGACACAAACTCAATTACTTTTGATGCTGCAAATAGAACCCTTAAGTTTACCTATATCGACGCGGATACTGATGGCAACAAAAAAACAACACTATACTGTAAATACGTGCTTGAAAATCCACAAGCTGATAATGCAATTTTTAAAAGGGCTGTTTCAACAGACTCCAATACTTCACCAACGATTTTTCCACCAGGACTTGAGAAAGGAATTATCTATGACTTTAATGTGCAGCCACCAACCACCAATACCTGCACCATAACCCTTACTTCAAAAACAGGCCTTGTTTTACAAAAAACCATATATCTATTAAACTATTAAATAGGAGATAAACTATGGGAAATTTACTTTTGGGGATTACTTTAAATGAGACTGCTATGCGCTGTGCAGTTATTGAAAACACTGAAAATAATTTTACAATAAAAGCACTTAAGGAATTTACATACACAAATTTTGAAGAGGCACTAACAGATAAAACACTTATCAATTCTGTAAGAAGTTTCATTAAACATTTTAGATACACAAGTTGTGCAGTTTCTATCCCACAGAACGTTGCCTTTACAAGGATTAAAAATGTTCCCAAATTACCAAACGATAAAGTTTTTAAATTGATACAAGCCGAAATAAAAGATTACGCAATCTTCAAACAAGAAAACGTTGCTCTTGGTTTTATAAAAGTTGACGATAATGTTGATAGCCAAAATATCCTCTGGGCGGGCATTAAAGAGTCAATCTTACTTAATATTCTAACTTTTTTAAAACAGTGTAAAATAAAAGCAAACATAATAACAATACCACAAATAGGGATAGTTTTTGGAGTTAGTGAATTTTATAAAGAAAACGATCCGTATGCAGTAATTAACATCGATAAAGATTCAACAACCCTAACAGCAGTGCAGGGAAAAAAAGTGCTTTACAATTACATCCAAGACATAGGGTATGAAGCATTTGAAAAAGATGACGTCTCATCAAAAAATATCTTCATTGGAAATATTGTTTCAACACTAAATTTTATAACAAGAACTCAAAACGTTTCCGTTAAAAAAATTTTTCTTATAGCACACAGCGATAACGCTCCTCAAATAGTATCAACTTTATCTAACAGACTTCCTTTCCCGCTAATTATGCTTTCAATACCTAAATCAATAGAAACTATAAACGAAGAAGATTATTTAGAAATTCAAAAAAACCAAGGAAATAAATACTTTGTTTCTGTTGCACTTGCAGTTCTCTCACAACTAAAGGAAAAAGACTTAAGTTTAAAAATAAACGAATACTATGTAAGAGAAAGAGTCTCCGAAAATCTTAAAGTATTTGCAACTGTCTTGACGTTGATTGTAATAAATGGTGCATCTGTAATTGCCTACCCAATTTTAAAAACAAACCTTACGGAAGTTGAAAACAACTTAAAAAGTGTTTCTAAATCAATCTCAGAAATTTCTATTCCCTCGTTAGATGTTAAAAAACTACAAAGTGACCTTCAAGCATTAAAAGATAAAACCACCAAATTGCAACTGCTTGAAAACTCGTTAGATGACAAAGTAAAATTTTCAACAGTTTTAAATGAACTTGCAGTAAGACTACCTTCTTCAACTACAATTGAAACTTTAGCAATAAAAGAAGACAACACGATTTCCTTAAGATGTTTTACAAATTCATGCAAAAGTGCCTTTGACTACGAAGAAAACCTTAGCCATTCAAACATAGTAGAAAACCAAACAGTGCTAAGAGTCACAAACGACAAAACTCAAAATGTTACTTTTGAATTGGAAATGAAAATAAGGAGTAAAAAATGAAAAAGAACCAAAAAAGCAAAACAAGGGTTTTTATCACGATAGCAATTGTTGAGATTGTTTTAGTTATTTCCTTTATATCCTATTTAGGTATCCTGTTAACAAAAAAGGCAGGTGAATTAAATGCTAAAACACAAGAACTCCAAAATTTAGTCCAAAGTGTTCACACCATTGAAACTCTTAAAAATGAAAATGAAAAAGAAAATGAAAATCTTACAAATTTGAAAAGCAAATTTTTTAATGATGATTCACTACTTACCTTCCTAAAAAACTTCTGCAACAAAGCAAACGATTACAATATAGAAATATCTACTATAGAGTTTGGCACACTTTCCCCAGTTTTGGACTCGACTCCTCCGTTAAAGAAGCTTCCTGTAAGCATATCAATGAGAGGAAGTTATAGAAATCTTACAAACTTTTTAAAGTATCTTGAAAGCAATAAAGAACACATCGAAGAAATCGACCTTAACTTTAGTAATGAAACTGTGCAAATGAATATTGTATTTTACGTGCAAACTAATTCTTTAGATAGATGGGTTTACGAAGGAGTTATTAATGAATAAAGAGTCAAGGATTGGAGATCTTCTTATAAAACTTGGAAAAATCACACCGAAACAATTAGAAGAGGCTTTAGAAGAACAGAAGAGAACTCAAGAAAAATTAGGGGAAATATTAGTAAACAAAGGCTTTATAACACCATTAGATCTTTCAAAAGTTCTTGAAGAGCAAACAAACATACCCTTAATTTCTTTATCTAATATAGAAATAGGAGAAGATGTTTGCTCACTTATTCCTGAGAGTTTCATAAGAATAAATAAAATTTTACCCATAAGTAAAACTTCCGACACTGTAGAAGTTGCCGTTGTGCCACCTATTAACCCGCAGGTTCTTGAAGATGTTAAATTAATGACAGGGCTCAAAGTAAAACCTTACATTGTATCCGATGCCGAATTTGAAAACGCACTCAATAAGGTATGCTCAATTGAAAAGAAAATTAGCGAAACTCTTTCTCAAGTTGAAAAAAAGAAGGAAGGTAAAGAAATTAGGGTCATTTCTACAGTCCCCACTGGAGCCGAACCTGTAACCGTTTCTCTTGCAAACTCAATCATATCAGATGCAATTAACCAAAATGCTTCAGATATCCACCTCGACCCACAGGAGTTTTATACTCAGGTAAGATACAGAATCGATGGTATTATCTACAACATGTTAACCTTACCAAAAGATGTTGCAGAATCAATTACAACCCTTATAAAAGTAAATGCCAACATGGATATTGCAGAAAGAAGACGCCCCCAAGACGGACACTTTACCGCAAAATACGAAGATGAATTTTACGATTTTAGAGTAGGCACAATGAGTAGTTCCTTTGGAGAAAAGTTAAACATCAGGATACTCAGTAAACGAAGGTTGTTAATGCCTCTTGAGAGACTTGGTATGCTTAAAGAGCAGTTCGAGGTTTTCCTTAAACTCATTAAAAAACCTTACGGCATCATTCTTGTAACAGGTCCAACTGGCTCTGGAAAAACAACCACACTATATTCTGCAATATCAACTTTGAATACAGGAGAAAAAGAAATCGTAACACTTGAAGACCCTGTTGAATACGATCTTCCAGGCATTGTCCAAATTCAAATAAATGAAGAAGCAGGTATAACATTTGCAACAGGTTTAAGGTCTATACTGAGGCTTGACCCTGATATCATCATGGTAGGAGAAATTAGAGACCTTGAAACAGCAAAAATAGCAGTGGAAGCTTCTCTAACAGGTCATTTGGTATTTGCCTCAATGCATACAAACGACTCTTTTTCAACCCCAATAAGACTTCTAAACCTTGGCATTGAACCGTATTTGTTGTCTTCATCACTTATAGGAGTTATCGCTCAAAGACTTGTAAGGGTAATTTGCCCCAACTGTAAAGAAAGTTATATCCCAAGCGAAATAGAAAAGCGGGTTTTCCTTAAAGAGTTATCCACTGATGTTAGCGAACTATACATTGGAAAAGGCTGTTCAATTTGCAATAACATAGGTTTCAGAGGAAGAACAGGTGTCTTTGAAATACTTGAAATTAACGAAAACATTGCTAACATGATTGGGAAACTTGCTCCATACGAAAAAATTAAGGAAGAAGCCCTCAAATCAAAAATGATTACCCTAAGACAAGCAGCACTTGTTAAGGCAAAAGAAGGGACAACCACTTTTAGTGAGGTAGAAAGGGTTTTTGGATTATGAGCCAATTTAAATATACCGCCTACGATAAGAAGGGCAAACTTGTAAAAGGTGTTGTAGAGGCTTCTAAAAAAGAGGAGGCAAGAAAACTTGTTGAGAATTTAGGGCTGTATCCTTTACTTATACAAGAGGTTAAACGAAAGAAAATTGCGCTATTTGATTTTGCATACAAAGTAAAAGACGAAGAACTTGTTTTATTTACACATGAATTTGCATCTCTTATGTCTTCTGGTTTAACAGTTATCGATGCCCTACAAGGTTTGGCTGACCAAAGTGAAAATAACTACTTCAAAAAGGTGTTGTTAGATATAAAGACAAGGATTGAAGAAGGAAGTAATATCAGTGACGCTTTTAAGAAATACCCAAAAATATTCTCGGATATCTACATAAGTTTACTTAAGGTTGGAGAGGCAACAGGTAGGTTAGATGCAGTGCTTAACGGCATGGCCACTTACCTTGAGAAAGACCTTGATATAAGAAGAAAGATAGCAAACGGCTTTGCCTATCCAAAGTTTGTTGTTCTTGTTGTAACCCTTGTAGTTATATTCATGCTAACCGTAGTTCTACCACGTTTTGCTTCGATGTTTGCTTCAGCATCTGCACAATTACCCACTCCTACGTTGGTATTATTAAATATCAGTAATTTTATCCGTTTTAAGTGGTATGTGATTGTAGGGATTATAGCACTCATCTATGTACTCTACAAAATTATCTACTCTATACCACAAGGAAGATTAATGATTGATAGAATTAAACTGAGGCTTCCTGTCTTTGGAAGAATTACAACCCTTGGCACACTCACAAGATTTACAAGCACCTTTGCCCTTATAATAGAAAGCGGCATAAACATATTAGAAGGAGTTGAAATAACTTCTTCTGTTACCGGTAATGCCTATGTTATGAATAAATTAAAACAGGTAGAAGAAAACATTAAAAATGGGTCTAATTTTAGTGAAGCGCTTACCCAAAGTAAATTTTTCCCAAAAATTTTAATTCAAATTGTGTCAGTTGGCGAAAAGGGAGGTAAACTTAGCGATTCATTAATGACTATAACCAACCTATGGGAGAAAACTCTTGATTACACAATCAAAAATCTTTTAGCAAAAATTGAACCTACATTAATCATAGTTCTTGGTGTAATAGTTGGGTTTATTGCTATTGCAATGTATTTGCCGATGTTTACACTTCCCACAATCATTGGGAAATAGTTAAAAACTTAACGTATCAATACTAAATTCGTAAAGATTATCGTTTATTTCTATAAGTGTTGAATGTCCTTGCGGTAAAATATGATACAAAAGATCTTTTGATAGGTAATTAACAAGCGTGCTTGAGAAAAATGCAAAAAGCTCGTTTTCTTTGTAGGTAAATGTTTTAAAATAGTTTTCTTTACCTCTGTAGAATGTTGTAAGGAAGATAGAAAAATCTCCACTTGTTTTATAGAAAATATTTACCGTATTTAATGCGCTTGTTGGTAAAACTAATTCCTTTCCTTTTGATAGAAAGTATTTAGCATTAGATACATCTTGCAAATTAGAAGCAATGCCCAAACCAAAAGCATAGGAATCAGAGAGATTTTCTTCTGTATTAACAGCAAAAATCTTTTCAACTTCGTCTTTATCTAAAGTTCCGTTATGCATAAGGTAGTAATCAAACCCACTTTTTAAAGTAAAGTGATATGGATGATTGTTAATCACATTAATTGCCCCACGTGAAGCCTTCCTTGCATGGATTGACAGGATATAGGTATCAAAAGAAGAAATGAGTTCCTTAATAAGGTTTATTTCGCTACTTTCAAAAATTGGTTGGGTAGTTCTGAAGTAATAAGAGCTTACCATGTCTTTTTTTCTTCCAAAGAAAATATAGCCATAACCATCGCTATGGGAGATTGGGGTATCTTTGTAAGTAGGGTCAAACTTAGAAGAAGATACAAGAGCGGTAAGTAAGCTATTTGCTATAATGTTATCTTCCTTTGTTCCTCTTAAAAATAAGATTCTGCACATACTTAATTCTACACAAAAACAGAATATTTGTATAATAATCTGTGGAAGAAAAATTTGAAAAATATCTTTTGTTACTTTTAGATGCTCCAAAAAGAGCCGTTTTGATGAGTCCAAAAGGTGATAAAACGCTTCTCTTTAAAAAGCATATTGAAGAGGCAAAACTTTATCTTCCTTACATAAAAGATAACAACATCGTGCTTGATTTAGGAAGTGGTGTTGGATTTCCAGGGATTTCTCTTGCAATACAAAAGCCTTATTCAAAATTCTATTTGCTTGATAGAAAAAAGCTGCATACAGATTTTTTAACGAAAGTTAAAGATGAACTTTCTCTTACAAACGTTATTGTAATTAACATGGAGGCAAAATTCATTAAATCTTTAGATATCAAATTTGACGTGGTTGTTGCAAGAGCCTTCAATAGAATTGAGACAATTTTATCGTTTGTATCACATAATGTAAAGCAAGGCGGGTTAATTGTGTTAGGGAAAAAGGAAGACATTCAAGAAGAACTTAAAAAGATAACACACCCATTTATCCTTAACGAATTAGTTAAAACGCATTTCGGTTATATCGTTGTAATTAAAAGGTTATAGGTTTAATTTTATAAAATCCTCTGTAAAGGCGTTTATCATATCCTTATCAAAATCCATTGTTGCAACATGGTATGAGTCTTCAAGGTAAACAACTTTCTTTTCCTCAGATTGAACTTTTTGAAAGGTGTAATCTACATTCTCCATGGGCACCACATGGTCATACCTTGATTTAAAAATAATAAGTGGCTGGGTAACCTTGTGAAGGTTCTTTTCAACTTCATTGAGGAGTTTTACCATCTCATACAGGCCCCTTGTTGGAGTTCTATCGTAAGCAGGTTCTTTAACGCTTGGGTCTTTTATATCGCTTCCTATTGCTTTCATTGATTTAACAAACAAACTTATAATTGGAAGGAATTTTACTCTTGGGTCTTTAAGCATGACTATATGGTTTATCAATATGCCCCCTTTTATCTCGGGGTAGTTTTCAAGCATGTAAAGTGCTAAGGCGCCACCCATAGAAAGTCCTGCTACGAAAATCTTTTTACTCCTATCTTGAAGCTTTTTGTATGCAGTTTCTACATCGCCTATCCAATCGGTATATTTTACTCTATTTAAGTCTTGCCATTTTGTGCCATGCCCACTAAGACGAGGGGCTTCCACATTATAGCCAAGATTTGCAACGAATTTTGCTAAATAGATAACGCTGTAAACTGTGCCCGTAAAACCTTGTAGAACTAACACACCTACTTCACTATCAGAAACAGATGAAAAACTTTTACCTGCCTCTTTAATATCCATACTTCACCCCCTTTTTATTGGTAATAAAATAACGATTCCACCTATAATAAGTAATAGCGGCAATAAAAATCTTTTCACACTCAACCAAAAGACATCCTCTATCAAAAGCACCTTTGGTAAGAAAATTAAAAGGGCTATCGCTATAAAGACAAAACCTGTAAAAATATCTTTCATGCGGTAATTAATAATGGTTCCATAGATAAGATACGATAAACCTATAGATAAAGCAATAAGAAAAATAGTATTTGAAGTATTCCACTCAAGTAAGTAAAATTCCAAAGAAAAAAGGGATAAACCAAAAAACATAACTATTAAATAGCCTAAAAGTTTTTCTTTGTAAAGATGGTTTTTAAAAAGAAATACAACACCTATAAGTGAAAAGAAGATTGCTACAAAAAGACCAAACGTATCGTGAATAAATACAAACTCTTTAATAAGAAAGGCAATCCCTAATGAAATTGCAAGCAATCCAGTAAAAATTTTTGATTCAGTTGTGCTCATACAACACCCCTAAAAGGTTTCTGTATAAAAATGTATTGAAAGCACACCAGGGCCAGTGTGAGTGCCGATAACAGGTCCTAACTGCGTTAAAGAAACTGACTTTCCAATCTCTTTTTCTACAAAATCTCTATATACTTCTGCCTCCTCAAGATTATCTCCGTATGCAACGGTAATGTATTTTAAGCCAAATTTTCCTACCTTCTCTTTGAGAAGTTCTACCATCCTTACTTTACCTTTCTCAAGTGTCCTTGGTTGCTCAAGCACGTTTACAACACCTTCATCAAAAAAGAGGATCGGCTTAATTTTTACAATTGTTCCAAGTAAAGCCTTCGCTTTTCCAATTCGCCCCAATCTTGCAAGCCAAAAAAGGTCATTAACAAGAAAACAGATGTTCATATGTTTATATAACGTAGGTATAGTATTCAACACAGATTCTAATGGCATATGTTCTTCATAAAGCATCTTTGCAATTTCAAGAATCTGATACCCTAAACCCATTGAAGTAAATTTAGAATCAAAAATATGAATTTTTTCACTTCCAATTGATTCTTTTGCAGCATTTGCCGAATTAAGCGTGCCACTTAAACCTGCAGAAATATGGATAGAGATAATTTCGTTTCCCTCATCAAGTAATTTTCTATAGACACTTTCAAAATCCTCTGCAGATGGTTGTGTTGTTTCAGGAAGCACTTGAGAAGTTTTTACCTTTTTGTAAAACTCATCGTGAGTCATATCAATGCCTTCTTTAAAGGCTTCGTCTCCAAACCTTACATAGAGGGGTACAACAGTAATGCCGTATTGGTCTATGTAAGATTTTGGCATATAGCATGTTGAGTCTGTAACAATTTTTACTTTCTCCATTTTACCCTCCTATATTTTTTCCTACTAACCCTATTCCTAAAAATTCGGGCCCAAGGTGAGCACCAAGTACCGGGCCAATTCTGTAAACGTTTGCACTACTTTCCAAAGAGAATTCTACATTCTGTTTAAATTGCATCACTTCATCAATGTTTGCGCCGTATACAATATCAACGTATTCAACATCTTTTAGTTTTCCTTTTAAGCCTTTTGCGATACTTATAAGTTCATTTAAAGCACCTTTTCTTGTTCTTCCTAATTTGTAAAAATCAATTCTCCCCTCATTAAGATGCACAATAAAATACAACTTTAACATGGTGGAAACTTTCCCTTGAAAATGGCTTATCCTACCGCCTCTAACAAGGTAGTCTATATCCATGGGAAGAAAGAAGCCAAAAATCCTTGAGTAAGATTTTTCAACTTCTTTTGCAATTTCCTCTCTTGAGAAACCCTTTTCTGCAAGTTCATAGGCAAGAAATACTTTTCTTAACAAATTAGCCGAAGAAGATTTGGAATCTACTACAGTTATTTTATCTGTCCCTAAAAGTGTTTTGGCTGCGTTTGCAGAGTTTACCGTCCCTGAGAGTTTTGAAGAAATGTGTATAGAAACAATTTCATCGCCCTCATCTATAATAGGTTTATACACTTCTACAAAATCCTGTGGAGAGGGTTGTGATGTCCCAAACCTTTCGCCCTGTTTGAGTCTTTCGTAAAACTCATCATCTGAAATTTCCACTCTTTCCTTCCACTGACCTTTTTCAGATTTTACATAAAGGGGAACAACCTTGATATCGTATTTTTTCAGTTCATCATCGTTAAAGTATGCTGTTGTGTCTGTTACGATTTTAACCAAAAGACACCTCCTTTTAATCTTCCTTATCTAATTTTGGCAACCAAATACCTGTTTGCTTTTGATATTTCCCTTTCCTTTCTGCGTAAGAAGTCTCACACGGTTCATCACCTTCGAAAAACAAAACCTGTGCAATACCCTCAAATGCATAAACCTTTACAGGAAGAGGAGTTGTGTTTGAAATTTCAATTGTTACAAAACCTTCCCAGTCACTTTCCAAAGGCGTTACATTAACTATTATTCCCATTCTTGCATATGTGCTTTTGCCAAGCACCACACAGAGGACATTTCTTGGAATTCTAAAATACTCTAAACTCCTTGCAAGAGCAAATGAGTTTGGGGGGATTATTACATGATCTCCTTTGATATCAACAAAACTTTTGGTGGTAAAATTCTTTGGGTCAATAACCTCGGAGAAAACATTTGTAAACACTTTAAACTCATCCGAAAGCCTCATATCGTATCCATAAGAAGAAACTCCATAAGAAATCACACCCTTTGACACCAGGTGGTCTTCAAATGGCTCAATCATGCCTTTTTTAGCTTGCTCTCTAATCCACTTATCGCTTTTTAGTCCCATAACACTTTTCTATATTATACTGAAATACAAAAAATAAATAAAACAAAAAAATTGTTATAAATTTTGGTTTGAGAAACACTTCTCTTAAAATGGCCCTTTAAAAACTATTTTAATAAGTTTACACTACTTTTCAAGCTACCGTTAGTATCACCAAACGTTTCCTCAATCCATGCCTTAATCTCATCTCTTACTCTTCTAAACTCTTTTAGTATGCTTTCCTCATCACCTGTTGCTTCAGATGGGTCTTTAAAGCCTCTAATGAAGGTAGAAATTTGCTCCAGGAAAAAATGGGCAAGTCTCTTTTGCATGGTTAGAGACCATAACTACATAATCAAACTCCTTCCCACGAAATTCCTCAATACTTTTTGAGCGTTGATGTGAAATGTCAATTCCTATTTCTGCCATAACTTTAATAGCATACGGATTCACCCTTGTTGCCTCGGTTCAGCACTAAACGCTTCGTAGTAATCACCATACAATTCCTAAGTAGACCTTCTGCCATTGTGAAGCAAGTAGAATTGTGTGTACAAATAAAAAGAACTTTTTTCATCCTGTAATTACCTCCACTTTTAGTATTCCCAGTTTCACACTAATTTTCATGCGTTAAAACAAATATTAACTTTTTTTAAGAAAAAAATATACTAGCCACTTTACATCTAAGTAGCCCAAAATTACAAAAACTTTAGCCTTTTTTAACTACTTCAATTTATAATCCGCAATGTATACGTAAAAGCTTGGAAACGGGTAATATCTTGGATAAACCAAATAAAGCGTCAAATTATATTTTCCTTTCTTAACAGCAGTGTAATCATCTCCTACAATACCTACTACATGGTAGAATGGACCAGATCTACTTAAACCTTCTATCTCTAAGAAGTCACCTTCTTTAAGTTTGGTAACATCTGCCACCACTTCTAACTTCTCAGGCAAAGTGCAATCTTCTACCTTCATATTCTTATACTTTTCTAAATCTGCCTGTAAATTTTTTAGGCGCGCTTCAATTTCTTCTTTCGGTGTTGCTCCTGGACTTAATTCCTCTTCAGGTATTTCAAGCCATTTTTGATGTCTTTCTATCTCTAATTCTATTGCTTTAATGGTAGCTTGGATGCATCCTCTTTTTAAACTCATTATTCTACTTGAAGCAGTATGTACTACCAATCGCTCAATGAGTAAACCTAATAAAACTATTACAATTAAAATAATAACTACCAATAGAACTTTCTTCATATTGCATTCCTTCCAATCTATTGCCCAACAGTTATGTAATCTACCGAAACCTCTGTGTATGTGTTATGTTTTTCAAATTCTATATGCACTTCAACTGCCATATTATCCAATTTACTCCCAGCTTCAATAATTTCTCCTTGATCGTATACCACGGAAAATTTCTTGTTAATTAAATCTAAGTACCACTTCTTGACTTTATCAAACGTATCGGGTGCTAAATACACTGCTTTTATTTCAGTTGAATTAGCTCCTGACATGGTCATTGTCGCTTTATTGTATTCAATCATTACAGCTTTAGGGTATCTTTCAAATGGTTCTTCTCCGGTTGCTAAGTCGTGGTCTGGTAAACTCCTCATTGTGTAGGCGATATGTATGGACGTATATGGTCTTTCACTATCAGGTGCACCAATCCATATTTGAACTTTATCATCGGCTTTCTTAAAAGCAATTTCAATGGTATCTGCACTTCCACTTTGAGATTCTATACTCCATCCTTGTGATGTAAGTGTGTTCTTAAACCAATCACCTACTTTATTAAATGGATCCTTTGTGCCGTATTCTATATCGTAGTAAATTGGAAAATCGTCTCGTTTTTCATAACTTAAAATTACAGAGCCTGGATACCTTTTAATAGGCTCTTCACCGCTTGCCATATCATTTTGAGGAAGAGAGGAGCCTCCTACTTCTCCTTGTTGAGAGACTGTTTGACCTACAAAATAGACTGTTTTTCCTTCTTGCTCTAATGCCGTAACACCTACTAAAGTATTATCCTTTTTAAGCGTAAGTGAAGATACGTTTGTCCCTTGAACAGTCGAATTGATTTCGTTTTCTACCGTATAGTGAGAGAATTTAGATTTATACCAACTTATGATTTCATTAGGAGAAACACCATTCACAACATAAGAGTGAAATTCTGTAAACTGGTTAGAAAATCCTGTTGCTGTTGCCCACATATTAAACTCGCTACTTTCTTGAGAGTTAGGATAAACTGGCAAACCACCTTGCTCAGCCGATGGATTTGGTTTTGAACACCCTACCACTGACACAATTACAAAGACTAACAAAAGAGCTAATCCCCAAATTTTCGTGTTAACTTTTTTCACAGTTTCCACCCCCTTTTTATAATAAATCCATTTTTCTAAAAAATCCTATTAACATTTTCATATTTTGTCAAGAGTATCAACTCAACAAAAAATCTTAAGAGAACCAATCTAAAATACATTAAAAAGGAATTTGCAAAAAATAAAAAAATCATTTACAATATGTTAGTTATGAAGTGGGTAAGTTTGCCCACTTTTTATTTTAAGGGTGTTAAAATATGAAAAACATAGAGGAAATAGTAAAAAGAAGCGCAGAAAAGTTTAACGCAGTAGTCGTTGAACTTGCCATTGAAAATGGAAAAATTGAAGCAGTTCTTTATAGAAAAAGAAATGGTTTAACGACGGGAGACCTTGAAGAGATAACTTACTTAATACAGCATGAATTGAAAGTAATAGGTGAAGATACCAATTTTGATATCAACCTTTCTACTCCAGGATTAGATAGAGTCCTAAAAGATAGAAAAGAAATTGATATTTTTGAAGGCTGTGAAGTTAGGTTCTATTATGCGGAAGAAAACAAAAAGCTTATGAAAGAAGGTATTCTTAGGGGTAGTAATGGAGATTTAGCATTGTTTGAAGTTAATGGTGAAACGATTTCTTTACCAATCTCAAAAATTATAAAGATAGAATTATTTGAAAGAATGTTTGAAAAAAGAAGAGGTGGTAAAAAGTGATAGACATAGAAACTTTAAGAAATATAGAAAAAGAAGAAGGAATCCCCAAAGAGAAAATTATAGAAATTATCATTAATTCAATGAAAGAGGCTTATAAAAAACAGTTTGGGGAAGAAAATGCCGTTGTGAAAATTAACCTCGCAAAGGGTGAAATAAAACTATATGCTGAAAAAACCATTGTAGAACATGTAACAAACCCTGTTCTTGAAATTTCATTAAGAGAAGCAGGTAAATTTGAAACTGAAGCTAAATTAGGCGATAAAATTCTTATTGAGATACCTTTGAAATCTCTTAACTCTTCTGCTGTAATGGCAGCTCGTCAAGTGTTCATGCAAGGAGTTGCCGAAAAAAGGAAAGAACATCTTGCAGCAATCTTCTCAGAAAAATTAGGACAGATAGTAAAAGGAAGAGTTGCACGTTTTAAAGGCAGGGGTAGTACTGGCATAAGTCTTGATGTTGGCACTCAAACAATAGAAGGCACTTTGCCTTTTGAAGAGCAAATTCCAAATGAAAGACTTTTAAGAGGAAAAGAATACGAATTCTACGTTAAAGAAGTGAAATTGAGTGAACGTAACCCGGTTATTATACTTTCTCGGACAGATCCCAACTTCCTTAGAAAATTGTTTGAAAGAGAGGTCCCAGAAATTGCACAAAAAATAATTGAAATTAAAGGTATAGTAAGATCTCCTGGGGAAAGGGCAAAAGTTATAGTGCTAAGTAAAGACCTGCATGTTGACCCAGTTGGAGCGTGTATTGGTCCAAAAGGTGTAAGAATAAACAGTATCTCAAAAGTCGTTAATTACGAAAAGATTGACATTATCCGCTACAACCCAAACGATGAAATCCTCATTGCAAATGCCCTGAGCCCAGCAGAAGTTAAAAAGGTTGAGATTATACCAAACACTAAAGAGGCAAACGTATATGTAGATAAGAAAGAAGCACCAGTAGCCATGGGTAAAGAAGGTATAAATGTATCTCTTGCATCATCACTTACAGGATACAATATACACCTCATAGAAGTAGAAGAAGGTGAGAATAATGAAGAAAGAAAATAAACAAGGAAAAAGAGTATACGAATTGGCAAAAACTTTGGGATTAAAGTCGCAAGATTTAATTTCCATAATGGAGGGGCTTGGAATACCTGTAAAAAGCACTCTATCAACGGTAGATAACGAAACATACAAACTCGTTTCTGATTACATAGAGGAACTTAAATCAAAGGTAAAAGAAAAAAAAGAAGAGTTGGAAAGTATTCCACATAACATCACATTAGAAGAATTTGGAAAGCACTTTGGCATACCGGTAGAAGAGATAAGAGAAAAGATAATGAAATTCGGTTTGCCGTATAAACCTAACTACAAGTATACAAGAGAAGAAGTCCACTATCTTGCACATGAACTTGGTTTAAAAGTTCCTCCTTTTATAGACGAAAACTTCAAAAAGAAACTTGTTAAAAGACCACCAGTTGTAACTGTAATGGGACATGTAGACCACGGAAAAACAACTCTTCTTGACACAATAAGAAAAACAAACATAGCAGCAAAAGAGAAGGGCCAAATAACCCAAGCAATAGGAGCATCATCTGTTAAGATTGGTGACGATGAGATTATTTTTATTGATACACCTGGGCACGAAGCCTTTACAGAGATGAGGCTTAGAGGATCGCTAGTAACAGACATAGTCATTATTGTAGTTGCAGCCGATGAGGGAGTAAAAGAGCAAACAACAGAATCTTTACACCATGCAAAAGCGGCAAAAGTCCCCATCATTGTTGCAATAAATAAAATAGATAAGCCTGGCGCTGATCCAGAAATGGTTAAACATCAATTAGCAGATAGAGGATTATTACCCGAAGAGTGGGGAGGTCAAACCGTTTACGTCCAAGTTTCTGCAAAAACAGGAAAAGGTATAAACGACCTTCTTGAAATAATAAAATTACAAGCAGAACTCCTTGATCTTAAAACAATTGTCGATGCCATTACATCTGGAACAGTCATCGAATCAAGAATTGACAAAAACGTAGGTCCTCTTGCAACAGTAATAGTCCAAACTGGGGTTTTAAAAGTTGGAACATACTTAAGAGCAGGTAATACTGTTGGCAAAATTAGGTTCCTAAGAAACACATTAGGAAAAAATATCAATCTTGCACAAGCAGTAAGTGCAGTTGAAATTGCAGGACTTGAAGACGTCCCCGAGGCTGGTGAAATTTTCTTTGAGTTATCAAATATAGAAGAAGCGAAATTAGAAAAAGAAAAGATCGAAGAAGAGAAGAAAAAGGCTCGTGAACAAGGTAGAACACCAAAGACCCTTGAAGAACTACTCAAAGAAATGGAAGAGATGGAAGAGAAAAAACTGTTCATCATTCTTAAGGCAGACACACAAGGTTCACTTGAAGCGGTAAAAAGAGCCATAAGTGAAATTAAATCTGATATTCCAATAGAAGTCGTCCATGAAGGGATTGGGGGGATCCTTAAAAGTGATGTATTACTTGCCTCAGCTTCAAAAGGCTTCATCCTTGGTTTTAACGTGAGGCCAGTGCAGGAAGCAATCAATGAAGCAAAATCAAGAGGTATTGAAATCCGCACCTATGATATCATCTTTGAACTTACCGATGAAATTGAAAAATTACTAAAAGGTATAAAACCAAAAGAAACAAAAGAAGTAGTAATTGGAAGAGTGGTTGTAAAACAAACATTTAAAGTGCCTAATGTAGGAACTGTTGCAGGGTGTCTTGTCACCGATGGTAAAGTCTTAAGAGGTTCAAAGGTAAAAATTATAAGAAACAATACGGTAATATACACAACTGAAGTCTCTTCTCTAAAAAGGTTTAAAGAAGACGTAAGAGAAGTTGTTAAAGGATACGAATGCGGTATTGGGCTTAAAAACTTCAACGACATTAAAGTTGGCGACGAATTTGAAGTTGTGGAAACACAGGAAGCATAAGGTTTAAATGCCTTTGTATATTTGCCCAACTCCAATAGGGAATTTAAAAGATATTACTCTAAGAACTTTAGAAGTTTTAAAAAATGTTGATTATATACTTGCTGAGGATACACGCATAACCAAAAAATTGCTAAATCATTATTCTATTAACACTCCATTAAAAAGTTTTCACTCTTATTCTAATGCATCGGTTGTTAAAAAAATAGTCATAGACCTAAAGGAAGGAAAATCAATAGCACTCGTTTCAGATGCAGGCACTCCCTGTATTTCTGACCCTGGTTATGTGCTTGTAAAAGCATGTATCGATAACAACATTCCTTACGAAGTTCTCCCTGGAGCAAACGCAATTATACCCGCTTTAATTCTTTCAGGATTTCCGCCTGATAGATTTTTATTTTACGGATTTTTAAAACGAAGTGAAAGTAAAATCAAACAAACCTTTGAAAGAATAAAAACCTTTGATTTTCCAGTGATCTTTTTTGAATCTCCCTATAGACTTATAAAGGTATTAAACATCCTTAAAGAAGTCTTACCCGAGCGGCAGATTGCCGTTATAAGGGAAATTTCAAAGCTACATGAGAGCGTCGTAAGAGGAGAAGTTTCATTCGTTCTAGAATACTTTAAAGAAAATCCCCCAAAAGGAGAAATCGTATTGGTAGTTAGCGGAAAATAGTCTCCTCCATCATTATAAGTGTTAGCCCCCGCCGCCATTCTGAGACGTATCCCACGCAGTCATTACAAGCCCCTACTTCATCATTCTGCACTCTTTTCCTTG
>DYKR01000011.1 GCA_020722505.1 Caldisericum exile | reverse complement strand
AGTCTCATATTCCTAAAGATGAGGAATGTTGGAGTTGCAATAAGCAAACCTAAAGGACCAAATATTGTTCCCGCAATTGCAATCATTAAGATGATTATTACAGGAGGCACTCTTAATCTTTCTCCAATTACATGTGGTAGCACAAAATTACTTAAGGCACCTTCCACTATTACAAACACGAGAACAAAAAGAAGAAACGTCTTTAAACTCTGCGTTAAGGAGAATAAACCTCCTACTATAAAAACAACCGTAGGTCCAACGTATGGAAGCATCTCAAGAAAGGCATCCATCACGCCGATGATTGTTGCAAATTTTACTCCTACAATAAAACTTCCCAATCCCATTGAGATACCAGTTATGATTGAAAGCAGGACTAGAGTAGAAAAATACGTGCGCATTTCTATGTTTGTTCTATCAAGATAAATTTTTACTTTCTTTCTTACTTCAGGAGTAAACCTACGAAGAACAATTCTGTACATCGCAGGGGAATCCTTTATAAAGAAGTAAGCAAGCAAGAACGAGAATATCAACGAGCCAAAGTTAGAGATACTGTTTTTTATTTTTTCTGGGATAGTTTTAAGAAGGTCTGTTATTGCGGTTTGTAAACCTGATACAAAATTTAAGAGGATTGTATTTAAAAATGAGGTATTTTTACTTGAATTTATTACTTTACTTAGGTTTTCGAAGAAGGATGAAATATTCTTTTGTAAATTTGGAAGATTCCCAATGAGTTCTCCAAGTTCTTTTATAATAATTGGAAAAAGAAAGTATCCAGCTAGGACGATAGAGAATAGGAAAATGAGTATAGTAATTAAGGCCGCAAGACTCCTATGTATTTTTAGTTTTGCAAAAAAGTTTGCTATGGGAAGGAGTATATAGGCAATGACAGAGCCAAAAATAATTGTTGGAATAATACTTTTAAATAGATAAAGTAAATACAAAATTATTGCTGCAATTACTATTACTAAACTTGTAAAAAGAGCGTTTTTAATTTCTCTATTCATTTTAGCCTAATGCAATTGCCGTAACCAAATCGTCATGGTCTTTAAATCGCACAAGAATCACACCTCGAGCACCTCTACTTAAAACTCTCACATCCTTCAATTCCATTTTAATCACATTTCCTGATTTTAAAAGCAAAAACAGGTTTTCTTCATCTCTAATTACTTTTGTAGCTACAAGGTCGCCAGTTTTATCGGTGAGTTTTATACATTTTACGCCTCTTGCGCCTCTTTTTGTTTTTCTTATGGAAGTTGCCTCTATTGCTTTGCCAAATCCTTTTTCCGTTACAAGGACTATTTTATCAGTTTCGTTAAGTGTCTCTGCATCAACAACATGGGAACCATCTTTAAGTTTCATTCCCTTTACTCCTGAAGAATTTCTTCCTAATTCTTTTACGAGGGTAGAATCAAAACGTATTGCAAGACCATCTTTTGAAACCATAAGAATTTCTTTTTCTTCTTCCAAAGGAATTACCGTTTCAAGTTCGTCATCCTCTTTAAGTTTTATTGCCCTTTTACCTGTTGTCATTATATTTTCAAATTCATCCATTCTTGTTTTTTTGACAAAGCCTTTCTTTGTTACAAAGAATAAGTTTTTGACCTTGCTATCCTTTTCAATGCTTATTACCTTGCTTATTCTTTCTTCTGCATCGAGTTTTAGCAATCTGTGAATGGGCGTGCCTTTGCCAGTCCTTTCAAGTTCTGGTATTTCGTATGCTTTTAATGAATAGACTTTTCCCACATTTGTAAAGAACAAGAGGCTACTTTTTAGTGTGGTTCTCATGATTTCGATAGGATAGTCTTCCTGTGAAAGTGTTTGACCAATTACACCTTTTCCACCCCTTTTTTGGACTTTAAATGTATCTTCCTTCATCCTTTTTAAATAACCGCCTCTTGTAACAATAACAATGATATTTTCGTCTGGTATTAACTCACTACTATCAATTTCTTTGTAATAATGCAGGATAGATGTTCTTCTTTTGTCTCCGTATCTTTGAGCAATCCTTTGAAGGTCGTTTTTAATTTCTGAATAAAATTTTTCTTTGTTTGATAACATTTCTTCAAGTTCTTCAACAAATTTCTCTGTCTCTTTTATATCATTGTCAATTTTATTTACTTCCAAACTGGTCAAGGAAGAGAGTTTCATATCTAAAATAGCTTTTGCCTGGTTTTCGTTGATTGCAAGGAAATCCATAAGTTTTATTTTAGCTTCTTCGTTATTCGTTGATTCCTTGATCATAGGTATTATGGTGTCGATGTTTAGGATAGCCTTTTTTAAACCCAACAGTATTTCAAGATTTTTCTTGGCTTTTTCGAGTTTAAATTCTGTAACTCTTTTTAGAACGCTACTTCTAAAGGCCAAAAATTCACTTAAAAGTTCTTTTACAGTGAATACTTTAGGTTGGTTATCAAGAATACCAAGAAGGATTACTCCGTATCTTACTTCGTATCTTGTTAATTTAATGAGTTCTGTTTCGAAGACTTCTTCGTTTATTCCCTCGGAGAGTTTAATAACTATTCTTATACCTTCTCTATCTGATTCATCTCTAATGTCTTCAACGCCTTTTATCTTTTTCTCTTTTGCAAGGTTTGCAATTTCTTCAACTAATTCTGCTTTGTTTACTTCGTATGGGATTTCTGTTATTACAAAGTATTTTCTTTTGTGTTTTCCTTCTTCTATCTTGTATTTTCCTCTTATGGTAACGATTCCTTTTCCTGTCTTGAAGTACTCCTTAATGCCATCTACTCCAAGTATCTGTCCCCCTGTTGGAAAATCCGGTCCCTTAATGAAGTTTAAAAGGTCTCTCTCGTTTACCTCCCTGCCCTGTAAGATCTCGTTATCAATAATATAGATAAGAGCATCAATAACTTCCTTAAGATTGTGTGGTGGGATGTTGGTAGCCATGCCAACTGCAATACCTGAAGAGCCGTTAACAAGCAAATTCGGAAATTTTGCAGGTAACACAAGGGGTTCTTTTAAAGTATTATCGAAGTTTGGGACAAAATCGGTTGCGTTTTCTTTAAGTCCATCGAGGAGTTCTGTTGCAAGGTGGGAAAGACGTGCTTCTGTATAACGCATTGCTGCTGGCACATCTCCATCTATGGAGCCGAAGTTTCCGTGTCCGTCCACAAGTGGGTATCTAAGGGAGAATGGTTGTGCCATTCTCACAAGTGCATCATACACTGATGATTCACCGTGTGGATGGTATTTACCAAGGACTTCACCTACAATTCTTGCACTCTTTTTGTACGGTTTGTTCGGTTCACAACCAAGCCCCTCCATTGCATAGAGAATCCTTCTATGCACAGGCTTTAGCCCATCTCTTATATCTGGAAGTGCCCTTCCTACGATAACGCTCATTGAATAGTCAAGATATGACCTTTTAACTTCTTCTTCTATTGGAATATTTATAACTTTTTCGTGGAATAGATTATCCATATTACACCTCAGATGTCAAGATTAACAACTTCTTTTGCATGTTGCATGATAAATTCTTTCCTTGGGGACACATCACTACCCATAAGGAGTTCAAACAGTTTGTTTGCTAACTCTGCCTCTTGGATTGTTACTCTCTTTATGATTCTTCTTGTAGGATCCATTGTAGTTTCCCAGAGTTGTTGTGGGTCCATTTCTCCAAGACCTTTATACCTTTGCACTTCGGCTTTATCAGGGTCTTTTAATGTCCCTAAAATATGCGTAAGTTCTTCATCTGAATAAGCGTATCTTATCTCTTTTTCGTATTTAATCCTGTAAAGTGGAGGTTGTGCGATGTAAAGATACCCATCTTCAACAAGAGGTTTCATGTATCTAAAGAAGAAAGTAAGAAGAAGTGTTCTAATGTGAGCACCATCAACATCAGCATCTGTCATGATGATGATTTTATGGTATCTTAAGTTTTCTACTTTAAAATCTTCACCAATACCACTTCCGATTGTTGTTATGAGGTTTTTTATCTCTTGGGAAGAGAGAGCATGTGCCATATTCACCTTTTCTACGTTTAGTATTTTTCCTCTCAGTGGTAACACGGCTTGGAATTTTCTATCACGGGCTTGTTTTGCACTTCCACCTGCAGATTCCCCTTCTACTATGTATAGTTCTGTTTTTGATGGATCATTTGAAGAACAATCAGCTAACTTACCCGGTAATCTACCAGAAAAGTCAAGCTCGCCTTTTCTTCTAACTATCTCTTTTGCTTTTTTTGCAGCAAGTCTTGCATTTTGAGCAAGAAGGATCTTTTTAAGGATTTTTTGGAGGTCTTCAATGTGTTTATCAAAATAAAGTGTTAGCCCGTTTTTAACGATGTTGTATACCTTTGACCTTACTTCAGTGTTGCCTAATTTTGTTTTTGTTTGCCCTTCAAACTGTGGCTCAACCAGTCTCACGCTGATAATCGCAACAAGGCCTTCTTTAATATCGTCAA
The DNA here is from genome assembly GCA_020722505.1 of Caldisericum exile. GTDB lineage: Bacteria > Caldisericota > Caldisericia > Caldisericales > Caldisericaceae > Caldisericum > Caldisericum exile_C. Next base: position 14,839 of record DYKR01000011.1, on the reverse strand, counting down.
ATGTTATTGCTTCGTCCTTTATCAATTTTAGTTGCATACCTTCGTCGTTAAAGAGTTTTGTAAGTGCCTGTTTAAAGCCGGTTTCATGGGTGCCGCCATCTACCGTTTTGATGTTGTTTACAAAAGACATAATCTCTGAAGAAAAACCCGCATTATACTGGAGAGCAACTTCAAGATGGAAGTGGTCCTCATCTACCTCTAAGTATACTGGCTCTTCCAATAGTGTTTGTTCGTCTTTGTTTAACTCTTTAACGAGATCAACGATACCTTTTTCTGAATAGTAGTGTTCTTCAGTGCCCTTTTTTTCATTTAAGAAGTGTATTCTTAAACCCTTATTTAAATAGGCAAGTTCTTTGAGTTTTTCTTTAATGATATTCTCATCAAATTCTACCGTTTCAAATATTGTATCATCTGGGATAAAAGTAATTTCAGTTCCTATTTCGTTTGGCAGAACATTTCCTACTTCTCTTAAAGGATACAGTGGTTTACCTCTTTCGTATTCTTGCTCGTATACGATGCCGTTTCTTTTTACGATAACTTTTAAATATTTTGATAGGGCGTTTACAACAGAGACACCAACACCGTGTAAGCCCCCTGACACATGGTAAACTTTTGCGTCGAATTTTCCGCCTGCATTGAGTTTTGTTAAAGCAACTTCAACTCCTGATACATGTAGTTGTGGATGTTCATCAACTGGGATACCTCTTCCGTTATCTATAACTGTAATGGAAGAGTTTTTTCTAAGTATTACGGTAATTTCATTACAGAAACCTGCCATTGCTTCGTCTATTGAGTTGTCAACAACTTCAAATACAAGATGGTGCAATCCAGCAGATGATGTTGACCCAATATACATAGAAGGTCTTTTCCTTACATGTTCAAGACCGTCGAGCACTTTAATACTTTTCGCATTATACTCTTCGGTATAATCTTTTGTTGTCTTTTCCTTATCTTCCATATAAATTCCTCCAACAGATTATTTTACCAAAAATAAAGAAAAATCAAAATCTAATTTGCTTTTGAATGGTTTAGTGATTTTTTAAAGAGTATAATTTTTGTTCAACCTATGCTATAATTGATAAAGGAACTTTTTGCAGGAATGTTTTTAAAATAGCACAAGATTTCCCAATCTTAAGTATGTTTCTTTAGAAATTATTTTGCCACTTTAAAAAAACCCGAATTTAGGTAAAATATTAATAGGAGATGATTGTATGAATTGGAATAATTTAACAGAAAGAGCACAAAGAGCGATACTTATTGCCCAAGAAGAGGCACACTCTCTGGGTAATTATTATCTTGGAACCGAGCACCTTTTACTTGGCTTAATTAAAGTTGAAGAAGGTATTGCATATAGAGCAATTTTGAGTATGGGTGTTGATCCAAACGATATTCTTGAAAGGATAGAAGAGTTTATTAAAGAGAATAACAGCTATACTAATAGGTCTAATGAAGAAATTATTCTTACTCCAAGGGCAAAAAGAGTCCTTGAAATTGCAGAAAAAGAGGCGATTAATCTTGGAGATAACTATATTAGCACAGAGCATATTCTTCTTGCAATCCTTCACGAGGGTGGGGGTATTGGCGTTAAAATACTCCAGGATGCAGGCATTGATATCCAAAAATTCGAAGAAACAATCTATGCAATGATTGGCGAAAAAGTTTCTAAAGAATCACGTGAAGACCGTGTTGTTAGAGAAACGAAAACTCCTACTTTAGACCAATTCTCAAGAGATTTAACTGCTCTTGCACTGCGCTCTGAGCTTGACCCTGTTATCGGAAGGGAACAAGAAATTGAGAGAGTTATTGAAATTCTGATGAGAAGAAAAAAGAACAACCCAGCTATTATTGGTGATCCGGGAGTTGGAAAAACTGCAATCGTTGAAGGACTTGCCCAGAGGATATCAGATAACGATGTGCCAGATTTACTCAAAGGTAAGCGCATTGTTTCTCTTGATCTTGCTTCTGTAATTGCAGGCACAAAGTACAGAGGCGAATTTGAAGAGAGAATGAAGAAGATACTAAAGGAAGTTGCCAAAACAAACAGGAACGTGATTCTATTTATTGATGAATTCCATACACTTGTCGGTGCTGGTGCGGCAGAAGGTGCAATTGATGCCTCTAACATTTTAAAACCCTCCCTTGCAAGTGGAGAAATTCAGGTGATAGGAGCAACTACCCTTAAAGAATATAGAAAATATGTGGAGAAAGACCCGGCTCTTGAAAGACGTTTCCAACCAGTATATGTAAGAGAGCCAACTATTGAAGAAACAATTGAAATTTTAAAAGGCATAAGGGATCGCTATGAGAAGTTTCACGGGGTAAAAATATCCGATGAAGCAATCGACCTTGCCGTTAAACTCTCAGTTAAATACATAAACGATAGATTTTTACCAGATAAAGCAATTGATGTTATAGATGAAGCTTCTGCACGACTGAAATTAAAAATCTCTAAAAATAACGAAGTAAAGAAAATTGAGAAAAGGATAAAAGAAATTAAAGATAAAAGATTACAAGCAATAAGAGAAAGACGCCTACTTGAGGCCGAACAACTTAGAGAAGAGGAAAAGAATCTCTACAATACTTTAAAGATTCTTAGTTTAGATTCACAAGGGGAAATGCCAGTATTAACCGAAGATGATATTAGAAGAGTTATTTCTCTTTGGACTGGTATTCCTGTTGAGAAAATGGTTGAAGATGAAAAAGAAAGGCTTGTCAACATGGAACAGGAGTTGCACAAAAGAATTGTAGGTCAAGAGGAGGCAGTTCAAGCAGTCTCAAGGTCTATTAGAAGAGCTCGATCTGGGCTAAAAAATCCAAATAAGCCAATTGGATCTTTTCTTTTCCTTGGTCCAACTGGTGTTGGTAAAACAGAACTTGCAAAAACGTTAGCCGAGTTTCTCTTTGGAAATGAGAATGCTCTTATTAGATTTGATATGTCTGAATACATGGAGAAATTTACTGTTTCACGACTCATAGGTTCGCCTCCTGGATACGTAGGCTATGAAGAGGGAGGTCAGTTAACTGAAGCCGTTAGAAGAAAGCCTTATTCGGTTGTTCTCTTTGATGAAATTGAGAAAGCACATCCAGATATTTTTGATATCTTACTGCAGATCATGGATGAAGGAAGGCTTACAGATTCTCAAGGAAGGACGGTTGACTTTAAAAATACAGTTATTATTCTTACATCAAACTTTGGCACTGATTCACTAAAAGATAAAACTGTTGGGTTTAATTTGGGCGGCACTATTGAGAGTTTTGAGGAAAAGAAGAAAAAACTCATTTCTTCACTTAAAGGTCTTTTTAAACCAGAATTTTTGAATAGATTAGATGATATTATAGTTTTCTATCCACTTACAAATGAAGAGATAAAGAAAATTGTGGATATCCTCATAAAACGTATAGAGAAAAATGCCTCTGAAAACGACATTCATATTATGCTAACAGAAAAGGCAAAAGACTACCTTGCAAGGACTGGCTACAGTGTAGAATACGGGGCAAGACCTTTGCAGAGGTTAATAGAAAAGGAAGTGGAAGACCCTATTGCCATTAAAATCCTCAAAGGAGAAATAAAAGAAGGCAATCTTGTAGTTGTTGATTACGACGAGTCAGTCGGTATTACTTTTGAAGTAAAAGAAAAAATAACTTCTCATGGATAAAATCCGAAATTTTTCAATCATTGCCCACATCGACCACGGAAAATCAACCCTTTCTGACCGTTTTCTTGAACATGGTGGACTTGTGGTAAAAGGCGAGCAGGTGCTCGATAGCATGGAGCTTGAGAAAGATCGGGGTATTACCATAAGGGCTCACCCGATTACTCTCAATATTAAAGTAAACGGCATTGACTATGTTTTTAATTTAATTGATACACCAGGCCATGTGGATTTTTTTTATGAGGTTTCAAGAAGTTTAAAAGCTTGTGAAGGTGCAGTGCTTCTTGTCGATGCAACACAGGGAGTTGAAGCACAAACTATTGCAAATACCTATCTTGCACTTGAAAATGACCTGGTTATCATCCCTGTAGTCAATAAAATAGATGTAAAAGACGCTGACATCGAAGGCACAATTAACGAAATAAAAAATATTCTTGGTTTTAAAGATGAGGATATCCTTAAGATCAGCGCTAAAACTGGTGAGAACGTCGATAAACTCATCGAGGCAATAGTTGATAGAATCCCACCCCCAAGTGGTTCTGAAGATGCTCCTTTAAAGGCACTTGTTTTTGATTCCCATTTTGATACCTACAAAGGTGTCATTGTTTATGTAAGAGTAAAAGACGGCACAATCAAAAAAGGTGATAGAATTAAATTTATGTCAAATGAAAAGGAATTTGAAGTTGAAGAAGTTGGCATTTTTAGGTTCAAAATGGAACCCATTGAAGAACTTACGGCAGGAATGGTTGGCTATTTTGCTGCACTAATAAGAGACCCACTTGATGTTCAGATTGGTGATACGGTAACAAACGCCTTTAGAGTTGCCGATGCTCCAATTTCTGGTTTTAGAAAGAACGTCCCAATGGTTTTTGCAGGCATTTTCCCTTTGAATACAAATGAATTTGAAGACCTAAAGAAATCTCTTGAAAAACTCCGTTTAAATGACCCTGCCATAACTATTGAACCTGATACATCAGAAGCGCTTGGTTTTGGTTTTCGTTGTGGTTTTTCTGGATTACTTCATATGGAAATTGCCATTGAAAGACTTAAGATTGAATTTGGGCAAGATATCATTGCAACCGTTCCAAACGTAGAATACGAAGTTGTATTAAGAGATGGAAGAACTGTTCCAATAGATAATCCTGCAAAATTTGAAGATCCTTCAAAAATCCTTGAAATTAGAGAGCCAATAGTAGATGCTTCTATTATGGTGCCTCCAGATTTTATTGGTAATGTGATGGAACTTTTGAACACGAGGCGTGCAACTTATAAGGATATGCTATATCCTGAAGAAAAAAGGGTTGTGATAAGATTTGAAGTGCCCCTTCAAGAAATTATTACGGATTTCTTTGATGCCCTTAAGTCAGTGACAAGGGGTTATGGGACCTTGGATTACGAATTTATCGGCTTCAAAAAGGCAGATATCGTCAAAGTAGATATTCTAATAAACAAAAAACCAGTTGATGCTCTGTCTTTTATGGCACATGAGGATAAAGCCTATTATGTTGCTCGTTCCATGCTTGAAAAGATGAGGAAGGTAATCCCACGTCAGATGTTTGAAGTAAATTTGCAAGCTGCAATTGGAAGTAAAATTATTGCAAAAGAAAGAATTGTGCCTTACAGAAAAGATGTTTTAGCAAAATGTTATGGTGGAGATGTCACCAGAAAGAAGAAACTCCTTGAGAAACAAAAAGAAGGCAAAAAGAAAATGAAAATGATTGGTAATGTAGAAATACCTCAAGAAGCATTCTTCTCAATCCTCTCTGTAAAAAGTAGTGAAAAAACCGACTAACTTCGAAAGCATTGGCCTTTATATCCACTACCCTTTTTGCGTCCGAAAGTGTATTTACTGTGATTTTGCTTCTTTTACTTTAGATAGGGTTGCAGAGTCAAAGTATTTTTCATACCTTAAAAAAGAAGTAGATCTATTTTTGGATAAATTTCCTGATATTGTGAAATTCTCTCTCGAAACTCTTTACATTGGTGGGGGCACTCCAAGTCTTGTTAGTGTAGATGAGTTTGTAGATTTTATACATTTTTTAAAAGATCGGTTTGATTTTTCGAAACTTAAAGAATTTACAATTGAGGGAAATCCAGAGAGTATCAGTAAAGATAAGTTTTTAGTTTTTAAAGAACTTGGTGTAAATAGGGTGAGTATTGGAGCACAGAGTTTTAATGACGTAACATTAAAATTACTCGGCAGAGTTCATGAAGCAAAAACAATCGAAGAAAAATTCCATTTGCTAAGAGTCCTGGGGTTTTCTAATATCAATATTGACCTTATGTTTGCTTTACCCAATGAGGATTTTGAAATGCAAACTTACTCTATAAAAAAGGCGATTGCTCTTAATCCTGAGCATATCTCTTTTTATTCGCTTATGCTTGAAAGAGGCACACCTCTGTATCGAGCAAGACATTATTACAATTTTGTTGATGATTCTGTATGGCTTAAAGAATACTTTTTAGGTAAAAAAATATTTACTCAAAATGGCTTTGTCCATTATGAAATTTCAAATTTTGCAAAACCAGGTTTTTTCTCTTTACACAACCTCAAATATTGGGAAAGTTTTCCTTATATAGGGTTTGGTGTTTCAGCGGGTAGTTTTTTAAATAACAGAAGAAGTGTAAATGTAATGAATCTTAAAAGTTATTTTGCAAAGTTAGACAAAGGGGAATTACCTATTTCATTTACAAAGAGGCTAAACGGAAAGGCACTAAAATCAGATTATCTATTTATGAAGTTTAGGTTGCTTGAAGGTGTGAGCTTAACGGATTACTATAAAAAATTTGGAAGCTTTCTTGAGAGTGATTTTGCAGTTGAATTAGAGAAGTTAAAAAAATCAAAACTAATAAAACAAACCAAGAACAAACTAACACTTACCGCTTTAGGCCTTCGTTTTGTAAATGTTGTTTTAAAAGAATTTATTTAGCCTTTTTCTTAAGAGAAATTTTACCGTTTGTAAGTAAATATCTTAAAGTTTGTCTTCCTTCTCTTAACGTTATACCCAATTCTTTACAAAGTGTTGGAAAATCTTTTCTTCCATCAATTTTATTGTAGAATGCGATATTTTTATCACCATAAATTGGTGTATTTACCGCATACCAGCCGGTTTCTTTTACAGGTATGACGTTATCTTCTTCTTTTAGAACATCTTCTGTTTCGAATTCAAAAGTAATAAGACCTTTATCAAATAGTTGAAGAAGTGTTTCGATAGTTTTCATTTCCCCAAAAGGAGAGTTTACAAGTAGTGCATGTAGAGTTGTAGGTTCTCTTATTAGGGAAAGCAACTTCCACTCCTCAGGGTTCAACTTCACTTCTTCTCCACTTATTTCGCCAATATCAAACACCACATCGTAACTTGGAAATCTTTTACGGATTTCTTCCCACCTACTTAAAATAGTATCGATGTCATTTGTCAATGTTTGTAAGGTTTTTGCAACATTACTTTCTTTTATATCAGTAGTCTTTATAAACTCAAACTTACCAGATGTAAGTCCACAGGCTTTTTGAAAAGAAGAAATGGGGTCTTTATCTCCTTCTGCATTAACGATGTTGCCATCTTTAAAATGAAGGACTATATGTATAGAATCAGAAATAATCTCGAGTTTTCCAGTTCCTTTCATAGAAGAAATAAGGCCTAAAACTCCTTTCAAATTAAGTTCACTTAAATCACCTGTTAGTGCCATTTTTTCCTCCTTAAGTAGTTTTCTTACATATATTATACTCAAATTACATTAAAAATTTTAGCAAAAAGAGGGTGTTTCTTTAAAATTTGTAATATAAAAAATGGATGTATAATATTTTAATGAATGAAAAAATAAATTTTGTAATAATAACAGGTTTAAGTGGTGCAGGTAAAACCAAAAGTGTTGGAGTGCTGGAGGATTTTGGTTATTATTGCATAGATAATCTTCCCCCTACTCTTATTAATGACTTTTTAAAAATTGTTTCAAAAACCTTCGGCAACATAAACAAGATCTGTGCAGTTATTGACGTAAGAAGTAAAGATTTTTTTGAACAATTCCCAAAGATAGTAAAGGAATTACGCAAAAGAGAAGATATCTCTCTTAAAGTTATCTTCCTTGAAGCATCTTACGAAACACTCATTAAAAGGTTTTCGGAAACAAGAAGAAGACATCCTTTTAACGATGATGTCCCTTCTCCATTACCTGACAAGATAAAAGAGGAAAGGTTAAAACTCAACCCTATAAAGAAAATTGCTGACGTAGTAATTGATACAACTAATTTTAAAACCCAAGACTTAAAGGCAAAAATTAGAGAAATTTTAACACTCGAAGGTAAAAAAGCCTTGAAAATTCTCATCACAACTTTTGGTTATAAATTTGGTATTCCTTTAAATTCTGACCTTGTAATAGATGTTCGGTTTATCCCAAACCCCTTTTATGAGGAAACGTTAACGGAGTATTCAGGCCTTGATAGTAAAATTCAAGAATACGTTCTTAAGTTCAAAGAGACAAAAGCTTTTATCGACAAACTTTTAGATTTTCTTCTCTTCCTCATACCCTTTTACATAAGAGAAGGCAAATCATACCTTTCGATTTCTTTTGGTTGCACTGGGGGAGTTCACAGGTCAGTTGCGCTTGGTGAGATCATTGCAAATAGGTTGAAAGAATTTGGTTATGATGTAAGCGTATACCACAGGGATCTTAAAAATGAGAATAGAGAATAGTAAACTGAGATTTTTTTTGCCAGGTATTGGTATCAAAAGATACGTTCTAATGATTATTGTAGGGGTGCTTTTAGTTATCTATTCGGTCTTTTTGTTTCTTGTGACTATAACCCAAAACGAAAATTTCTTGTCAAATTCTCTTTATATTGGAAAATACTTGGATACTCCCTTTAAAAACCTTCTTGTTGAAATTATTTCGCTTTTGTTAGTTTTAACGAGTTTTATTCTAATATTTTTAGGTATTTCTTTATTGATTAAATCTATAACAAGAGCACTTATCCCCGATAAATCAGATGATGAAATCATGAGTTTGCTATTTGAACGGAGAAAAGATAGTCTTAAAAAAAGGATTGTGAATATCGGCGGTGGCACTGGGACAACGTCAGTATTGGAAGGTTTAAGAGGTAAATTTTTAAAGATTGCTGCGGTAATTACCGTTGCAGATTCAGGCGGATCTTCTGGTAGGTTAAGAGCAGAGCTTTCTATACCTCCTCCTGGAGATATAAGGAATTGCCTTATTGCCCTTACAGAAGAAAATTCCTTAGCAAGAAAAATCCTTTCTTATAGGTTTAAAGCGCAATCTTCCTGTTTTGATGGTCATAATTTAGGAAATATTCTCATTGCAGGGCTTACAAAAATTACAAGTGATTTTAGTGATGCTGTAATAAAACTTGCAAAATTATTAAATGTTGAAGGCGTTGTAATGCCATTCACAAAAGAAGAGGCAATCCTTTGCGCTGAGTTTGAAGATGGCACAGTTGTTGAAGGAGAAAGTGAGATCACAGCGAGTTTTAAAAAGATAAAGAGGGTGTTTCTTAAAGATCCGCAAATTAAACCATATGTGCCTGCCTTAGAGTATATAAAAGATGCGGATGTTATTGTTATAGGCCCAGGAAGTTTATTTACAAGTATCATACCCCCGCTTCTAATACCGTCAATTGCTGATACCATTAGATACTCGAAAGCAACCGTTGTGTTTATTGTAAATGCCATGACAGAACACGGAGAAACCGATGACTTTAAAGCTTCTGACCATGTGAAGGAGATAGTGAAAATTTTAGGCGAAAATGTTATTGATTATGCAATTGTAAACACAAAACAGTTTAGTGCAAGTTCGTTAGAGAAATACAAAAATAGTGATTCTTTCCCTGTTGAGGCAGATGTAGAAAATATTAAAAAGTTAAATATAAAAGTTATTACAGGGAATTTTGCAACCGAAAGAGGTGGTCTCATACGTCACGATCCAGTTCCCATAGGCGAAATAATAATGAAAATAGCCTACAAGAAAGTCTAAATATTAGAGTAAAAAGGGAGCTCTCTTTGGTAAAGAGTGATAGTTTTTTTGAACTTCTTGGTTTTGTTATTGCTAACGCAAAGAGGGTTTATTCTTCAAATTTGATGATCGGATTTTCTTCAAAAGAATTATTCATTATAAGAAAAATCATCTCTCTTTTTAATGAGGCACATATCAATAGAACTAAAGATATCCTTTCTAAGGATCGCTTTATGTACAACGTTTTCTTTTTGGATCCTTCAGACGATTTTAACAGTGATAAGATCATGGATGAAGTAAGGAAAGCGAATACAAAGGGGAAGAAAGCATTTTTAAGGGGTGTATTTTTGGGTTGTGGTATAGTTTCAACTCCACCGTCTTTTCATCTTGAATTAAGACTTGAAAAGCCTTCAGAATGCAGTTTTGTTTCTAATGTTATTTCTCAGTTTAAAATCAAGCATTCTACAAAAACTGACAGAATATACATTTCAGGCAGAGAAAACATAAAGGAGTTCTTTTATGTTATTGGAGCAAACAGTGCATATTTAGAATTTGAAAAAGATGCTGCTCTCAAATCTATTTCAAATAACGCAAATAGAATTGCAAATTTTGAATTTGCAAACCTAAAGAGGCTTACAAAAGCTGCTTCATCTCACTTACAAACTATAAAATCCCTTTTAGAGAATGGAGTTCTTGATAAACTCCCATCTGATTTAAAGGAAGTTGCCTATTTGAGATACGAATTTCCTTATTTATCTTTAAGGGAGCTTTCCAAGATTTCGAATGGTAAATGGACAAAACAGGAAATATACTACCGCTTGAAGAAGTTGAAGGATTATGGAAAACAAGAACAAGATTAAACAAACACTTAAACAAAAATTTCTTCCGTATCTAATACTGCGCTCAAGGGTTTTTGCACTTCCAAATGTTGAAATTAATAAGTTTATTGAGGATTTAGTCCAAAACAACCCGTTTGTTGATGAAGATAACGTCGTTGTTTATGATGAGTTTGATTGGGTTGTGGATGAAACAGATGATAACTTATATGACTTTCTAAAAGTGCAGGTTGATGTTGCTCCTGTCCCAGAAAACATTAAAGAAGTTGCAAATCTTATTGTTGACTACCTCAATGAATTTGGATTCCTTAGCGCTCCGAAAGAAGAGATCATGAAAAAGTTAGGTGTTAAAAAAAGGATTTTTGAAAAAGCGCTTAAGTTTGTTCAATCGCTTGACCCTCCAGGCGTTGGTGCAGAAGATGTAAAAGAATGTCTCATCATTCAGTTAGAAAGCGAGGGAGATCTTTCTCATCTTAAGAAAAACATCGTACTTGATTTTTTTGATGAACTTTTGAAAGAGGACTTTAAGCCTATCATAAAAAAGTATAAAGTTGATTTAGATTTTATTAAGAGTTTAAGAGAAAAACTTATAAACCTCGATGTATGCCCTGGGGCAAAATTCAAAAACCCGCATTTCATAAGACGTTTGCCCGATGTAGTTATAGAAGAAGATGGTGGAGTTTACAGAGCCTCTATTAATACTACCTCGAGAAGGAAGGTTTTACTTATCGAAAGTTATGCAAAAGTTTTAAATAAAATGGAAAATAAATTAACTAAAGAAGAATTTGAAAATTTACTTGAGGAAGCTCGTTGGTCGATATCTATCATAGAGGAAAGAGATAAGCTTCTTGAAAGTATTTGCAATAGAATTGCTTCTTCAAATACTGAGTATTTTAAAACGGGTAGTAGTCCTAAAAAATTTTCCTTAGAAGAATTTGTTTCTGATAATTTTGATTATTCTTCTCTTTCAAGACTTATCCAAAATAAGTATATTCTTACCCCGAGAGGCTTGTTTCCTCTAAGGTATTTTTTTAAAAGTAAGAGCGAAAAATTTGATGAAGAATTCATCTTGAAAAAACTTAAAGAAATCATCGATAACGAAGATAAAACAAATCCTCTTACAGACGAAGAGATTGAGAAAATCTTTAAACAAATGGGCGTTGATATAAAAAGAAGAACTATTGCTAAGTACAGGTTAAAACTAAAAATACCAAATTCAAACAAAAGGAAGATAAGTTGATGATAATTTCTTCTGTATTATATAATGAAAAATATAACTATTGACTGTAATTGGTTTTTTGATACAATTTATGGATTAACTGAAAAAATTATTAGGAGGTAAATATGTCGAAAGTAGCAATTAATGGTTTTGGACGTGTAGGACGTCAAGTTTTTAAAAGATTAACGGAAGTTTATCCGGAGATTGAAATTGTTGCAATTAATGATCTTTTTCCACCAGATCAACTTGTTTTCTTAGCAAAGCACGATTCTAACTATGGTATATGGAACAAGGACATTAGACTTGAAGGCACAGACCTTGTAGTTGATGGTAGAAGAACAAAAATGTTTGCTGAAAAAGACCCACTTAACCTTCCTTGGAAGGATCTTGGTGTTGACATTGTAATAGAATCATCTGGCGCCTTTACGAAAAGGGAAAAAGCGATGTTTCATATTCAGGCAGGCGCAAAAAAGGTAATTATTACAGCCCCAGCCGAAGGAGAAGACATAACAGTTGTGCTTGGTGTAAATGAGCAGTTACTTGATATGGAAAAACATGTTATTATTTCAAATGCTTCCTGCACAACCAACAGTATTGCTCCTGTTATTAAGGTTATTCACGATAAAATTGGTATTGAAAAAGGTTTCCTTGTTACAACACACTCTTATACACAAGATCAGAGACTTCTTGATTCTCCTCATAAGGACCCAAGAAGGGCAAGGTCAGCTGCAACAAACATTATTCCAACAACTACTGGTGCAGCAAAAGCAGTTGCATTAACAATTCCTGAGTTAAAAGGAAAACTACATGGGTTTGCCTTGAGAGTTCCCACACCCACAGTTTCTATTTCAGTTTTTGAAGCGGTTTTAAAGGGAAATAGCACAAAAGAAGAAGTCAATGCCTTCCTTAAGGAAGCTTCCGAGACGTATATGAAGGGAATCCTTGGTTATACTGAAGAGCCTCTTGTATCTTCTGATTTTAAAGGTATTACTTACTCTGGTGTAGTTGATGCGCTTTCTACCATGGTAGTTGATGGTAATCTACTGAACGTTGTAAGTTGGTATGATAATGAATGGGGCTATTCGTGTAGAGTGGCTGACTTAACAAAGTTAGTCGTTGAGAAAGCTGGATACTAATAAGGAGGCAAGATGCCTAAAAAAACTATAAAAGATGTTGATGTAAGTAATAAGAGAGTGCTTGTAAGGGTTGATTTTAACGTTCCCATAACAAAAGACGGTAAAGTGCTTGATGAATTTAGGATTTTAGGGGTTTTGCCTACGATAAACTATCTAAGAGAACACAACGCGAAAGTAATTCTTATGAGCCACCTCGGACGTCCAAAAGGATTTGATGAATCTTTAAAAATGGACCCTGTAAAAGACGCACTTGAGAAACTTGGTGGCTTTAAGGTATATAAACTTAATGATTGTGTGGGACCTGAAGTTGAGTCTTTTATAAACGAGTCTTTAAAGCCTAAAGAGGTGGTTTTACTTGAAAACCTCCGATTCCATAAAGGAGAAGAAGATAACGATCCTGAATTTGCAAAACAACTTGCTTCCCTTGGAGATATTTTTGTGAATGACGCTTTTGCAACTGCCCACAGAGTGGCTGCTTCTACAGTAGGAATTACCCAATACTTACCTTCTGTTGCAGGATTGTTAATGGAAAAGGAGATAAACACGCTCACCAAGATTCTTGAAAACCCCGATAAACCTTATGTTGCTATCTTGGGTGGGGCAAAAGTGTCAGATAAAATTGGCCTTATTAAAAACCTTATTTCTAAGGTTGATAAAATACTCATTGGTGGAGGCATGTGTTTTACTTTTCTTAAGGCACTTGGTTATGAAACTGGAATGTCACTCTGTGAAGTTGATAAACTTGATGTTGCAAAAAGTCTTTTAGAAGAGGCAAAGAAAAAGGGAGTAAAGATTGTTTTACCGGTTGATGTTGTTGGAGCAAGTGAAGTAAAAGAATCAGGTTATGCGGGCACCTTTGATATTGAAGAGATGCCGTCTAACCTTATTGGTGTGGATATCGGGCCAAAAACCGTAAAACTCTTTGAAAATGAGATAAGTAGTGCAAAAACACTTGTTTGGAATGGACCTCTTGGAGTTTTCGAGATTGAGAAGTTCAGCGAAGGGACATATGAACTTGCAAAATTTATAGGTGGTTTAAAAGGAGTAACAACGGTTGTAGGTGGTGGAGAGACTGTTGCTGCCTTTAGAAAATTTAACTTGCAAGATAGCATAACGCATCTTTCAACAGGTGGTGGAGCCTTCTTGGAGTTCCTTGAGGGTAAAGTTTTGCCAGCAGTTGATGCCTTGGAAGATTTAAATTAAATTTTAGTAAAATGTTTTGTTTGCCCACTGCGTCTTGCAGTGGGTTTTTCTTTTTTAGTGGTTTTTTTCAAAAAGTTTTACAAAAATGAGTCAAACCCCTTGAAATTTATTTTTAAATCTATATAATAATGTGGAAGGTAGAAAAAAATGAGCACATTTGCGATTGTATTGGTTGTTTTAGACTTAGTTTTTGCATTGGGTACCACCATATCCATTTTGTTAATGGACCCTAAGGGTGCTGGACTTGGTGCTATTTCTGGTGGGGCAACAGTTTTTCATAATAAAACTGCTAAAGATATTTTATTAGAGCGTTTAGCTACCGTTTTTGGAATACTATTCGTCCTTACAACAGTATTTTTAAACGTTTTCAAAGTATTTTAAATTAATATGCTGGGATGGCGGAATTGGCAGACGCGCACGTTTGAGGGGCGTGTGGGCACCCCCGTGTGGGTTCGACTCCCACTCCCAGCACCATGTGGGCGGATAGTTCAACGGTAGAACGCTTGCCTTACACGCAAGAAGTTAGAGGTTCGAATCCTCTTTCGCCCACCATGTGCCGAGGTAGCTCAGTCGGTAGAGCAGTGGACTGAAAATCCACGTGTCGGCGGTTCAATTCCGTCCCTCGGCACCACTTATAACCACGACTAATATTTTTTAGAGGATTAAGAGAGGTAGGGTTTAACCCCTCTATTTTTATTTCCGAATTAGAAGTATTGGATTTTAAACTCGCATCTTTTATTTTTGCGTTGAAAGCATTGGATTTTAAACTCGCATCTTTTATTTTTAAGTTGATGGCATTTTTCAAAGGCACTCCATTATTATTCGCAT
>DYKR01000010.1 GCA_020722505.1 Caldisericum exile | reverse complement strand
ACACCTGAGAACACTGAACCTTCAACATTTAATTCGTTTGTAAGCCCTCTATAGTCAGCGCAAAGTCCATAAATATTTATTTCAACACCTTTTTGTGCAAGTTCTTTTAACTTCTCAGGGATATTTCTGTCAATTCTTATTGGTTTAACTAATTTATTTACCGCAAGAGACGAATCAGAAAATAAAAAGATTGACACCTTATGCCCTCTTTTTAAGAAAGTTTCAGCCAAATGAATTGCAGTGTCTAAATCAGTATAGGTATAGGGTGGGACATTTACTTGAATTGTTATATGCATTGTATACCTCCTATATATAAAATTATTTTCTTTCAAACAGATACCAAACCATTAACCAATTACCAGCAACAGCAAAAATTGTAAATACGATGACAAAAGGGGACATACAAATTGACAGGGGAAGGTTTGAATTTATATAGAATTTTCCTTTTTTAACGATTTTCGGTAAGTGCTTTGCAAAATATTCTTCAAAATAAATACAAATAGGGGCTAAAAAGTTAGCCCCTATTAAGAACAGAAACTAAAAATTATTTTACAATTTCTTCTATTCTTCTTAACCTTTTTTCACGATCTTTAACAAACCGCTCAATTCCTTCAAATACGTGTTTAGGGTCAAGGTGAGCTTCTTCAACAACTTCATCTACAGTGCCACCAGTTCTCCATCGATTATCCCAGTCCGAAGAAAGTGAGTATTCTTTTACAATAGGGTTAGTAATCCAATGATGCATAAGTTTAATGGATTCATTTGTTATAACCATCGCATCGTGGAAAAGTTTCCATGGAAGGACAGTATCTTTATATGATTGTGGCTCTCTTCTAAAGAGTTCATAAGAAGGAGCAGAAACAATTCTAACATTGAGTTTTGCCTCTTTAAGCTGTGGTAGGACTTTAATAACTGACAGAGTAGAACTTGTCCCCTGAACAATCACAGTCCCCATTGGCTCTAAATTAGGATCAAAATCTTTCAAAATGTAAGCTCCATGTGCAGCTTCAAAGTAAGAAGCTAAACCTAACTCTTCTCTATTAGGTATGGGAATATGAGGTCTTGTAAGCACAAGAGCGATAATAGGCACATCAAGAGAAAGTGCCTTACCCAACAAAACTGGAACTTCATTCGCCTCCCAAGGTATAAGATCAATCACATGACCTTGTGGAAATAAATCTCTAACACCTGGAGCAAATATACCAAAATGAGTCCTTGAATCATCAGCGGTTTCAGGGCCAGAATGCCCAAGAACCCAAATTGTTTTACCAACTTTAAGCTGACAATCTTGAGCTAACTGCGAGAATAACCTCATCATTCCGTATTTTAAATAGGCAAAGGAGCCGTAAGTCGAAGAAGCAGAGTAGAAACCATTAAACTCTTCAAATGGATTCTCGGCAAGATTAACAGTTGCAATTCCTACAGAAATACCAGAATTAACGAACTCTGTAATCTCCTGCGGTAAAAGGACACCTTTTTCATTGTGTTCCCTATCGAACCAACCAAAACCTGGAAAATCTCCGTAGGGCTTTGCAAAGCCTGATATCTGCGTTGAGTCAGCAAGGTCTGCCGACATTGCAATGAAAAGTGGACGCCCATACTTCTTTCCTACATACGCATTAATCCAAGCACCCCATTTACTAAAAGCTTCTCTATTTGCTGCATTTGTTCCCGGTGCAAAATAGAGATCCTTTGGGTAGTTCTTATAGTCATATATGGCAGGATCTTTAATAGGATTTTCTCCTGCAAGTTCAAAGGTTTCAACTTTTTCTGGGATACTATTTGCAATATCAATGAGTCTATTTGCAACAAAATCAAGTAGTTCTTTATCGCTAAAGGCAACACTCATTGCTACTTCAATGTTTTCTCTAAATTGTTTGTAAATTTCTCCTTGGGTTTTAGGTGCAGGTTCCCCAAAACCAACAAATCGGACTCCATACTTATCTTGGAACTCTTTTTTAGTTTCCCAAAAGAGTGGATTGTTCATCTTGTGAGGCGAACCATGAGAAGCGTTATCATATTTTAGATAACCTCTTCCTTTCCTTGTTTTGAAATACGCAACATTAGGGATGTTCTTTTGAATATTCTTTTCTTCAAAAAGTTCCTGTTCCGTTTTAAAAACTTCTCTAAAATCGCTTCCGTTTTCTGTTCCAACTACTCTCCAACCGTGACAACCAAACCATTCTTTTGGAGTGCCATAAACAGTCTCTGAAACAGGGTGGTCATCAATACCGTAGTTATTCCAATCGATAAGGAAGAAAAGATTATCTAAGCCTAATGCCCAAGCAGAATTAATACTTTCATGGAAACCACCTGGAGTCAAGCCTGCATCTCCTTCAATGACTACAACTTTATTTTTATTTAACCCAGCTCTTCTTAGAGCAAACGCCTCTCCTACTGCTGCAGTAATTCCATGTCCAGATGGACCTGTGTTAAACTTTAAAAAAAGTGTTTTTCCTTCAAATTCAGCATGTCCAGAGAGCCCTTTATTTATTCTAAAACCAAGCAAATCTTCAGGTAGAAGTGCAAATTCTCTTCTTAATTTAAACTTTTCATCATGAGTTTCTTCGTATTTCTTTTGCAAGATACCATTTAAGACAGCAAGTGTAGCATACACAAGAGGTATGGTGTGCCCTGCTCCAAGGATGAAACGATCTTGGAATCTCTTTTCAGGATTTCTTATATCGTATTTAAGAAAGCCCGAAAGCAAAAGAGTAACAAACATATGCATCTTTGATCTTGAACCACCTGGATGACCACTCTGTCTGTAGTTAAGCATTAAGTCAATGAGCGTGTCGACTATGTCTCCCACCTTCTCATAGTGCTTTAATTCATTTTCAACCATCTTTACACTCCTTTCTCAAAAATTTTCTTGTATTCCTCCTCTACATCTTTTATAAAATTCTTCATACCTTCTTCTGTTTTGGGGTGAATAATAAGGTCTTCCAAAACAGAAAAAGGCACAGTTGCAATATCACACCCTAATAATGCAACTTCTCTTACTTGCCTTGCATTCCTTACGGATGCTGCTATTATTTTAGTATTAAAGCGATAATTTTCAAAGATTTCTTTAATCATGGAAAGCATATGAACTCCACTTACAACACCGTTATCTTCCAACAACTTATCTCCTATGTAAACACCTTCTTCAGAGTAATAATCACTTTTTTTAAAAGGTAAATTTGCATTTGTTCTTAAAAAGTCGTCTATTCTTCCTATAAAAGGACTTACATAATCTGCTCCTATTTTTCCTGCAAGAATTGCTTGTTCTGCAGTCATTACAAGAGTAATATTAACAGGAATGCCTCTATTTTTAAGCTCTTTTGCAGCTAATAAACCATCAAAGTTGTTTCCTGCACCAATGTTCGGATTAATAGGAATTTTTATTACGACGTTATTTGCAACATAGTTAAATTTGGTGTAAAGCACTTCACCTTCTATAACCATATTCTTTGTATCTGCACTAACAACCTCAAGACTAACAGGCCTTAGTCTTCCTGCAACACGTAAAAGCTCTTTGATGTAATCTTCCATAGAAAAATTGCCTTTACCATACTTTTCTATGGCCTTTTTTATAAGTGAAGGATTCGTTGTAACACCATCTACAATTCCCCAAGAGATGCCTGTTTTAATTTCTTCAAGATCGGCGCTATCAATAAAAATTTTCATAAGTCATCATCTCCACCCTTGATATAATAATGGATGGGTAATGCAATAAGAATAATAGCTAAAGCAAATGGGCCCATAAGTAATCCAAGTATAAACCATCCAAAGGAATTTCTACCCTTTTTCTTTGCAACAATCGCAGTCAATATACCAAATAAAAGCACGATACCCAATACAACAATAGGAACTATGAACTGTAAGTATGGCAAAAAATTAAACATAGGTAAGGATAAATTATTCATTTTTTACCTCCTTTCCATCTATTTTACTATGAATGCAAAATTTTTAAAAATTTGGAATTTACAAACCGAGAGATTTTTATAGTATAATTTAATATGAAAAGTTGCTTACTGGTAGCAAATGGAGTCAAAAATCCACCTCAGTTTTTAAGAGAACTATCCAAGAAAGTTGATTTTGTAATTGGTATAGATGCTGGCGCAGAGTATCTTCTTGAATCCGGAGTAAAAGTAAATCTAGCAATAGGTGATTTTGATTCAATAAAGAACAAAAACTTACTAAAAAACATCGATTATCTTGAATACCCAAAAGAAAAAGATTACTCGGATACGGAAATTGCAATAAATCATGCAGTAGAAAAAGGATTTAATGAACTTATCTTTACAAACATGCTTGGTGGAAGAACAGACCACATTCTTTTTAATCTTTCCCTCCTCTACAAAGTTTTTATACTTGGCAAAACGGCAAAAATCCTTGAAAATAAGGAAGAAATATACATCTTTGATAAACAAATAGAAATAGAAACAGAGATAAACGATATCGTATCAGTGTTTCCTATAGTGCCTCCTTTAAAATTCACAGAATCAAAAGGTTTGTATTACAAATTAAAAGATAAAATGGTTACTTTGGGAGAAACCCTTACGCTGAGTAATTTTGCAAATGAAAACAGGGTGAGTATTTCTTTAAGTTCTGGGGTTGCAATTTTAATTGTTAGAAAACTAAAACCTAAATTTTAATCGAAGAAACTCTTAAGAATCTTTTTAAACTCATCTTTTACAATCTCTTCATCTACGGTAAGTATTCTCTTATTCTGCATAACAATCTCGCCACCTATGATCACTGTATCAACATCAGTTGGATACATCGAATAAATTACATTTGAGATTGGTGAATAGTTTGGAATCAAATTTACGGTATTTTTATCAATAAGAATAATATCCGCCTTGAAACCTTTCTTTATCTTGCCAACATTTTCAAAGCCCAAAGCCTGCGCTCCATTGTATGTAAGGATCTCAAAAGCTTCATTTGTGGTTAAAAGTCTTGGATTTCTTGAGATGCCTTTTGCAAGCATACTAACAAGCCTTACCGATTCTAAAACTGAAAGGTTGTTATTAGAAGCAACACCATCTGTCCCAACGGTAAGCCTTAAACCAGCTTCAACGAATTTGTTAATAGGTGCAATGCCAGACCCTAACTTCAAATTACTTTCGGGATTAAGAGAAACCCATACATTTCTCTTTTTAAGAATTTTGATATCTTTTTCACTCACCCAAACGCAGTGTGCAGCAATAACGTTTTCATCTAAAAAACCAATAGAGGCAAGAAACTCAATAGGAGTTTGAGTATAAGTCTTTAAATAGTCTAAAACTTCTTGCTCTGTTTCGTGTAGATGGACTTGGATTTTTGCATTTAGTTTTTTAGAAAGGCTCAAAGTCAATTTAAATAATTCTTGCGAAACTGTGTAAGGTGCATGTGGTGCAAGACTTATAAGGATTTTGCTATCTTTATCCACAAGTTCTTTGAACCTTGTCTCTACGTTCTTAATGATTGCATTATCCATGAATGGTTTTGAGGCATAGGCTATACCAATATTGGCTCTCATGCCAATTTCGGAAAGTGCCTTAAGGGTAGCGTTGGGGTAAAAATAAAAATCAGCTGTTGTAGTTGTTCCAGTTTTTATGGACTCAATTGCAGCAAGAAGAGAGGCAAAATAAACAAAATCGTAAGTTAACTTACTCTCAAGGGGGAAAATAACTTTATTTAACCAATCTTTAAGGGGTAAATCTTCACCCAAACCCCTCATAAGAGTCATTGCAAGATGGGAGTGTGTATTGACAAAACCAGACAAGGCAATGTAAGAACTACCATCAATGATATGAGAATACTCGCTCTCAGGAGGATTATCCCCTACAAAGTCAATAGTTGAATCTTTTATTACTATATTAACAGAATCTCTATAGGTCTCTTTATCAAGAATTGCAGAAACATTCTTTATAAGAATCATAGGTTTTCTTTTCTTTTAAGAGGAAGGTAATGTTCATCGGTTATTACATCTGTATCTTTTTCGATTATTGCTCTAATATCTTTAGGTAAATTAAAAAGAGCTAAATGTGTTTCTCCGTCATAAAACTTTAAGCTCAAAGAAACACGCTCTTTTATTCGAATATCAATATCCTCTTTTGTAAGGTTTTTAGGGTCATGCTTTTTTGATGCAATAATAAACCCCCAAGTGGTATCAAATGAAGGCACGTATGCAAAATAACTTCTCACAATGGGAAAGACTTTTTTTAAGGTGTTTCTAATGATTGTATGCATTTTGTAGTCTGTGATTCTTAAAAGTGAGGCTTGTAAAACAAAAACTCCGTCTTCTTTTAATCTGTTAAAAATCGTTTTATAAAACTCAACTGAATATAGTCTATAAGAAGGACCTTGCTCGTATGGTTCTGTTAAATCACTAATGAATACATCAACAGAACTATTTGAAAGGCTTGTTTCAACGAATTCTCTTGCATCGGTATTTAGAAGAGTAGCTCTTTTGTCATCAAAACTTCCCTGGTGCCATTCTTTCATGTATTCTTTTGCAATATCGGTTGCATCTTTATCAATATCAACCATAATCGCTTTTGAAACAGTCTTGTGCTTTAACACTTCTCTTAGTGTAGAGCCTTCTCCTCCTCCTAAAATTACAACTACTTTTGGATTCTTGAGGGAGACCATTGCAGGGTGCACGAGAGATTCGTGATAGATGTATTCATCAGTAAGAGACGATTGGACGTCTCCGTCAATGATGAGCATCTTACCAAAGGTAGGACTCTCTACCACTTGAATGTATTGGTAGGGAGTCCTTACCTCATAGATAACTCTCGAAATCCCATGAAGGTGTTCTTCATCACCTCCAAAACGGTCATGGAAGTAAAGATAACTCTTCTCCATAAACTTTTTCTTTCACAGACAATGTTTTATGGCTGTATTTTCCTTCTTCGCTAACTTCTCCACGGGCAATTTCGGTTGTTTTGACGTAAGTTGCCTTGAGTTCTTTTGCAACATACTCACAAGCAACTTTAGGGTCAATATCGCCACAAGTATAAAAATCAAGAGCAGCGTAACCAAACTCTGGCCACGTGTGAATCGAAAGATGTGATTCGGAAATTACCACCACTCCACTAACTCCCTGAGGAGTAAAGTGGTGAAACGCAACATTCAATACTGTTGCATTAGCCCTTCTTGCTGCATCAACAAGAAGAGTTCTAAGGTAATCCAAATCATTAAGAAGTTCTGGAGCGCATCCAGATGCATCCATAATAATGTGTTTACCTTCTGTACGCATTTCATCCACCCCCTTCCAAAGAATTAGTGACAACCACCCTGCTTAACGAGGGGCTTCCTGGGCTTACCAGGCATAACCTCCGACCAGTCCAGCCGTAGGATTTTTTAAAATGGAGTTTTCCTTCTCCATATTTACCTGCGTTAGCCACTCTTTAAGCAAGAGTGCTTTGCAGAGAGAGGTGGTAAGGTATATTTACCTTAACGCAACAATTTATACCAAAATTTTAGAAAAATGCAATAGTTTTTATGCCATTTTTATTGAATTTTTAAAAGATTCATTTTATGGGAAAAAGAAGGCAATTTTACTTACTTTTAAATTTTCTAATATAATTCAAACCATAAAGAGATGCGTATTTAACGTGTTCGTAGTATATACCACCTTGAAGATAACCAATGTAAGGGGGTTTTAAGGGAGCATCGAAAGAAAGTTCAATTGAAGAGCCTTGTATAAATGAGCCTGATGCCATAAGAATCTTATTACTATAACCTGCAAGAGGAGAGGGTTCAATAACTGCATCCGAATCTACAGGTGAAAAACTTTGAATTGCCTGAGCAAACGCTATCAATAGATCTTCTCTCCCAAATTTAATTGCCTGAACAATATCACTTCTTCTATCGGGATAGCGTGGTTTCACTTCAAAGCCTTCATCTTCAAATAGTTTAGAAGCAAAAATTGCACCTTTTAAAGCATTTGAAACTACAAGTGGAGCAAAGAATATACCCTGAAGAATGTTCCTTGTAAGGCCAAGCATAGGACCAATTTCCTTTCCAACGCCAGGTGCGGTAAGGCGTGAGGCAATTCTATTTATGTGCTCTTCTTTGCCAACTACATAACCCCCGGTAAAAGCAACCCCTCCACCTGCATTTTTAATTAATGAGCCAACAACAATATCTGCACCAACTTCATTTGGTTCATGCTCTTCTACAAATTCACCATAACAGTTATCAACAAAGATAATAGCCTTTGGGTTTATTTCTTTTATTTTTGCTATTGCTTCTTTTAACTGGGAAATAGTAATAGAATCTTTAAAAGTATAACCTTTTGATCTTTGGAAGGCAATAACTCTTGCTTGTTCTATGAGATTTTCATTGAAGCCTTCTCTAAAGTCAAACTGCGTGTATTTTATGCCAAGGTCTTTTAAAGAACCTTTGATATCTCTTATGCCAATGATACCTTCTCCTGTTTCATAAGGCCTTCCGCTTGCGTATACTAACGTATCGTTAGGCTTTAATAGACCAAAAAGAGAGATAGAAATTGCATGCGTGCCAGAAACTATTTGTGGCCTAACTATTGCAGACTCTCCCTTAAAAATATTAGCAAAAATTACCTCTGTCTTTTCTCTTCCAATGTCGTTATAACCATAGCCAGAAGTAAACCCAAAATCAGAATCGTGCAATAAAGCAGTTTGAAAGGCATTGAGCACCTTTAAAAAGTTCTTTTCTCTAGTGCTATCAACACTTTTAAACTGTGGCTCAACTACTTTTTCGATTTCCTCTGCTTTTTTAATTAAATTTTCATCAATCTTTTTCATACAAAAAACTCTCCACTAAAATTTTTATTTTGTTGAATGCTTCTTCAAAATTATACACATCAAACCAAACAACATCCTTTTCCTTTTTAAACCAGGTTATCTGTCTTTTTGCAAGATTTCTTGTGTGTCTCTTAATGAGTTCAACTGCTTCCTCTAAGGTAAGCTTTTTGTCTAAATAATCTAAAATCTCCTTGTATCCTATTGCTTGCCTTGCAGTTTTTGACCAATTTTTATACTGCTCTTTTAATCTTATCACTTCGTCTACAAGGCCTTAATCTATCATTTTATCAACTCTTGAGTTTGTATCCTCATACAATTTCGCCCTATCTTTCATTAAACCGATTTTTAAAAACTCAAACGGTGGTGGCTCATTTTTAATATCAGAGATTCTCAAATTGGCAAGTTTACAGTATTCTATAAGCCGAATAAGTCTTTTTCTGTCTCCATAGCCAATTTTTTGGGTTTGGATAGGATCACAATCAAAAGCGATTTTTCTTAATTCATCAAGCGCTAGATTATTTAAATATTCTCTTAAATCCCCATTTTTTCCTACAAATTTTTCAACAGGAAAATTCTCAGTAATTACCCTTATGTAAAGGCCAGAACCACCTACAATCAAAGGAATTTTTCCTTTTTCATAGATGGTCTTATGTAGTTCCATAAAATCTTTTTTGTAATTTGCGATACTGAACTCTTGAGTTACATCAATAATATCGATAAAGTGATGTGGATACTTTTCTCTAATTGCTGCACTTACTTTTGCAGTGCCAATATCCATACCTTTATAAAACTGCATTGAATCTGCAGAAACAATTTCAAATGGAAATTCGTTAACAAGTTTAAGCGCCATTTCACTTTTTCCTGTTGATGTTGGTCCTAAAAGGACAACTATTTTTTTCTTCACGAAACTATTTTACCAAATTTTGAAGAATTTTTTAATTTTAACTTTTTAAATGCTTCGTAAGATAAGTAATATTCAAAACACTTGCAAAAAATTAAATTTTTGAGAAAATAGATTGGGATGAAAATATTTTTAGACATAATTAATAGCATTGGGACAAAAACCATTATACTAAGTGTAATAGATATTCTCATAGTAAGCTTAATATTTTACTTTGCTTTAAAAGCCATTTACAACACAAGGACTTTGCAACTTGCAGAAGGTATCGCGCTTTACTTTATAGGTGTGTTTATTATCTCCTATTTATCAGATAAACTCGGATTAACAACACTTCACTTTCTCACAAGCAACCTCATAAACTACTCATTCACTTTCCTTCCATTCCTACTTGTGGTGGTTTTTCAACCAGAACTGAGAAAATGGTTTACTGGCCTTGGAAAGGGTATTAAACTGCAAGAATTAGAAACAGAAGAAGACTATAGGTCAATTATTGAAGAAATTGTAAAGAGTGTAAACACCATGTCTTTAAATAAAATAGGGGCACTTATCGTTATAGAAAGAGAGGTCCCGCTTTCTGAATATCTTGAAACAGGCGTTGAAGTTGGTGCAAAAGTAAAAGCAGAAACTCTTACCACGATATTTTTTCCAAATTCTCCTCTTCACGATGGAGCAGTAATAATAAGAAAAGGAGAAATTGCTGCAGCAAGATGCGTTCTACCCCTCTCAATGGATAATGAACTTGATAAAGAAGACATCGGGACTCGTCATCGAGCAGCCTGTGGCATAACTGAAGAAAGTGATGCAGTAGGAATAGTAGTTTCAGAAGAAACAGGTATAATCTCACTTGCAGTAAGAGGAAAATTAACAAGGTATCTATCACCTCTTGAGCTAAGGGGAATGCTTTTGGTAATGGTAAGACCTGCTTTTGAAAAAAAGGAAACGGTGAAGAAAGGATGAAATTTTTACATAGAATCTTTAATATTAAAGTGGTTGCCGTGCTTATAGGTATTGCGCTTTGGTATTATATAAGTATTACTCAAGGTCCACTAATTACAAAAACATTTAACAATGTTCCTGTTGTCCCCATAAATTTATCACAGGAAGCATATATACAAAATGATATTAGCCAGATTTCTATTGTTGCAGAAGGGCCAAGTAAAATTATACTTGGTTTACATAATACAGATTTCTTTGCTTCAGTAGACCTATCAGGAAAGACAGAAGGTAATTACAATCTTGATGTCGAAGTGCGACCTCCAACAAACGCAATAAAAATTAAATCCTATAGCCCGCAAAAAGTCTTTGTAGCAGTTGAAACTATTACAAGCAAAACCTTTACTATTACAAGCGAATTTGTTAATACACCTTTATTACAGCAGATTTACCCATCAATCCCAATTATAACACCATCAACAACTTTGATTAGCGGACCATCTTCAGAACTTGAAAAGATTAAAAGAGTATATGTCCAAATTGATCTATCAAAAATCACTACCGCAACAACACTTACCCTTCCACTATTAGTTGAAACAAAAGATGCAAGTGCTTTAAAGAATATTTACCTAAATCCATCTAATGTTGTTGTAAAATTAAACATATCTTCAAGCACTGCTTTTACAACACTTCCAATTATTCCAGAAATTTCTTCTGCACCACTGTTTAACTTTGGAATAAAAAACATAAGTGTTGACCCATCTGTAATAACTGTAAGTGGACCTATGAATATAATTTCAAACTTGCAGGCGATTCATACAGAGCCAATAGACACATCCAAACTTACCCAGCTAACAAAAATCAATGTAAAACTGGCTAAAATCGAAAACATCACATATCCTTTTGATACATGCAGTGTAACCATAGATGTAGAACCACTTGTTTCAAAAACATTTACCATTCCTGTGAGTGTGACTACACAACAAGGAAAACAGTTTTCTCTTTCACAAGATAGTGTAAACATAGTAGTAAAAGGTCTTAAAAGTGTAATTGACTCCTTACAAACAGATTCAATAAAATGTGCTATTGATGCCTCCTCTCTTGATAATGGCTCTTATACCCTTCCAGTAGTTGTCTCTGGGGTTCCTCAAGATGTTGTTGTCGAAATCATCACTCCATCAAGCTTAGAGGTTAAAATATATTAGTATGCAAACGTTAAAAATTAATTATGCAGGTATCCCAATAGAAGTAGATACAGAAGATTACCTAATAAAAGGAGTTAGGTTTGTTAAAGATGCAAATTCTTACCACAAAAACGAAGAATTTGAAAAACTCGTAAAAGGTGAAAAAAGTCTCTTTAAAATAGATTTCGATGTAATAAAACCCGATATAAAAAATATTCTACTTGAAGTTGCAAAAATTCCCTACGGCTTTGTTTCAACTTACGGCGATATATCTTTAAAAGTCTTTAAAACAAAGAAATACTCACGTTTCGTTGGATTTGCCCTTTCAAAAAATCCACTGCCAATCGTAATACCATGCCATAGAGTTGTTGGCTCTGATTTAACTTTACACGGTTTTACAGGTGGAATTGATCTTAAAGAAAAACTACTTACGGAAGAAGGAGTTCAATTGAAAAATGGAAAAGTTGAAAAACGCTCTCTTATTAGTTTCTAAACCGTATGGGATTACTTCAAGAAAATTTTTAAACGAAATTGGCAAAGTGTTGGACATCAAAAGAATTGGGCATCTTGGCACACTTGACCCAATGGCAACTGGGCTATTGTTTATTGCAACTGGAAAATACACTCGCCTTCTTCCCTATGTTGATTTAGATACAAAAGAATACATCATTGAAATTACTTTTGGTATAGAAACCGATACTTGGGATACGCAGGGGAAAATAATTAGAAGGCAAACTGTGAATATTAAAGAAGATGATATCCTCAAGATACTTCCGCAATTTGTAGGTGAAATTAAACAGAGAGTGCCGTTTTTTTCTGCAAAAAAGATAGAGGGTATTGAACTATACAAACTTGCAAGAAGGAAGACGTTTATAGAAATTTTCAAACAAGCAAAAATACTTGATATAGAATATATAGGTTTTAAAAACAATAAACTCATTTTAAGAGTAGCATCTGAAAAGGGAGCATACATGAGAGCACTTGCATATGAAATAGGAGAAAAGCTAAATGCCCCTGCTACACTCTCTGCGATTGTGAGGACAAAAATAGGTAATCTCTCAATTGAAGATGCAACCACACTAACCAAACTTAAAAACAATGACTTTTCAAGAGGTATTATTAACCCTATGTCAGTAATTTCACTTCCATCAGTTATTTTAAGAAATAAAACTAATTATGCGTTAGGTAAACCAGAGCCAATTGATAAGGTGCTTGTATTTGACGATAAAAATTCTTTTATTGGTATTGGGAAAGTAGAAGATAATAGCATTAAACCAAAAATACTTATTGATGAAGATACTAAAATCGTTTGACACTTTTAAACATAGCACAGCGGTTACAATCGGAATGTTTGACGGTGTCCATATAGGACACAGAAAACTAATAGAGGAAATGATTAATCAAAGTGAAGAGTTAAAATTAACCCCATTGGTTTATACATTTTCATTTCACCCCCTAAAAGAAAGAAAAAGAGCGCTCATCACAACATTAAATGAAAAACTATTTTTAATCGAAAAGCTCGGCATCGATGTTTGTTATGTCGCAAACCTTGATAACAAATTTATGAAGTTGTCACCTTTAGAGTTTATTGAAAAAGAATTAATTGAAAGACTCAATACAAAAGTAGTTGTTGTAGGAGAAAATTTCAGATTTGGTTATAAGAAAAGCGGAGATATAAACACCCTAATTACACTTGGCAACCAATTAAAAATAAAAGTCATTGCTGTTAAGCCTATAACGGTAGATGGTTATGTTGTGTCAAGCTCTCTTATACATGATATAATAAAGGAAGGCAGTTTAGATAAAGCCAATAAACTTTTGGGACACACATTCTTTGTGCAAGGAGTAGTTGAAAAAGGTAAGGGTTTAGGGAAACATCTTGGCTTTCCTACGATAAACCTAAAATTTGAAAATCACAATAAGTTATTACCACCAAATGGAATATACATAACTTTAACAGAGATAAATAACGAACTATTTAGAAGTGTTACAAATGTTGGCTTTAACCCCACTGTTGAAGATCAAAAACGCATTCATATTGAATCACATATCATAGATAAAGAAGGAAATTTTTACGAGCAATTTGCAAGGGTCCATTTTATAAAAAAAATAAGAGAAGAGATAAAATTTGACAACCTAAAAGCTTTGCGTCTTCAAGTTGCAAAAGATATCGAGATAACGAAAGCATTCTTTCAAGAGCACAATTTAGACTCTATAAAAGTATATTTTTAAAATTTTTCCACATCATTTTTTCTTTCATAATTCCTTCACAATCAGAAGTTATAATCAATTGCAGTTAAAAAATTTTTAGGAGGTGAAACATGAAAAAATGGATGTTAGGATTGATTGTAGGCGTAATGGTCTTCGGCATTGTTGCTTCTATCTTTACAGTAACTAATGTCTATGCAAGGGGAAACCCTAATGAAGGATTCTCTGGTTTTGGGGCAAGAGTAAAACAAGCTTTTGAAAGAGGTTTTAGACTTGGCGTAAAATACGACATAAACCAAGACATTGCAAATTTCCTTGGAATTACATTAGACCAACTGAGAAGTGAAGTAAGAGCAGGCAAAACTCTTGCAGCAATTGCAACTGAACATGGTAAAACAGAGCAAGAACTCATTAACTTCATCGTAGCAAAAGAGAAAGCAATCTTAGACGATGCTTTGAAAACTGGAAAGATTACAGAGGATAGATACAATACCATGATTGCAAACCTTGAAGCAAGAGTAAAAGAAAGAGTGGAAACAACTACACAGTTTCAAAAAAGATCAAAAGTAAAGAAAGCTTTTGAAAGAGGTTTTAGACTTGGCGTAAAATACGACATAAACCAAGACATTGCAAATTTCCTTGGAATTACATTAGACCAACTGAGAAGTGAAGTAAGAGCAGGCAAAACTCTTGCAGCAATTGCAACTGAACATGGTAAAACAGAGCAAGAACTCATTAACTTCATCGTAGCAAAAGAGAAAGCAATCTTAGACGATGCTTTGAAAACTGGAAAGATTACAGAGGATAGATACAATACCATGATTGCAAACCTTGAAGCAAGAGTAAAAGAAAGAGTGGAAACAACTACACATGTAGGAAGACCATAAAATTACACTAAGACTTTCTTCTTACCTTACCTCCTTGCAAACTTGCAAGGAGGTTTTTATTTTTTGTAAAAAGTCAATATAATAAAGTAATAGGAGGTAGGATTTGAAAGGATTTATCAAAAAGTCGCTATTAGTTACCGTTGTGATAATTTTTGTTTTTGTATCCTTAGGAGGAGTATTAATCTTTAACTTCTTTGGAAAAAAGACACCAACCAATAACCTAACTCTTATAGGTAGCAAATTCTTAACAAAAAGTATTGTAAATGCAAACGAACTTCCCAGTGATAAACTTGATTTTTCTATTAATGCACCTCAATACCAACTGCCACTTAATTTATCAACAATTAAAAATCTCAATACGGTTCTTAATAAGCTCGAAATTAAAGAAATTCCAGATGAATTACTTTCAAAAAATGGTTTTGTTGTGTTTAAAACCGTAGGTTTACTTAAAGATACCAAGATATACACCGCTTACTCCGAAACTGCCCCGATCTCACCTGAAAACGATTTTACATCCTTCTATAGAGCCTTGACCGATAACAAAATACCTGTATTTATAACTTCTGACTCAGTTCTTCACCTTTTCCATATCTTCTTTGACTTTACTCTCAAGCAAATAGAAGAAAAAACCTTCTTTAATTACCTATGGGACATAAGCAAAACTCTATTTGATGAATCAGTAAAAGATTATGAAACTTCTTCAGGAGAACTTAAAGAAGCTGCCAAAAGAAACGTTGCCTACTTTGCCGTTGCCTTAAATTTACTAAAACCAAAAGAAAATCAAATTTTGACAGATGATAAATTAAAAGAAACATACTGTCATGAATGGATGTCAGATGAAGAGTGTAAACAGTTCATTGAAATGCAAAAAACGAATCTAAATGATTTTACAAAAGATTCTCTTTTACGCTACTCTTTTGAAACGCCTTCCTATGTTCAAGATTTGGTTAACAAAGAACTTGCTCTTATTGAGAATCAGTCTGGTTTTACACAATCACCAATATTCATCTATAAAGAAGATTATTCACAATACGTCCCAAGAGGACACTACACTTCAAAAGAATTACTTAAAAACTACTTTAAAGCCTTAATGTGGTATGGAAGAATGACTTTTCTTTTAAAAGGCTCTACTAAGATAAAACCTGAGGAAACCTTATGCGGAGGTTATGAAGGGATTATATCAACTTACGATGCAAAAATTCAGACTTTACAATCTTCTTTAATTACTCTACATTTCCTAGCAAATGAAGACGTTCAGAAAAAATGGTCTTCCATGTATGCATTAACAAGCTTTTTTGTGGGAGTTTCAGATGATCTTGGACCCGAAGAATATGGTAAGAGTATTCTTGAAATTTTAGGAAAAGATACAGTAAGTATAATTGATTTGACTAAAAAACTTCCCCAAATTCAGAATGCTTTAGAGAACCTTCCATACGAACCAAAAATTTACAGTGGGCTTGGAGAGTGTGAGATGCTCATGCCTTGTCCACCGTTAACTGACGAAGATATTCAAAAATTAAAGGTAGAGGCAAAAGAACTGCTTTCACAAACAAAAGGCTTTAGATTAATGGGACAAAGATTTACAATTGACTCTTGGGCTTTTTCTGAAATTGTATCTCCTTACTCAGGAGAATACACGGGAGAAAAATCTCCTCTTCCAACAAATGACTTGCCATTTACCTATACGTGGAATGATGAATACCCTGATGAAAAAGAAAATAGGCCATTTACCTGGGTTAAGACTCTTGTAAAATTCTGTGGAAACACGGGAAGAGAAGTAAGAGGATTCCCAAGAGGGCTTGATCTTATGGCACTAATGGGTTCTGAAAGGGCTTACGAAATCTTAAAAGAGATAGGTGATACAAACTACTCAGATTACGATAAAAAATTCAAGGAAATTAAGTCTTATTTTGACTCAATTTCATACGAAGAGTGGAACAAAAATCTATACACAAGTTGGTTGTATTCCTTAAAGGCGCTTCTTACATCTTTTGATAAAGGTTATCCAACATTTATGCAAACTAAAGCATGGCAGGAAAAAGAACTCACAACTGCGCTCTCTTCATGGGCAGAGCTTCGGCACGATACAATCCTCTACGTGAAACAGAGTTATACCATGGCTGAAAAAGGCGGAGATTTAGAAGAGCCTATCGCAGGTTATGTAGAACCAGTGCCACAACTCTATAAAAGGATGATAAACATGGTTAACATTGCTAAAGAGGGATTGAATAAATTAATCCCAGATGAAGAAACAAAATCGGGGATTAACTACCAATTAGAAATGTTTTTAGAGCACTTGAATAGACTCTATGAAATTTCTAAAAAAGAACTTACAGAAACCCCACTTGATGAAAGCGATGCCTATTTTATTAACTATTTTGGAGACGCTCTTGAAGGCATGATTAAGTTCATTTTTAGAGGAGAATCAAATGTTAAACTTCTTGAATCTTCTATGGTTGCAGATGTCCACACGGAAGGAAACACAAAACTTGTTCTTGAAGAGGCAACAGGCTTTATAGACACGATGCTTGTTGCTGTTAAAACTCCTGATGGAAAGATAAACATTACCGTAGGACCTGTTTTCTCATATTACGAGTTTAAACAAAAAATGGACGATAGACTTACCGATGAAAAATGGAAGGAAATGCTTTCAAAAGGAGAGGTCCCTAAAGAACCTGTATGGGTTAAATCGTATAAAGGAAACTAATTCTTAAAACCGATGAAATTAAAAAGGGGCAAGTAGGTTAGGGAATGAAAAAACAATTCATAGTTATCTTCATTACCTTGGTAATTTTGCTTTCCTTGGTTATTTTTCCTTTAACGGTATTTGCCCCAAAACAGAATATAGAAATCTATGCAGGGGTTGTGCCACACCACCTGCTTGCTTCAGATATCATCTTAAACTTTTTCAAAAACCTAAGAATGGATGAAAGCGATGTAATAGTGCTTATTTCTCCCGACCATTTTTACCAGTGTAATTCAAAAGGTGTTGATTTTATAACTACAGATTCTGCAAATTTCAAGGGCTTTCAAATTGAAAGAACGCTTATCCAAGGTATTGCAAATAATTTTTCAGTGCTTGAAAGTAGCATACTACTTTCTTTAGACCACGGTATTGTTGATATACTGCTATTTTTAAAGCTTAACTTCCCCCATGTAAAGTTAGTGCCTGTTATTATCTCACGAGGTTTAACTTTTGAAAAGGCAAAGCAATTTACAGAAACACTCTTTACTTTGTCAAAAGCAAAAACAACTGTTATTGCAAGTGTTGATTTTTCTCATAACCTTGAAGAAGAAATTGCAAAGCTCCACGACGAAAGAAGTATAAGAGTTTTTTTGAATTTTGAAGAGGAAGGTTTTTCAAACATCGATGTAGACTCTCCACAGGCTCTTTTTATTGCAAGGTATTTTGCAAAATCAAAGGGTGCAGATTCCTTTACTGTAATTGGTAAAGGAAATTCCAACAACTATCTTAAAGAAAAACAGCCACAAACTACATCTTATTTTAGTGCCCTTTTGGGGAAGGGCTTAAGAGAAACACTTACCAAAAAAACAACAGAAACGTTTATTTTTACAGGCGATATCATGCTTGATAGAGGCGTTAATAAACTCATGCAAGAATTTGGATTTGATTATCCTTTTGAAAAAATCAAAAAAACTCTTTCTTCTATAGGCTACGTTGTGGGAAATCTTGAAGGGCCAATTCTTTACAATAAAAAGCCATACATAAAAAACTCACTTAATTTTTCATTTGACAAAAAAACTGCAATAGCACTAACATCTACTCACTTTAATATTTTAAGTCTTGCAAATAACCACACTGACAATTCGGGTGCTAAAGGACTTAACGAAACAAGAGAAATACTAAAGACTCATTCAATAACACCTATAGGAGATCCACTATACTTCAATGACAAATTCACATACAAAGTAAACGATACAGTTTTTTTAGCTTTTAACTTCACATATTTTTTTGACAACACTGCAATAAAAACTGTGCAAAGAGTAAGAGAAACACAAAAAGATGCTTTTATAATCGTTTTTGTGCATTGGGGAGAAGAATACACTCCCATTAGCTCTTCTTATGTAAGGACAATTGCCCACCAAATTATTGATGCAGGGGGAGATGTTATCATTGGCAGTCATCCGCATGTTGTTCAAGAGGTGGAGCTTTACCACTCAAAGGAAAGGGGGGAAGATTCACTAATATTTTACTCGCTTGGTAATTTTGTTTTTGACCAATACTTTTCAAAAGAAACTCAGACAGGCCTTGCAGTTGGATTAATTAAAGATAAAGATTACCAAGAATTTACACTCATCCCTATTGACTTAACAAACTCTCAGCCAAAACTCATGGAAGAAAAGGAGAAAACACTATTTCTTAAAGAACTTGCAAAAAGATCTTCAGCACAAATAAAAAGTGAAATAGAAAAAGGCGTTATAAAATTACCAACTTTTAAGCATTAAATCGTCTAACTTATGTGAAATATCTTCAAAGATGGCTAACTGGTCGTTAAGTGCATCTTTATCAGCCTTAAATAAGAGTTCCTCTATTTTCGAATATTGTGAACCCGCATACACCGGTTCAACCATCACCATTTGGGCTTGCTCTAAAAGAGATTTAAAATTTTTTAAATAGGCAATTTCACCATCAGTTAAGATGCCCCCGTTTTTTATGTGATTAACAATGCGATTTATGATTTTCTTATTAGTGTGTTTGTAGACTTCATTGATAAAAGAGGTATTTGGAGCAAAGAGAGGCGCGCTATCTACCTCAAGCCTTTCGTAAACGATAAGGAAGAAACACTACTTCCATTTGCAAGGG
>DYKR01000036.1 GCA_020722505.1 Caldisericum exile | reverse complement strand
CTCGTCAGAATGACCATGGAGGAGACGCCTCAGAACGATCCGGTGTGCTCACGTCCTCGGAATAACCAAAAAGTTTTACACTATGCTTCTTTTATAAACTCAACTAAGTGCCTATGGTTAAGTAGTTCGTTTGTTGCAGACTCAACAAGTTCATCCCATCTTAGGAGAGCGCCTTTTAAAAATACATTATTTGCAAAGAAATCACCCACTTCTTTAGTGATAAAACTGTTTCCAATGTTACTATTTATATACCCACCGAATTGTGAAGCAAGAATCTCTCCTAAAAGATAGTTGTGGTAGTAAACAGGTGAAGAACCGAAGTGTATTTTAGCTGCCCAATCTGGATAGGCTCTTCTTTCGTTAAGGTCAATATACTGAAGTTCATGCACTATGTCGTACCACAAATTGTTTAAGTCACCATCGGGGTTTCTATAAAGTTCTTTTTCGAAGAAAACAAAGGTTATCACCCAACGTGTTGTAATTGCAAGTTGATAACGTAATAGTTTAAGCAATTGGCTTGATGTCTCTAAAAGTGTTTTGTTATCAAGTTTTAAAATTTTTTCGTAGAATTCTGGGTGGCGAGCAAGTCTTCCAAAAAACATTGCAACTGCTTCTGTTGTGAAGATATGCGCTGGGGTTCTTAAAATAAATGGAAGATCTTTGTCGATATACTTATCGTAAACTGCATGTCCATACTCGTGGAGTGTTGTTTCAAGCCACTTAACATTTGGACGTATATTTTCAAGCACTCTTACATCATTTTCTCTATCAATAGAAATTGTAAAGGCGTGTGGATTTTTGTTCGGCCTCTCGTAAAGGTCGGATCTATCAATGATATCTTGGATTTCCAAACCAATATCCTGATATAACTCTTTTACAAGGGAAACTATATCGGCTCCTTCTAAAAGTTTATCATAGTCGTAATCATCAATATCGGGGACTTCCTGGAAGAACAAGTCGGAATAATGCCATGGTTTTACTTCATCTTTCTTTATGCTAAACTTCTTACTTATTGTAGAGTCAATATCATCCTTTATAACTGTAAAAATATCATCCGTATCTTGCTTTATTTCAAAGAAAAGAGAGTGCACTTTATCTGATGATAATTCTTGAAGTTCCATCATCATATCGTAGTAATTTGAAAAGCCAAGAGCATTTGCATTCTCGTTTCTAATTTTGATGAGTTCAATGAGTTTGGGAGCAATAACTTCGCCTATACTTTTTGATGCTAAATACGCCTTTTTACGTTCTTCGGAGTCTTTACTCTTCTTTAAGACGTCTAAAATATCATTTTGAGAAACTTCTTTTCCATCAATAGTAGGCCTGTAGTTTGCATAAATGCTCTTAATTTCAACTTCTCTTTTTACAACTTCTTCAATTACCTCTTTTGGAAGTTGATTTGGAAGCATCTCATTAAAGAGCAATTTAAACTGTCTTTTTTCAACATTAGATAGGTTTTCGCTAATATTTTCTACTATACTTTTTACTTCTTCAAAAAGGTCTCTTCTTGAAAGATAAGTTTTTAACTCAACTTCGGCTTTTTCAAGTGCTTCTGCATAGTCTTTTTTACCTGTCGTAGCAAGGTTAAAGTATGCCAAGGCTGAATTTTTATACAACTCTTTAAGCTCGTTATTTACCTTGTTTAGAAATTCGCTAACTTCCATAAAGTTCACCACCTTTCTCATTAAGAGTTTAACTTGACATCCTCTCTCACCTAACCGTGAGAGATTCCCAAAGGAGCAATACTCGATCGCTCTTTCCTGCTGGTTCCTGCTTCATAGGGAGACTTCTATCCTATCCCTCCACAGGCTTCCACCGTGTGTCCCACGGCAGGGTAGATGAAAGGCTCTACCAGACCTAATTCAATTATACTATTGGTGTATGAAAATGCAAAGAATACAAAAAAAATATCAATGCACCTTATATCCCTGTCATAAATGACAAAGTTTTACGGTGTAAAAGAATAAGTTGAGGGGGTAGGAGAAACCAACTTAAGACTTCCCCTTTGAAAAACAAAAGGAATAAAAGTATGAGATTCTTCAGCTTCGCACTTGCTCACGCAAGGAGAATATTGCAGAATAACACCATAAAGGCAAAGGACACCTCGGAAGAATTCTAAAATGGCTAATGCTTTGGAATAACTATGGGAGTTTCGTCTCAGAAGAATTGCTGATGGAACGGATTTTGATTTGTTTACAGTATACGCCTTCAGTCTTGTGAAAAGTAAAGACTCCTCAAGGATATTCAAATACCTGTGGACAGTGGGTTGACTTATCCCTGTATCGTTAGATATACCAGTCTGCTCAACAAGTGAACCTGTCCTTAGAGCCAAAAGCTCCATTACTCTTTTAAAATCAGGCAAAGATGATATGTTTGATAAATCCCTTAGGTCTTTTTCAAGGTATGTGCGCACGTAGCTTTCCCACCACAAATATATCTGTTCCTCTTTCTCAATTTCAAAAAGTCGTGGCATAAATCCTCGGAAAAGTAATTTTTTGAGATTTGTATTCCATTTAATGCTTGCATCAACAGGAATTTCTCCATCAAAAAGTTTTACAAACCAATTAGGTATGTGTTTTTCTTCCCATTCGGCCGGAACAAAAGGATAAAGCACATTGTAGCTTGCTCGTCCTGCAAAGCTTTCGGTAACACTTTTCATAAGTAACAAATTTGCCGAACCAGACAAAACAAAACTTGCTTTTTTTCTCGTCAACTATTTTCTTTATTGCAACCATAATCTTTGGAAATTTCTGTGCTTCATCAATTATCACTTTCTCTCCACTTAAAAGAATCTCAAATGGGTCTTTCTCAATTTGCGCAAGCACATCAAAATCATCAAGTGTGAAATACTTGTAGTCGCTAAAGATAGGTTCATTTTTTAAAAGAGTGGTCTTTCCTGTTTGTCTTGCTCCAGTAAGAACAATGACATTTGCAAAATCAAGTGAAGTGCTTAATCTTTGCGCTATCCATCTCTTTTTGAACATTTTATTCACCAAATGAATAAATTTTATTCATTATGTGAACGAATTATACAGAGATTTACAAAAAGTCAATGGAAGATGGTTGAAAGAAAATAAAAAATTTAAAAAAACATAAAAGGAT
>DYKR01000009.1 GCA_020722505.1 Caldisericum exile | reverse complement strand
AAGTTGAGGGGGTAGACGGAACCCCCTCAAGACTCCCCCATCTCTTCCATGTCATCCTGAGGAGCAATAGCGACGAAGGATCTCATATTTGAGGGGGACTTTCACCCCCTCGAATTTAAGGATGAGATTCTTCGGGCTTTCGCCACTTGACTTCGTCAAGGAAAAGATTGCAGAATGACCCTGCGGGGCTTCGCCTCAGAATGACCAATGTAAACTTACTCACTTCTCCCCATATCCTTAACCATACAGACTAAGCACAGTCAAGAACATGTTTCCTCAATAATCACAACCTGGTATATTATATACGATGGCCAAGAGAGTTAGCCCCCAGAACAACGAAGCTGGGCTTCGCCTTAAGAATTACGCAAAGTTGTGTCTTGGAAAAGACAAATTTGGTTTAAGCCTTTGGAATCACTTTACGGAGATTTGCATTCTCAAAAAAGTAAAGTGTTTTACCTTGGTAAGAGTGGAAAATACTAAGTTTTCAATTTTAATATTGGTTTACTTTTTATTAAACAATAAACCTATTTATGATATAATTAAACTATGGAAGAGAAATTTAACGAAATTGCAAACGAGTATGATAAATGGTTTGAAACTGAAGTAGGAAAAGTAGTAAAACAACTTGAACTAAAAGCGCTTTTGGAAGTTTTAGGAAACATATATGGCAAATCTATCCTTGAAGTAGGTATTGGAACTGCTCTATTTGCAATGGAATTAAGGAAACTCAACGCCACTGTTTATGGAATAGACCCTGCAGAGAATATGCTTAAAATCGCTCAATCAAGAGGTTTTGATGTTAAATTTGGCTATGGTGAAGCAATACCATTTGAAGACAACACTTTTGATATAACTCTGTCTATGACATCAATGGAGAATTCAAAATTCCCTCAGAAATTTGTAAAAGAGATGGTTAGGGTAACCAAACCCAAAGGTAAAGTTGTTGTAGCAGTTTTAAATATGTTTTCGTTTTATGGAGTCTCAAGAAGAATAAGAGGCTTTTTTAGTAAAGATGATCTATTCAAAGGAATGCACTTCTATAACTACTTTGAACTTGAAAAATTGATGAAGGCGTTTTTATGTGATGTTTCTACAAATTCATCGGTTTTCTTTAATCCGTCACCTCCGAAATTTATTCTTAAAAAGGCAGAGACTCTTGAAGCGTTTGGAAGAAAATATCTAAAGCCATTTGGCGCATTACTCATTTCAGGAGGAATAAAATGTTGATAACAGCACAATTTTCAATTTACCCCTTGAGGGTAGAAAATTATGGCGATTATGTTTATGAGACTGTTAGAATTGTAAAAAGTTTTGGGCTTGATGTAGAAATTGGACCAACAAGTTCTATTACCTACGGAGAGTCAGAAACAGTCTTAAAAGCCTTTAATGAAGTAATGGAGAAACTTGGTGGTAAAATCCATTTTGTTTTTGTAATAACAGTCTCAAACGCTTGTCCAAAACCGGGTAAAGAAGAAAAGTGATATTTCTATTCTATCCTTCAAAAGAAACACTTGAGGTAAGTCTTACGGGGAGTGCATGTGCATTGAAATGCGCTCACTGTAATGCTCAATACCTTTCAAACATGAAATCAAAGGAGAGTATCTTAAACATCCTTGAAAAAAATCCAAACAAATTTAAAAGTATCCTTATAAGTGGAGGTTCAACTTTAGAAGGTAAAGTGCCAATTCTTGAACATATGGACTTTATTAAGAAAGTGCATTCAATGGGCTTGACGCTTAATTTTCATACGGGGCTTTTAAGTGAGGAGGAAATTAGAACAATTAAACCTTATGTAGGGCGTATTTCCTTTGATTTTATTTATGATGATCGGGTAATACAGGAAGTTTACCATCTAAAAGATAAAACAAAAGGAGACTTTGAAAAAACATATCTTCTTATGAGAAGAATTATTGGCGGACGTATAGAAAATGAATACGGTTATCCTTCAAGTAGAGTTGTCCCACATGTGACTTTCGGGCTTAAATGTGGTGAAATAGATTCAGGAGAGGAAGAAACTCTTGATGAACTTGCCTTTGTAAAGCCAACACTTCTTGTGATAAATGTGTTTATTCCAACAAAAGGGACTCCTTTTGAGAATTGTAAAACTCCAGATTTGGATAAAGTCCTAAAATTAATCGATAAAGCGTATAAAAGAATGTCAAGGACAACAACTCTTTTTTTAGGTTGTATGCGTCCTTTTGGTCAATACAGAGATATACTGGATGTAGAAGCCTATAAACTTGGGGTAAAAGGGTTTGTGCTACCTTCAAGAAAGTTAACTGAACTTTTGGCAAGCAATGGTGTTGAGGTTAAAACGATAAATGAATGTTGTGCACTTATCTAACAAGACTGTTTTAGATTTTGACATAAGAGTTTCAATTGGAAGCCTTGCCCTTCTAAAAATCAGGGATATTAAAATTTTAGCAAAACCAACAACTATTTATCTAATGGTTGAGGAACACTGTGTATTTAATTGTCTTTACTGTGCGCAGGCAAGGGAATCAAAAGCAAATTTTGAAAACCTTTCCCGTATAACTTGGCCAAAAGAAAAGTTTGGTAAAGTGCTTGAAAGTCTTATAACCCATAGAGATAAGTATAAAAGAATCTGTTTTCAGGTAGTAAACGGAAGAAACTATTTTGAAAACCTTGTTAGCTTTCTTAAGGCGATGAAAGAGGTAAATCTAAATGTTCCTGTATCTGTCTCCATAAGAGAATATAACGAAGAAAGGATTAAACAACTATTTGAACTTGGTGTTGAAAGGATTGGCCTTCCCATAGATGTAGTCTCAAAAGAAAATTTTTCAAAAATTAGGGGTGGAAATTACGAAGAGACATTTAACAAAATTATTGCCTTTGGAAGAGAATTCAAAGGAAGAATCACAACACATATTATCGTTGGCCTTTTAGAGATGGATGAAGAACTTATAAATGCCATGAAAGATTTTTTTGATAATAGTGTTTTGGTCTCACTTTTTGCTTTTACTCCTATCAAAGGCACTCCATTAGAACATTTCAAAACTGTTCCTCTTGAAAGATACAGAAAGATGCAATTTGTAAGAAGTTTACTATTTAAAAAAATACCGTTTAAACCAATCTATAAAGAAGGTGTTTTAAAAGAAGTTGAAATGGATTACAAAAAAGAATTTATTGAAAGCCTTTTAAACGATCTTGCAATATATACGACGCAAGGGTGCCCAAATTGTAATAGGCCTTTCTATAATGAAAAACCCAATGGACCTATGTATAACTTTCCAAGTTTGTCAACAATTGAAAATAACATTATTTCATCCTATGTGTCCCAAGTAGTTGATGGAAAAGTCATCTTTAAGTGAACTTATACTTCTTTTAGAGATTGGTGCATACCTGCACGATATTGGAAAACTTTCAAGTTATTTCATCTTCTCTAAAGCAAAAGGGTCGGTTGCGTTGGATTTTCACGGCCAAATAATTTTTTTGAATTACAAAACTGGAAAGATTAGTAAAAGGCTTTACGAGTTTTTAAATACCGATATTTACAAACTTCTTAACATAGATAGAACCTTCAAAGATGTTGAGCTTAACTTTTCTTTGTTGCATATGGTGTGTGCGCATCATGGTTGCTCAAGGTGTTTAAAAGATGGATTTTGTCCTCTTAAAGACAGGATAGAAAATTTTAAAATGATGTCTCTTTTAAAGACAGCTGATCATATGGATGCTTCAAATCCGTTAGATGTAGGAAAACAGGGGTTTTTTGATGTTTATATTGACAAGTTTTTTAAAAAAGAAGAAGTGCCTGTAAAAAACCTCAACAAAATGAGGAGTGAAATTTACAAAAAACTCGATGAGGTTGTATTAAAGTATGATAAAAAAGAAATAGATACAGAAACTTTAAGAAATAGCATTATAGATATTACAAAAAGACCATTCTTAAAAACTCTCTCAGAGACAAGGTTATACGCAAATGATATAACCCTTTTTGATCATTCATTTGCAACATCAACCTTGTTTAAGGCATACCTCAGTGCCTATTTTTATTTTGATTTTCCCTTCCCTAAAAATTTTTCAACGGTTCGATACTACTATATAAAGTTTAAAAAAGATGAGGCGTTAAAACGCAATTTAGAAATTTCTTACGCCTTATCAAACGTTGTGTATGAAGATGATTTTTTTTATACGGTTTATCCTGCAATAAATAAAAAATCTGTAAAAAGTAAACTAAAAGAAATAGTAGGGGAATACGAAATTATTAAAGATCCATATGAGCTTTTTCCTCAATACAAAGATTTTTTAAACCACTTAAAAGTAAAGGATGTAAAGGCAATTAAAAAAAATTATACCGGAAAAGAAGCCCTTTTAGATGTAAAAAGGGTAATTTACTTTGCGATACTACAGGAAAAAGAAGAGTATACAAGAGAAATGAAGAGTTTTACAAGACACTTAAAGAATGTTTCAAAGGGAATTGCAAAAAACAAAAACAATTTTGTAAAGTTTTTAAAAAAACTAATAGAGTTAAAGGCTTTAAAGAAGCATATTGAAGCACCTCCACCAATTGAGCAAATAAGAAAGTTTTTGGGAGTGCAAAATTCAAGAGAATTCGAG
Organism: Caldisericum exile; assembly: GCA_020722505.1. Classification (GTDB taxonomy): domain Bacteria; phylum Caldisericota; class Caldisericia; order Caldisericales; family Caldisericaceae; genus Caldisericum; species Caldisericum exile_C. The sequence continues at coordinate 16,542 of DYKR01000009.1, read as the reverse complement.
CCCTATTTAGAAGAATACTTTGATCTTATTACATCTCCTATTAGACCACCCTCACCTAAAGAGATGTCAAAAATGTTTTTGAAGTTCTTTAGAAAAACACATTCTTTTAAAAAAGTCCTTATGCATTTTGTTGTCGTAAGGCCAATGACCCTTGGTAGGCTTATTGCCTTTGGAAGAGCCGTAAAGGTATATAAAAGGTAATTAGAGCAAAATCTTAAAGCTTGTTTTTAACCAAACATTTAATTTCCTTGCTTCTTGTTTTTCTTACTCATAACCTCCAAGAAGGCTTTGTGCTCTTCTGATCCTTCTCGTAGCATGACTGTGCCACAATTTGGACAGCGCTCCTGCTTACAAGGAATACCACTTCTATGGGGAATCCGTGTGCCACACTTTGGACAGATACAATACCCAGTTGGGCCAAGTCCACTATGGCTTCCGTGATGCTCATGATGCTCGTTTTCCATTGCTACCTCCGTTAATGTTGTTTTAGCATTTTTAAAAATTAGTAAAAAAGTTTCCTAACTTTATATTATAGTAAAAAAATCCTTTAGAAGGTAGATACCCCTTGTTATCCTGAATGTGCTCGGAATGACCATGGTAGGACGCTTTGATGGAATGACCCTGTGTGTTTTGCCTTACAAGAATATGAAAGCATATGAAAAATTTTTCCTTTTGTGTATAATTTGATATGAAAAACTTGTTTGCGCCTTGGCGAAAAACTTACATTCAAAATGCAAAAAAGCAAGATAGAGAATGTTTTATTTGTGTTGCTGCAAACGGCAACGATGATGCAAAAAACCTCGTTCTCTTAAGAGGAGAGCATGCGTTTGTAATTCTTAATAGATATCCTTATAATGCAGGTCATGTGATGGTTTGTCCTAAAAGACACGTAAAGTTTCCTTACGAACTTACAGAAGATGAACAAAAAGAAATAATGTTTTTCTTAGGAAAAATGGTCCAAGTCTTAGAATCCGTCTATAAACCACAAGGCTTTAACATAGGGGTAAATATCGGTAATGCTGCAGGAGCAGGTGAGGAGCATCTACATTTTCATATAGTGTCCCGCTGGTTTGGTGATACAAACTTCATGAGTGTGGTTGGAGAAACTCGCGTAATCCCAGAAACAATCGAAGATACCTACAGGAAAATTAAAGAAGCACTCAGTAAATAACTTGATACACCCAATTTTTTGTTAAAACATATAAAATTCTTGTAGGGGGTATTTTACCCATAAAAAGTCTAAGAGTATGAGAAAGCAAATTTTGTCAAGGTTTTTCACAGCACTTGGTTATTTGGGTAAAATATGTTAGACTAAAGAATCCGAGAAGGTGAGAAAATGAGAATTAAAACTTTAATTGGTGCGTTAAATTTGGCAAAAAGCGTAATAAAAAAATATTTTGGTGAGACTGTAATTGAAACTGAAAATTTAGAAAAGAATGCAAGTATTATTGAAACTAAATACTCCAAGTTTCTTTTATTTTTTATTGAGGATGTTGACAAAACTTTTAGAAGCACATTTCCAGAAATTGCAAAACAGATTCTTTGGGATGAGGGCGTAAAAATTGGCAAAAAGACAGTTATTGAATTTGTTAATAGACCTAACCCAAACCACAAAAAGCTTTCAATTTTGATTGCGTTGGGCACAAAAGACCTTTACCAGATATCGCCTTACTCCCTTATCAATTTCTGTGAATTAACCCGCCTTGAAGTGGAGAGTCAAGGGGTATACTATTTCTTCCCTACGATTTTTTTGAAGAAAATAAAGGGTGATATTTCTCCCAAAGAAACAAAAACAAAAGATAAACTCTACCTCATTTCTCAGATAAATGCCCTCGACGATTATGATTTAGAAGATATCGAGCACACAGCATCTTTTAAAGATTTTGATGTTGATGTTTTTGGAGAAATCATGAGGAGTTTTAGAACTATCGAAGAAAGATTAGAAAATATAGAAAATTTATTGAGGGTGTTCTACCATGATAGAAAAAATAACTAAGGCAATAATAATTACTATATTCATCATCTTTACTGTGATAATCTCTTTTGGGCATGTGTATACAATTAAAGACACGGGAAGTGGTCTAAGTTATCAGATACTTACTTTTAAAGAAATTCCCGTCTCTTCTGTAATAGAGCGCGCGCAACTTTCTTTAAGAAGTGAAGATATAGTGGAGCCAAGCTTAGATACAACCATTGACTCCGGGACAATTACAATTATCCGTTCTCGCCCTATAGAGGTTACACTTGATAAAACAACAAAGACTTATTATACAACAAAACTCTACATTGGGGATTTCCTAAAAGAAATTGGGATAACCCTTAACGAAAAAGATTATATAAACATCCCTGAGTATGCTGAATTAGACACAAATAAAATTGTTATTAAGCGATATGTAGAAAAGCTAAAACTTGTAAAAGAGAAAATTCCTTACGAAACTGTTTATGTAAAAGATTCCATGGTTGCAGAAGGTGTTACGTATTTAAAGCAAAATGGAGCTTACGGCACAAAAACAAACTATTATAAAGAAATCTATTTTAGTGGAGATAAAATAAAAGAGGTTTTTGAAAAATCGGTGATTACAAAAATACCTACAAAAAAAATCTACGTTGTAGGAAGTGCAAAACCTCCCAAAGAATATGTAAAGAAAATGACAGTTATAGCAACAGCATATTCACCTACAGTTTGGGAGACCGATTCAAATCCATGGGTAACTGCTTCTGGCCTTAGGAGTCGATACGGTATTGTAGCCGTTGACCCATCCGTCATCCCTTTAGGCACTCTTCTCTATGTGGAAAATTACGGTTATGCAGTTGCAGGAGATACGGGAGGAGCAATTAAAGGCAATAAAATTGACGTTTTCTTTTATAATCCATACGAAGCAAGAAAATGGGGTGTAAGACGGGTTAAGATTTACATTTTGAGTGGTAAATGGAAATTTCCCAGCAACTTAAAATATTAATTGAAAAATACGGTTTTAATATTAAAAAGAACTTAGGGCAAAATTTTCTTATCGCAACTTCTGCAATTAATTTCATTGTAGAAGTAGTTTGTGATGAGCCTAAGAAGAACTATATTGAAGTAGGAGCGGGCTTTGCTTTCCTTACGAAGGAAGTTGAGAAAAAAGCAAACTTTGTATTTGCTATAGAAAAAGATAAAACTTTTTTAGAGTTTTATAAGGATTTATCTCTCCCAAATGTGCAGTTTATAATTGAGGATGCATTAAATGTCGATTTCGATGAGTTTAATGCGCAAGACCTTTTTGGGAATATTCCTTACTACATTTCTTCAGACCTCATTATAAAAATTGCAAAAAGTAAAATCGTAAGAGCGGTATTACTTCTACAGGATGAGTTTGCTCAAAGAATTATCGCAAAACCTAACACAAAAGAATACAGTTCAATTACAGTTTTAACAAATTTCTTCTTTCAAACCACTTTTATTAAGAGATTTCCTCCGAGTTTCTTTTTTCCAAGGCCTAATGTTTACTCAACTCTTATTGAGTTAAAGAGGATAAGGGAATACGACTCAAACTTAGAAGATTTTCTTGTTTTCATCCACAGGGCATTCTTTTCTAAGAGAAAAAAGTTAATTTCTAACTTAAAGAAGTTTTATATGGCTGATTTTTCATCTATTTTTAGTGAATTAGGTATCAATATCCTTGCAAGACCTGAAGATATCGCTAATGAAACTTATTTTAAAATCTACGAAAATATGATAAAATTTTGCGAGTAAATTAAACATAGGAGGTTAAGATGGCTTACAAAGTTTTAGAAGGTCTTTACTACTCAAAAAGTGATGAGTGGGTTAAGGTAGAAGGTGATGTTGCAACAGTTGGTATTACCGATTACGCACAAGATAAGTTAGGCGATGTTGTTTACGTTGAAGAAGCCGCTCTCAATAAAAAGGTAAAAGAGGGAGAAACAGTTATGACAGTTGAATCTGTTAAAGCTGCATCAGATATATACGCACCCGTTTCAGGTGAGATTGTTGAAGTAAATAAAAACGTTGTTTCGGACCCATCTCTTCTTAACAAGGACCCATTTGGTGAAGGATGGCTTTTTAAGATTAAGATGGAAAATAAAGATGAATTAAACAATCTTATGAGTGCAAAGGATTACGAAGAATACAGAAAGGAATAGTATGAGGTATATCCCAAATACCGATAAACAATTTGAGGAGATGCTTAAAGAAATTGGCGTATCCTCTTTTGAGGAACTCATCCAAGATATACCTTCCGATTTGAGATTAAAAGAAAACCTCAATATCAAAGGACCTCTTTCCGAATTAGAGCTTTTTGAATACTTTAAACAGATTGAAGCAAAAAATAAGGATGTATCAAAATTTAAACCGTTATTGGGTTGTGGAAGTTATAAACATTACGTGCCACAGGTCATTAAAACTATCCTTGCAAGGGAAGAATTTTACACTGCCTATACGCCTTACCAACCAGAACTTTCTCAGGGCACACTTCAAACGATGTTTGAAGTTCAAACTCATTTTTCAAGACTTACGGGTTTTGATGCTGTTGTGCCATCAATCTACGACGCTGCATCTGCTACTGCTGAAGCTACTCTTATGGCATTGAGACTTACACATAAAAACAAAATCCTTATTTCATCACTTCTCCATCCTGAGTATATAGACACAATCAAAACTTATACCGAACCACACAAACCTGAAATCAAAATCATTCCCCATAAAGATTATTTACTTAGCATAGACGCTTTAAGTGAACTTTTAGACGATGAAACTGCAGTTGTCATTGTCCAAAATCCCAACTTTTTTGGTGGAATAGAAGATCTTAGGAGTATTGCAGATCTAACTCACAAGCATAACGTCCTTTTACTTGATGTTGTTACCGAAAGCCTTAGCCTTGCAGTCTTAAAGCAACCAAAAACACTTGGAGTGGATATCCTCTCAGGTGAAGCACAGTCCTTTGGCATTGATCTTAATTTTGGTGGCCCTTATAACGGTTTTCTTGCAACTAACATGGCTTTTGTAAGACAACTTCCTGGAAGAATTGTAGGAGAAACTGTTGATAGAAACGGCAAAAGGTGTTTTGTTATGACTCTTAGAGCAAGAGAACAAGATATAAAAAGAGAAAAAGCCACCTCTAACCTTTGCACAAGCCATAATCTAAACCTTTATGCTATTAATGCGTTCATCTCTTTATATGGGAAAAACGGTTTGTTCAAACTTGCAGAATACAATGTAAAAGCATCCCACAACCTTAGAGATGGACTCATAAAGACAGGTAAATTCCAAGGGGAAAATTATCCTTTCTTTAATGAATTTGTTTTGGATACTACACTTGATGAAGAAACAATAAAAGAAAGGCTACTGTCGATTAATGTGCTTCCACCTCTTAAACTATCCAACTACTTTGAAGGGATGATTAATTCGTATCTATTTGCTGTAACAGAGGTATTTAGTAAATCTGACCTTAATAAAATTATCGATGTCCTTGGAAGGTGAGCCTATGAAACTCATATACGAAAAAAGTGTTGAAGGAAGAGTTGGTTATTCTCTTCCAAAGGATGATTTTGAAGGGAGTATTTCCGATTTTATTCCGGAATACGCCTTAGATACTCAACCAAAAGAACTCCCAGAAGTTTCAGAAGTAGATGTCGTAAGGCACTTTACAAAACTTTCAAAATTAAACTACGGGGTTGATGATGGGTTTTATCCTCTTGGTTCTTGCACAATGAAATACAACCCGAAAGTTAACGAAATAATTGCAAGTTTTGACAATTTTGTAAATGCTCACCCCTTATCTTCCCTTGAATTTGTGCAGGGAAATCTTGAACTTATGTATGAGCTTGAGGAGTCTCTTAAAGAAATAACAGGTATGGATAGATTTACCTTGCTTCCATCTGCAGGTGCCCATGGAGAACTTGTTGGCACCCTTATCATGAGAAAGTATTTTGAAGATATGGGCAAACCAAGGCACAAGATGTTAATTCCCGATTCAGCACATGGAACAAATCCAGCGTCATCAGCGATGGCAGGTTTTCAAGTAGTAGAAGTAAAATCAAACGAAGTTGGTAATGTTGATCTAAACGACCTTGTCCAAAAGATGGATGAAGATACCGCGGGCTTAATGCTAACAAATCCAAATACGGCAGGCTTATTCGAAAGAGAAATACAGAAGATTGCAGAAGTTATCCACAGTTCGGGTGGCTTACTCTACTACGATGGAGCGAATTTGAATGCACTTTTAGGAATTGTGCGTCCTTCTGAAGCTGGTTTTGATATAGTGCACTTAAACTTGCATAAGACTTTTTCAACACCACACGGTTCAGGTGGTCCTGGAGTAGGTGCAGTTGGAGTTAAAAAGCACCTTGTTGATTTTTTGCCTTACCCACTTGTATGTAAATGCAAAGATTATTTTGGTTTTGAAGAGCCAATAAAAACAATTGGTAAGGTTAGGGCTTTCTTTGGTAATTTTACCGTGCTTGTAAAGGCTTATGCTTGGATACTTACCATGGGGGCAGATGGTTTAAAGGAAGTTTCAAAAGCAGCAATTATTAATGCAAATTACATCCTTAAAAAATTGAAAGGGGACTTTAGGTCTCCCTACGATAGATTCTGTATGCACGAATGTGTCCTTACAGGAAGAGATTATAAAGAATTTGGAGTAAAAACACTTGATATAGCAAAAAGACTTATGGATTACGGCTTCCATCCACCTACAATCTATTTCCCGCACTTCGAACCTTACGCAGAAGAAACAATAATGGTTGAACCAACAGAATCCGAAAGTAAAGAAACACTTGATGCCTTTATTGAAGCAATGATAAAAATTTCAGAGGAGGCAAAAACATCAAGCGAATTGTTAAAAGAAGCACCTCACAATACATACATAAGTAGGCCTGATGAAGTAAAAGCAACCAAGGAGCCTATCTTAACATACAAGGAATAAAATGGATATCTATAGCTTTGAAGGTTTAATAAAGAAGGCACTCAGAGAGTGCCTTCAAATTTTGGAAGTAAGTGAAAGTGTAAAGGTTTTACTTACAAAAGAAAGTTTTGGGGATTTTACCATTAACATTGCTTTTAAACTTGCAAAAGTTTTTAAAAAATCTCCAAAACTCGTTGCAGATGACCTTATAAATTGTATAAAAACAGACCTTATTGAGAGTATCTCAAATGTTAATGGTTATATAAATATCAAGGTAAGTAGTAAGTTCTATTCAGAGTTTGTTAAAAGCCTCCTTGAAAAAAGAGAAAACTATTTTATTTTAGAAAATAATGGAAACAGTATCCAAGTAGAATTTGTCTCTGCAAATCCAACAGGACCACTACATGTGGGAAATGGACGTGGTGGAATCATAGGAGATACGATTGCAAGGGTATTAGAGACAAGAGGATGCCGTGTGCAAAGAGAATACTACGTAAACGATGCCGGAAGTAAAATGGACCTTTTTGCTGAATCAGTCCTCTACTTTTACCTAAAGAGATTTGGCATTGAAAAAAGTTTAAGTGACGAAGGCTATAAAGGGGAATACATAAAAGACATTGCGGATAAAATTTACGAGGTTTTTAAAGATAAGTTTTTAAACTACGATAATGATTCGGTAATTGAAGCCTTTAAAAATATAGGTGTTTTTTTACTTTTTGGAAAAGTTAGAGAAGAGACAGATGATATTAAAGTTTTAAAACAATCCACATCCTTTAAAATAGAAAGTATATTAAAAACACTTAAGAGGTTTGGAGTTTCTTTTGATAACATATTTTTTGAATCTTCTCTTTATGAGGGAGTTGATGTGGAGGTTGATCCCACTTTAAAACTCAAAGAAAAACTTACAAAAGTCCTTTTAGACCTTTTAAATAAAGGTTATATCTATAAGAGTGACGGTGCATACTATTTTAAAGCTACACTGTTTAATGATGATAAGGATAGGGTATTAGTGCGTTCAACAGGTGAGCCTACCTATACACTTACGGATATTGCCTACCACATAGATAAGTTCAATAGAGGTTATTCAAAAGTGATAGATGTATGGGGGCAGGATCACTTTGGGCATGTTGCTACAATGAAAGCACTTTTAAAGGCTTCTAACATTGACCCAGATTTTCTTGATGTTGTTCTCTACCAGGTAGTCCATCTTTTTGAAGATGGTGTTGAGGTGATGATGTCTAAACATACGGGGAAGTTCTATACCCTATCGGAACTTATAAATGAAGTTCAAAAAGATGCAGCCCGTTTCTTTTTCCTAATGAAAAGTGTAGACACACACTTAAACTTTGATATTAACCTTGCAAAGAAGCAATCCGTTGACAATCCTGTGTATTATCTTCAGTATACTTATGCAAGACTCCATAACATCATTGAAGAAGCAAAGAAAAGGGGCACTGTTTTTGATGATATTGAAAATGTGTTTACTAAGGCATCTTTTAACGAAGTTGAAAGAGTAATCCTAAACAAAATATTTTATCTTAACTCAGTTCTTGATGATATTAGTGTTGACTATTCAATCCATAGAATCCCCAATTACGCACTTGACCTTGCAGAAAACATCAACCACTTTTACCAGAACTACCCTGTTTTAAAAGAGGAAAACGTATTAAACCGAACAAAACGTTATCTTATCGTGCAGGTTTCACTTGTTGCGCTTTCTTTCCTCTTTGATCTAATGGGTATAGAGAAAAAGGAAAGAATGTAGATGCAAGTTCTTGCAATAGTTATTACGTATAATAGAGTTGAGTTACTGAAAAAATGTCTTGAAAGTTTGAAAAGTGGTTTATTTGTGCCTGATATCCTTGTTGTGGATAATGCTTCAAAAGATTCAACAGAAGATTTTATTAAAAACAACCATAAGGATATTTTTTATTTAAAACTTGAGAAAAATCTTGGCCCTGCAGGAGGTGCTGAAGCAGGACAAAACTTTGCACTTCAAAAAGATTATGAAGCCGTTTGGATGCTTGATGACGATGTGATTGTTTCAGAGGGTGCACTTTTAACTTTACTAGAATACTATGAAGAACTGAAATCAAAAAATGGAAGAATTTTTTTAAGTTCTGTTGCATACACTGACCTTGAGTTTTCAAAGCCTATGTATAATTTTCTTAAATACAATCCAGATACAGGACTTACTTCAAAAATAAAAGATACCTTATTTAGAGAGGAATACTTTGAATACGATATTGCTCCAATGAACGGGCTTTTTATTCCCAAAGAAGTTTTACAAGACGTAGGCACTTTTAACGGGAAATTGTGGGGTTGGTATGACGATACGGAATTTGTTTTAAGGTGTAGAAGCAAGGGTTATAGAGGATTTTCAATTACAAAAAGTAAAATTTTCCACCCTGTTGAATTTAGAAAACACGTTAAAATTTTTGGAAGGACGTTTAATATTCTTTCAGGACGTCCTTTTAGGATGTATCTTGGCACAAGAAATAACGTATACGTTCAAAAAAAGTTTTTAAAACCACTTAACTTTTATTTTGTATTTTTACCTGTGTTTTTCTTTAAAAGATTAATTTCGATTTTGTTATTTTACGATAATAGAGGAGTTTTTCTAAAAAATTTTTTAAATGGGGTAGTTGACGGTATAAAAGGAAGTTTGGAGGTGCAAAATGTTTAAAAAGACATTGGTTATGGTTATTTTGGTTGTTTTTGTGATTGCAGTGATTTTGGGGCTTTATAAGATTCTAAACCCTAAAGATAAGGAGATTCTTGCACAAGGCAATTATATAGAGGCAACTTTCCTTGCAGAGGCAATATTACCCGAAACTGCAGAAATGGTAAAAATTGGAGATACAATTTATGATTCTCAAGGTAAAAAGTGTTTTACTGTAACAGATGTAAAAGTTGTCCCAAGTGAAGCAAAGTATGTTTACTATGATCAGAATCGCCTCTATGTGGAAAATACCTCAAAACTAAAAGATGTTTATATAGTTGCAAAATCAGTTGATAAAAAATACGCATGGGCATACCCTTACGGAAAAGACCTCATTATGGCAGGGGCACACCTTGCTCTTTACGGGAATAACTGGAAATTCTGGGTGACTGTTGTTACTGTAAAAGAAGTTAAGTAATATGGATAAAATAAATTCTTACCTAAGAAAGATATTTTTGTTTATTTTTGCATTCTACCCGTGGGTGAATTATTTTTTAAAAAAAGTCCCAAAGTTAGGGAGTGTATGGGATGATTTACTAATTTTTGCTTTTTTATTTTTTTCTATTCTTCTTGGTTATAGACGTTTGAAAGAACTGTTGAATCTTCCAACGGTTTTATTCGGCATACTTTTTACAACTGTCGCAATCTTTAGTTTTGTTTTTAATAACTACCTTTTTCTTGCATTTCAGCACCAGTTAAGGTTGTTTTTAGAGCCATTTATTGTGTTTATTGGAATCTACTTAATCAATCCTACAAAAAGTGAAGTAGAATTTTACCTAAAAACTTTGGTTATTTCAACTGCACTTTTGGGTTTTCATGGAATTTACCAATACATTGTAAAAGTGCCTACCCCAGCAATGTGGGTAGATAAAGAACTTGAGAGAAGCAGTATCTACACAAGAGCATTTTCTGTTGTTAATAGCCCCAACATCCTTGCAGGATACCTTGAAATTGGTTTGCCGGTAGCCGTTTATTTAATCTTGGAGAAGAAAAACAATCTTAAAAAAGCATTTTATAGCGTCCTTACTTTGGGAATAGTTTTTGGGTTGTTTCTTACCTTTTCAAGGGGTGGTTGGATTGGTGGGTTTTCATCTCTATTTTTAGCTTTTTTAGTGGTTTCGCCAGTTGTAGGTATTGGGCTTATATTACTTTTGGGTATTACTTTATTTAATGTGCCTATATTGAGGTTAAGAGTGTTTTCCCTTATTGATCCAAGTTATATCCAAAAAAGCCTTGAAGCAGGTGGAAGACTTTTTAGGTGGAAGTATGGAGTTGGTAATGGCTTTGAACACCCTCTTTTTGGCACGGGGCTTGGCACCTTTGGTGGATCTGCAGCACAAAAATACGGTTATTTTTCTTATACATCAATGGATAGCGTTTACATTAACGTCTTTGCAGAAACGGGGTTTTTGGGTATTGTTTCTTTTCTTCTTTGGGTGTTTTATGGTTTTGTAAATTACTTTATTAAATTCCTTGATAGAAGAAAGTCCATTTACCTATTTTTAGGGGCTTCCCTTTTTGCAATTTTAGTGCATATGTTTGTTGAAAACCTCTTCAACGTATGGGGCTTAACATCGAATTTTTGGCTTATCTCCGCCTTATCCGAGGTGATTGATGAGTAAAGATATACTATTTATTTCATCGAATAGGTTTAATAGTTTTCCATCAAGAAAAACAAGATTTTCAAAATTTCTATCTGAATCTGGTTTTAGGGTGGTGTATGTAGAATCGCCTCATACATACCTTGCGTATCTTAAAAGGCCAAAATTTGAAAAACTTGGAACTTTAGAGAAGTTAAACGACAATTTTTATGTGTTAAGAAGCTTCCCCATCTTGCCATTTTTTAAAAAATACAGACCCCTCAATGCAGTAGACCAAAAAATATTTTATAATCACATTAATTCTACTCTTGAAAAGATTTCTTTTAAGCCTTTAGTTGTCTTTAACTACATGCCGTTTTTCCCAGATATACTGAGTAATTTTAAAAGCTCAATAATTTACGATTGTGTTGATGACCATGCAAACTTCCCAGGCCTCATTAACCCAGATTACGTTAACGAGTTAGAAAAGAAAACTGTTGCACTTTCAGATGCCGTTATTGTAACGGGGAGTAAGGCACTTAAAGAGAAAATTGTTAAGTTTGGAAAAGACCCCTATGTGATACCAAATGGTGTTGATTACAAGTTGTTTTCCTCTTGGCTTGAAAATGTAAAGGCTTTAAAAATAAAAAAACAAATCACCTATGTAGGTGCACTATCAGAGTGGTTTGATTTAGAACTTTTAGAATTTTTAGCACAAAACTTGAAAGAATACGAATTTTTATTGATTGGTTTTGGCTCTCTTTCCTTGAATAAACTCCTTAAAGAAAATAGCAATATAAAGTTTTTAGGTAAACTTGACCAAAAAGACTTTTCACCAATTCTTTGGGAATCGGCTGCTTCTATCATTCCTTTTAAAGTAAACGACCTTACAAAGAAGGTTGACCCTCTAAAAGCCTACGAATACCTTGCTTCTGGGGTGCCTGTTGTCTCTACCCCTATTGGAAACATAGAAAACCCGTACATCTATGTGGGAAGCACAAAAGAAGATTTCATGGAAAAACTAAAAATTGCAATAGAGGAGGATTCTTTAGAAACAAGAATTAAAAGAACCGAATTTGCAAAACAATTTTCCTGGGAAAATAGATTTAAACAACTTTACGAAATTTTAGAAAATCTTCTAAATAATCATGGATAGAAAAAGGATACTTAGAAAACAGACAATTAAAGAAGCAGCAATTATATCCTCTGTTATTGCCTTCTTAAGTAAGATCGTTGGTTATGTAAGGGATATGCTTACTGCAAAATACTTTGGCACATCCCCTCAGATGGACGCCTTTGAAGTTGCATTAATCATCCCTAATATGATTCTTGGGCTGTTTGCAACTGGCGCGCAGACAATTATCATAAGGCTTTACGGAGAAAAAAAGGAAGAAAAAAAAGAAAAAATCCTTGTAAACCAGATATTCTTCATTTATAGTATTGTCTTAATGGTATTAACACTTCTTTTGATACTGTTTAGTCCGTTTTTCGTAAAGATAGTTGCTTCAGGTTTTACTTCCTTAAGGTTATCTTACGCCTCTAACTTTGTAAAGGTGCTTGCGATTTTTGGGTATTTGAATGTTTCGTCAGGTTTCCTTACGGGTGTTTTTCAAGCAGAAAAACAATTTTTGTATCCAGCATTAACAGGTCTCATTGCAAATATTGTGATACCCATTGCCATTGTTTTACTTACACCTTCAATTGGTATATACAGTAGAGTTTTAGGGCAAGATTTCTTTGGTTTGGTTTACTTTCTCATGCTTTTTTCTTTTCTGTTCTTTAGGTGGAAGTTTTTTAGGATATACAATTTGAAAAACATTGATTGGCCTTTAATAAAAGAGTTTACAAATCTTATGCTTCCTGCAGTAGTTGTTTCAGGGTTAAGTGTTCTTTACCAGATCATCGATAAAACTGTTGCATCCTATCTTCCCTATGGAGCGATTGCTTCGCTTTCTTATGCGCAAACTGTATTTCTCATTCCTTACTCTCTTATTGCCTTGTCAATTACAACTGCTGTATACCCAACACTTTCACAACATGCAATATCAAACAGTAGTAAAGATTACATGCAACTATTTAAAAAGGCATTTTTTGTCTTGGTGTTTGTAAATATACCCTTTACAGTTTTCTTTGTTGTGTGGGCACCTGCAATTGTAAGGGTAATTTTCCAAAGAGGAGCGTTTAACGAACAATCTGCACTTTTAACTCAGGCAAATGTTTCCATGTATTCGTTGGGTCTTTTAGGGATTTCACTTGCAGATTTATTCAGAAGGTCTTTCTTCTCTTTTAAAGATACCAAAACACCTATGCGTATTAGTTTGGTTAGTGTTTTTTTGAATTTGGTCCTTGATATCGTCTTTGCAAAGTTTATGGGAGCTCCCGGTATTGCTCTTGCAACAACACTGGTAACTTATGTGAGTTTAGTTCAGTACATACTCTACGGGAGAGGTAAGAATTATTTTGAAAGGGATTTTATTAATTACCTTGCTAAAGAGACAGGTAAGGGCTTATTATCTGGTTTGGTTATCGGAGTTTTGGCATATTTTATGAACTTTTTCATACCCTTAAAAGAGCATGCCTTAAAAGTATTTTTTGTTAGTATTGGTTTTGGTGCAATTCTTTTTATAATCTATGTGGTAATTGGCTTACTTTTAAAAGGCGAGATATTTAAAATTGCTTTAAATTATACTCTTAACTTTTTATCAAAGGTAAAGACGTCTTTGGGAGGTAAAAAATGAAAATTGCAATTGGAAGCGACCATGCAGGTTTTAGATTGAAAGAAATTATAAAGCATTTTTTGTTGACAGAAGGTTTTGAAGTAGAAGACGTTGGCACATTTACAGAAGAAAGTGTAGATTACCCAGATTACGCATTTAAAGTGGCAAATTTAGTGAGTAGTGGGGAATTTCCATTTGGAATACTTATCTGTGGCACAGGTATTGGGATGAGTATCTCTGCAAACAAGGTAAAAGGCATTAGGGCTGCACTCTGTAATGACTTATTTACTGCACGTTTTTCAAGAGAACATAACGATGCAAACATTCTCTGTATGGGTGGAAGGGTTATAGGTGAAGAAGTTGCAAAAGAAATTGTAAAAACTTTTTTGAGTTCAACGTTCCAAGGTGGAAGGCACAAAAGAAGGGTTGATAAAATTTCTGATTATGAAAGTTCGACACATTGCAATTGATGGAGTTGCTTCATCTGGCAAGACAACCGTTGGAAAAATCCTATCAAAAAAATTAAACTACGAGTTTATTGACTCGGGCTTATTTTATAGATTTGCAACCTACAGGGTTATTGAATTAAATAAGGACCCTTTACTCGGTATGGCAAAACTCAGTAAAGATAAGTATAAAGAAGCTCTTAGTGGGATTAGTATAGACTTTAAAGATGGCAAACTCTATGTAGATGGGTTAGAGTTTCCTCTTCATTTACTAAGACAACAAATGGTTGATGAGCTCGTTTCTCCTGTATCGGAAGATGCATCTATCAGAGAAAGTATAACAAGCATACTTAGAAACATAGCATCTAATAAAAATGTGGTGATGGTAGGACGTGATATAGGAAGTGTAGTCTTAAAGGACGCTTTTTTAAAAGTTTTTCTTACGGCAACATTAGAGGAAAGAGCCAAAAGGAGGTTTAAAGAACTTATAGCAAACGGTGTTGAGACAACATTTTCAAAAGTTTACGAGAATTTAAAATTGCGTGATATGGTTGATTCAAGTAGGTCTATTGCGCCTCTAATAGTTCCAAAAGATGCGTATGTAATAGATACAACAGATAAAACCGTAGAAGAAGTAATAGAACTAATTTTAACGTTTATGAAGGCTAAGGAGTATGCTTTACAGCATTCTAAAAATAATATCTAAGATTTATTTTAAAATCTTCTATAACTTAAAGGTTTTTGGTTATGAGAATTTAAACATTGCTACGAATTTTATTGTTTCCCCTAATCATACGCATTGGCTTGATATACCCCTTATAGGGTCTATACTTCCAAAGAAGATGTATTCCTTTGCAAAAAAGGAGCTTTTTGAAAATAAACTTACCTCTTTAATTTTAAGATCACTTGGAGGGTTTCCCGTAGATAGGGGTGCAGTAAGTAAAACCTCTATAGAAAATGCAATTGAAGCACTTAAAAAAGGACCTCTTCTTCTTTTTCCAGAGGGCACTCGCTCAAGAACAGGAGAACTTTTAAAAGGGAAGAGGGGAGCAATATACATTGCAACAGTTGCAAAAGTGCCGATTATCCCTGTGGGTATTGTTGGCCTTGGTAGAAAATTCATTCATGTAAAAAGGACAAAACTTGCAGTTTATATAGGTAAACCCTTTTATCCATACGAAGTATTTGATCCAAACGAAAAAGATTACTATGAAAAAGCAACAAACTATCTTATGGAGCAAATTAAAGAATGCATAGAAAAGTTAGAACACCTACCATAATTTTAGGCACAACTGGTTTTTGCTCGGGGGTTGAGAGTGCCATTTCAAAGGTAGAAAACCTTACAAAAGCTTACAAAAATGTTTATACGCTTGATGCTATACTCCATAACGAGGCCGAGATGGGAAGGTTAAGATCGCTTGGAGTAAAAGAAGTAAAGGAAGACGATTCAAATGAGATTATTGTCCTTCCTGCGCATGGAGCAACGGAAAGCGAAATAAACGCTTTACAGAAGAGATTTAAGAAAATTGTTGATGTAACATGTCCCTTTGTTTTGAGAACAGAAAACCTCATTAAAATGTTAAAAGAAAATGGATATAAAATAGTCATAGTAGGAGAAAAGCACCACCGTGAGACAAGGGTTTTGAGTAGTATAGCAGAAGATAAGTTGCTTTTGGTTGTATCAAATACAAGCGAATTAGAAACTTTAGAAAATGAAGTTTTTCCTAAAGTTGCCCTTGTTTCCCAATCTACTATTTCAAAGGACCTTGTTATGAAAGTTTCCGAATTTTTTTTAAGACACTCTTTTGAATTTAGGTTTTTTGATACGATTTGTCCAGAGACGGTAAAAAGGCAAAATGAAGCAAACGATATTGCAAAAAGAGTTGATTGTGTTATTGTTGTAGGTGGAAAGAATTCCTCAAATACACGTAGGCTTGTTGAAATTGCTTCAAGCGTTAATAAAAACACTTATTTTGTAGAAGATGCTTTTGAATTAAATTTCAATGAATTATCAAAGTGCGCTTCTATTGGTATTCTCTCTGGGACCTCAACCCCTCCTTACATTATTAAAGAAATTATAGATAAGCTAAACCATTTGCCGTTGATATAATTGTCTCCTCTGAGCCATTCTAAAGAGTTTCTCCGTTATTCTCTACCTCGTTATCCCGAGGACAT
>DYKR01000035.1 GCA_020722505.1 Caldisericum exile | reverse complement strand
TCAAATTAATCCAGAAAGGGGGTTATTAAGATGAGTAACGAAATTAAGCCTAACTACACGTTAGACGAAAGAGGTGAGGTGTGTCCAATTCCTGATGTAGACACAAGGAGAAAACTTAAGGAGATGAAGTCAGGAGAAGTCGTTGAAGTATTGATTGATTGTGCACTTTCTAAGAAAAGGATCCCAGAAGGTGTTAAAGAAGTTGGTGGAGAAGTTATTTCTATTGAAGAAATCGGGCGAAGCGAATGGAGAATCCTTATTAAAAAAGTTTAAAGGAGGTATTCGATGGACCCAAGACTACAAGGTCTTTTGGTTGGTATTCTTTTCGGTGTAGTTTTACAGAGAAGTAGAATGTGTTTTAACTCAGCAATAAGAACGTTAAGTTAACTAAAGATAATTATCTTTTTAAAATGGCAGTTCTTGCAATCCTTGTAGAAACTATTGGCTTTCAACTTGCAGCATCACTTGGTTGGATAAAGTTAAATCCACTTCCTTTTGTGCCGTTAGCTCAGATTATTGGTGGTTTTCTATTTGGCATGGGAATGATGTTAAGGTGGTTGTGCAAGTGGTATTACTTACGAAAGAAGAAAAAATAATCTCTTAATTTAAATTAAATAAGTAAGTAAAGTGCCTGGGCTTTGATTATTCCACAGCTTAGGCACTTTTTAATTTTAGAGTATAATTCAGTATGAGGTTCAAAGAAAAGCAATTGTATAGAAAAGAAGAAATCGGAAATAGCATTACTCACGGCGTAGGGACTGCTTTAAGTATTGCAGGTTTAGTGCTCCTTATTATTAAAGGCGTAAAGAGTAATAATCAAGTTGCTTTATTTTCGTATTTAGTTTTTGGAATTACTCTTGTTTTGTTGTATTCGGCTTCAACTTTATACCATTCTTTTTACATCAACGTAAAAAGTGAAAAGGTTAAGTATTTTTTAAGGCTTTTAGACCATTCAGCAATCTACCTTTTAATTGCAGGGACTTATACACCATTTTCTCTTTTAGGCATCAAAGGAGAACTTGGATTTCGTATTTTCATTGCAGTTTGGCTAATTGCAATTATCTTTATGATTTTAAAGATTTTCTTTGTTGGTAGATTTCCCGTTCTTTCTACTTTAAGTTATCTAATAATGGGGTATTTGGTTGTTTTTTCTTTTAAAACGCTTGTAATGAATATAAGCAAAGGATGTTTAATACTGCTCATTGCAGGAGGGCTTGTTTATACATTTGGAATTATTTTTTACGCTTTACAAAATTACAGATACAACCATTTTGTATGGCATTTCTTTGTAATAGGAGGAAGTATCCTACATTATTTAGCGGTATTATTGTTTCTCTAATTTCTAATCTAAAGTGTTTTTTAAATAGAACCTACTCTTCTACCTCTTTTACAATTAGTTTTACTCCTTCTATCCTTACAACAATAACTTTTTTATTTACAGGGATTGGTTTGCCATCTTCACTTATTGCAGTCCAGTATTTGCCATAAATAAACACTTCGCCATCGTGATTTATATCTCCTACCTCTTTTGTTACAAAACCAATTTTTCCGATAATAGATTCCACGTTTGTCTTGTAAGGCTTTTTAATGAGGTTGAATTTTCTTTTTAGGATGAATTCAGATGCTAAAATTAGCGCTAAAGAAGTAAGTATAAAAATAACGACTTGAATAGGTAAGCTCACTTCTAAAAAATTAAAAATTAGAGCGATGATTGCAGCCACACTAAACCAGATTGCAAAGAAGGTAGGAGTTATAATTTCGACAATAAGGGAGATAACGGCAATAATTACCCAAGTAATTGTTATTTCTTTCATATTTAGTTCCTTTTACTTACCTAATTCTTTGTTATCATTTTCTTCTTTAAATATCTCCTTAATTGTGCCCAAAGAACCAAGTAGTGCCGATGATTCATACGGGAGGAATATCTTTGTTGATTTTCCATCTGCTATTTTCATTAGAGTGTCAAGGTAATTAATTGCAATGATATCTTTTGTGGGGTTGCCTTTGTGTATACCTGTAAAGTAAACTTCCACTGCCTCTCCTCTTGCTTTTGCAACAGTAACGATTGCCTGTGCCTCACCTTCAGCCTTAAGGATCTGTGCTTGTTTTTCTCCTTCTGCACTGAGGATTTTCGCTTGTCTTTCACCTTCAGCCTTAAGAATGGCAGCTTGTTTAACGCCTTCTGCCTCAAGAATAGTTGCTCTTTTATCCCTCTCTGCTTTCATTTGTTTTGTCATTGCTTCTTGTATTTCAGGTGGTGGCATAATTGATTTAATTTCAACTCTACTAACTTTTATTCCCCATGGATCTGTTGCAACATCTAAGTCATGCCTCAAGGTTTCGTTAATCTTTTCCCTTGAGGTAAGAAGTTCATCAAGTGTTAGGTTGCCGCATACATTTCTTATAGCAGTTTGAGTGAGTTTTAAGATGGCTTGATCAACATCTTGCACTTCATAAACTGCCTTAACAGGATCAATCACCATATAGTACATGACGTTGTCAATTTTAACTACAACATTATCCTTTGTAATTATTTCCTGTGATGGATAGTCCCACACTTGTTCCCTAAGATCAACTATCTTTTTCACATTTTCAAAAAAAGGAATTATTACATGCAATCCCGGAGTAAGAACCCTTGAAAATTGCCCCAGTCTTTCTATAATTGCTGCTGTTGCCTGATGGACAATGATTACCGATTTAGAGGCAACCGAAATAACAAATGCGATTAAAATTACATACAAAATATACATTAACATTTTTTACCTCCTTCTACTTTTATTTTATTACTAATTGTTATTTTTATCAACTTAATAACAGATGATAAACCTAAAAAATTTTTAAAATTATCAAAAAGATCTTTTATCAAAACTTATTTGCTTTGGAAAAATGATTCACTTAAAAGAGTTTCATAGAAGACGCTTTTTGTAAATATTAAAAGTTTTTGAAAAGTTATTTTTTTGTATAATGTAAGTAGAAAACTATTTGTGCAATAAATAACAATTTATAAGGAGTGAAGATGAAACACATTATTATACTTTTAATTTTGATTTGTTTTTTTGTTTACTTAGTACCGTCTTCTTATGGGTTATTTTTTTCCCAAGTAAAAACAAACGCCTTAAATATTATTTCAAAAGATGCTAATATTGTAGCAAAAGCTTTTGATTTGCCTTTAGGTTCAGTAAGTCATGCTCAACTTGAGGTAGGGGATTTTCCATTTAAACAACTAAATAATGCTATTATCTTATCTCAATCAAACAATCCTGCATCATGGGCAAAAACTTATGGTGGCAAAAGTGATGACCATGCAAGTTCTATCCAAAAAACTCTTGATTCTGGTTATATTATTGCAGGGCAAACCTCCTCGTTTGGTTCAGGTGGTTGGGACAT
>DYKR01000034.1 GCA_020722505.1 Caldisericum exile | reverse complement strand
ATTGGTAAAAGCACAAAACATTGAAAAATGGAAAAGATGGTGTATTTCTCGAAGAAAAACGGATGAGATTCTTCCTTAAGTTGAGAAAGGAAAAGGAACTCTTTCAAGACTCCTTCCCATCCTTCCGCGTCATCCTGAGCACGTTCGCTTCGCTCAGTGTGAACTCTAGCGAAGGATCTTTTTTTGGGGGAGCGTCGAGGGGGGACTTTCACCCCTCGAATTTGAGATTCTTCCTCGGCAAAAGCCGCCTCGTCAGAATGACGGCAGGGGTAAATTTGCTCGTCAGAATGACGACAAGGCTAAACAACATCCCCTCAAGGCTCCCTTCTACTAAAACATAAAAGAGGAGATTCTTCGGCTTCGCCTCAGAATGACTACATAAAAGCAAAAAAGACGCTTCCACTTGACTTTATCAACGTCAATGCTCCTCCGAAAGCATAAACGGCAAGATTCCTCGCTACCGCTCGGAATGACAGCTGGAGCTTTGCACTTACTTACGAAAGGAAAAGAGTGCAGAATGACCCTGCGGGGCTTTGCCTACGAATGACACTGTAAGGCTTAAATCCTTAAAATAACCGGGAAGGCGCAAAGTTATTTTAAATACTCTCCATGAATTTTTTTGCTTTTTTCTTAATCCGTTGAAGCGTATTATCTACCGATTTATAATTTCTGTTAAGGTAAGAAGCTATTTGGGAAATTTTTAAACCCTCTAAATACAACTTGAAAACTTCAAGCTCATTTTCTGTTAAAGTATCCTCAAATTCTTCAATTTCTTCTTTGAGGTTTATATCATCTAAAAAATTAGAGGTTTTAGAAAGGACGTTTTCAATTGGGACTTCAACTTTACGAGTCTTTAAAATATCAAGAATACGATTTCTTATATTGATAAAGAGAAAGTCTTCAAATCTACCAACATTTTCACTGTAATAATCTATAGTTTTTAATGTTGCAAAAAGAGCTTCAATAAAAAGATCTTCTCTATCTTCCTTAGACAAAAAAAGACCGTAATATCTTACAATCCTTTTTATAAAAGGAGTATAAAGCGATATGATTGTTTCTTGAGCTTGTCGATCGTGGGCTTTTGCAAGTTTAATTAAATCTTTAATGTTACTGTAATTCTCCATTTTTCAGTTTTTCTTCAATAATTTTAAATAGGACAATACCAGTTGCAACAGACACATTTAAGGAATTCACTTTACCAAACATAGGTATCTTAACTACGTGGTCACATTCTTTAAGAATGCCACTCCTAACACCTTCCCCTTCGTTACCCACAACAACTGCAAAAGGATGGTGTGAATACTCAACATCAAAATAGTTCTCTTTAGCATCCACATCGGTTCCAATAATCCAAACACCTTTTTCCTTCAAATACCTTATAACTTGTATGATGTTTGCAACCTTGTAAATCCGCATGTGAAAGACAGCCCCCGAAGAGACAGTCATTACAGTCTCGGTAACTTCACAAGACTCCTTTTTTTGTATAAATACATCCTTTACCCCGGCGCCTTCTGCTGTTCTTATGATCGCACCTAAATTATGCGGATCTTGGATTCTGTCAAGAATAAGAAATATAGAATCCTTTTTTATTTTAAGCTCATTAATATCTGCATAAACAAAACTACCGCCTATTGCAACGACACCTTGATGATTTGTTGTTTTAAAACGCCTATCAAACCAACTTTTATCTCTAAAATAGATTTGTATACCGTTTCTATCTGCAAGTGAAAAAATATTTCTAATTATTCCATCTTTTTTATCAATATCTTCATCAAGGATAAGAGACTTTACAGGGTAATGTGCCCTTAATGCTTCTAAAACTGTGTTTTTCCCAATGATAAAGTATTCGTCTTTAACTTTATCCATTTGTAGCCTCTAATCTATATTTTGTTCCCTCTTTTGTGTCTTCCAAAACTATACCCAATGTTTTTAAATCATTTCTTAATTCATCTGCAAGTTGAAACTTTTTCTCTTTCCTTAGAGTGTTTCTTAACTCAATTAAAGCGTTGATAATATCTTTTGCATCCCCAAAATTATAGCCTTCCATTAATTGCTTTAACTCCTCAATTTCTTTAAGTGAATCAAAATAATTTTTAAGTTTTTCTTTTAAAGAAGAATCTATACTCCTATGTTCCCCAATTCTATCGAAGCCTAAAATAAAAAATACATCCTTAAGGAAATTATCCAATTGTTGCAAGTCTTCTTTTCCAATTTCATCTTTATGTGCATTAAAAAATTTAAAAATGTCAAAGAGAACAGAAATTGCAACAGGAGTATTAAAATCATCATCCATTGCTTCAAAAAATTGCTTTTTCCAATTAGAAATTCTTTCCTGTAAAGTAATGGAAGATGGATTATCCTTTGAAAGATAATTTTTAAGTTCAAGGTAACTATTATGTAAATAACTATAGTTTTTGGCTGCAATCTCCAAACTCTCCAAGTCAAAATTTAGTGGCTTTCTATAGGAAACTGATATATAGAACAAACGGATTATCTCTCCATCGTAATTTTCAAGTAAAGTGTGGAGATTAAAAAAGTTTTTTAAGGATTTACTCATCTTTTCTTTATCAACGGTTAGCATACCATTATGCACCCAAAATCTTACAAAGGGCTCTACACCAGTAAAAGCTTCAGATTGAGCAATTTCATTTTCGTGATGTGGAAATATAAGGTCATCGCCACCACCATGTATATCAAAAGAATTACCAAGGATTTTTAAAGTCATTGCAGAGCATTCAATATGCCAACCAGGTCGCCCTTTACCCCATGGACTATCCCAAGAAGGCTCTCCTTCTTTTGCTTTTTTCCATAAAGCAAAATCAAGTGGGTTTCTTTTCTCTGGATTTACTTCAACCCTTGCACCAACTTGCAACTCCTCAACATTACGGTGTGATAACTTACCATAGTCTTTAAATTTAGAAACATCAAAATAAATACCATCGGAAATTTCATATGCATACCCTTTTTCTAAAAGTCCTTTAACCATCTCAATAATTTCAGATATGAATTCTGTTGCTCTAGGGTAGGCAAAAAGTGGCAAAACGTTTAGTCTTTTAAGGTCCTCAAGGTAAATTGAGGCATAGTGCTCTGAAAGTTCTTTAAAATTGATATTTAATTCATTTGACCTCGATATGATTTTATCGTCAATATCTGTAAAGTTGGAAATATGGATTACTTCATAACCAAGATAAACCAAATACCTATGCATCACATCATACACAACAGCAGATCTCCCATGCCCTGCATGAGCATAATCATAAGGAGTAAGCCCACATACATACATGTAAACTTTGTTAGGTTCTCTTGTTGTGAAGGTTTCGAGTTTTCTTGTTAAGTCATTATAGATTTTAAGCATCCAACACCTCCAAAACTTTGTTAAGCCTTGAAATAGCTTCTTCTTTTCCAATAAAATATACGTACTCGTGCACTTCAATTCCCTGCTCACTCATTGTTATTGCAAGTCTTAGAGGAAAGTATAGGGCTTTTCCTTTAATTTTGAGTTCTTTACCTATTTGTTTAATAGTATCAAGGATTGTATCCTTGTTAAAAGTTGTTAGTGCTTCCAGTTTTTCTTTAAAAGTTGCCAAAAGTGATTTTATTTGAGGATCTCTAAGTTCGTTAACTATCTCTTCTTTTAATTCATACGGCGTGAATATTTGAGAAGAAAGGTTTTCTATATCCTTTAAGGTGTCAAAGTGGTCTTTCATCAATTCAATAAACTCAAGCCACCACTCCTTTGGTTTATTACCAAAATTAACCCCTATACTCTGAGCAGTATTGTATATCTTTTCGGAGTCTAATAGAGAAATATACTTGTGGTTCATCCATTTGAGTTTTTCGAAGTCAAATACAGCGGGGGC
>DYKR01000033.1 GCA_020722505.1 Caldisericum exile | reverse complement strand
GGGTTTGTTGCAGAGTCTCTTGGTTGTGAAGTAAATTGGGATGATTCTACAAGAACAATTACAATAGTATATACAACTTAGATTTGAAAAATTGAATTAAAAAATTAGGGCGAGGATCTCTCGCCCGACACTCCATACCTATTAAATACCTATCATTAGTTAATAGAGTATCTACAAGCACAAGCAGTCGTCCTCCCTTGTAGGGATTTATTGCTTCGGATATTACACAATAGGTTGTGTAACTCTCCTGCACTTTTAAGCTTTTCTATAATGTAACAAAAATATAGAAGATTACCAAGATGTTTTTTGAAATATTTTTAGTTTTTTAGAAACAGTTAAAAGCCTTTTTATTTGCTGTAAAAGTTCAGTAACATTTTAGACTCTATAGATACATAAATTCACAGAGTTTTTATTCATATTCACTGCAAATATACTGGTAACAAAGAAAGTGGAAAAGAAACCCACGGCTTCCTAAATATCAAAAAGAAAGGGAACACACCCCTAAGACTTCCCCAAAGCAATGATTAAACGAATGAGATTCTTCGGCTCCGCACTTGCTTAAGCAAGGAGAATATTGCAGAATGACAGTATAGGATAAACGGATGAGATTTCTCGCTACTACTCGGAATGATAAAGTAAGGGCTTTGCCTCTTTAGTATTACCGAGAGATGCTTTGCATTGGAATAACCAAGTAGTGACAGAAAGACAAAAACGGTATAGAACGCAAGATTGTTTCTTGCTAACATTCGGAATGATTAATAGCGATCGCCTCGAAGTGGTCGGGAGGTATTCAAAATGATAAAAGGGAGCTTACCTTAGAATAGCAAGGGACGATAGAGATTATCAAAAATTAAAAAATAATTTTTTGTTAATAGAGCAATTTTTAATATAATGATATAATTTACATAATACTAATTGGAGGTTTGCAATGGAGTTTAAGAAGCTTGAAGATATAAAAAATATTCCGCAGGAAGAAGAAAAAATTATAGAATTCTGGAAGGAAAATAAAATTTTTGAAAAAAGCCTTAAAATAAGGGAAGGCTCTCCTCGTTTTGTATTTTATGAAGGTCCCCCGACAGCAAATGGTAAACCTGGTGTTCACCACGGTCTTTCAAGAATCTATAAGGATACGGTTTTAAGATTCAAATCTCTAACAGGGTATTATGTGCCAAGAAAAGGCGGGTGGGATACACAGGGCTTACCGGTAGAGATTGAAGTAGAAAAAATGCTTAACATCCATACAAAGAAAGAAATCGAAGAATTTGGTATAGAAAAGTTCAATGCCCTTTGTAAAGAATCGGTTATGAAATACGTTGATGATTGGGAAAAAACAACCGATAGAATTGGTTTCTGGCTTGATATGGAAAATGCCTACAAAACCTATGAAAACTATTATATTGAAACAATTTGGTGGATTTTAAAAGAGGTTTTCAAAAAAGGTTTATTATACGAAGGACACAAAGTCGTTCCTTACTGTCCTCGCTGTGGCACTACCCTTTCCTCACATGAGGTTGCGTTGGGTTATAAAAAGGTTAAAGATCCTTCTGTCTATGTGCTTTTCCCTGTGAAAGATGAAAAGTTTTCAGAAACAAACCTTCTTGTTTGGACAACCACTCCTTGGACTCTTCCCTCAAATATTGCCGTAGCAGTTAACCCTGAGTTTACGTATATTCTTGTAGAATACGACGGTAAAAAACTCATCCTTGAAAAAACCCGTGCCCATGAAATACTTGGCCACGAAGGAACTGATTACACACTTTTAAAAGAATTTAAAGGCTCTGAACTTGCTTTTCTAAAATACGATCCACCCTTTAAATACGTTGAATTAAAAAAAGAAGACGAAGAAAAATCGTTTAGGGTTGTGTTAGCTGACTTTGTAACCAATACAGATGGCTCTGGCTTAGTGCATATTGCCCCCGCCTTTGGAGAAGATGACTTAAATGTTGCAAACGCCTACAACTTGCCAATGCTACAACTTGTTGATCTTGCAGGAAGACTCACAGAAGGTCCATACAAGGGTAAATTTGTAAAAGATGCAGACCCTCTACTTATTGAAGATCTCAAGAAAAGAGGCTTGCTTTTCAAAAAGGAACTCTACGAACACGATTATCCATTCTGTTGGAGATGCGGCACACCTCTTCTATACTACGCCAAAGGCTCATGGTTTATAAAGATGTCCTCTTTAAGAGAGCAACTTGTAAAAAATAACGAAAGTGTAAATTGGTTTCCAGAATCAATCAAGCACGGAAGGTTTGGAAACTGGCTTGAAAATATAAATGACTGGGCCTTATCAAGGGAAAGATACTGGGGCACACCTTTAAATATATGGAAGTGTGAAAAGTGTGGACATGTAGAAGCAGTTGGCAGTATTAAAGAGTTGAAAGAATTAGCAATAGAAGATGTTGATGAATCTATAGATCTTCACAAGCCATACGTTGATAGAGTTCATTTGAAGTGTCCAAAATGCGGTGGCACTATGAGTAGAGTACCCGAAGTTATAGATGTGTGGTTTGATTCTGGATCAATGCCATTTGCTCAACTACACTATCCTTTTGAAAACGTTGAAGAGTTTGAAAAAAACTTCCCTGCTGATTTTATCACCGAAGCAATAGACCAAACAAGAGGATGGTTTTATTCTTTAATGGCGATTTCAACTCTCGTAAAGGGTGTTTCACCGTATAAAACAGTTGTTTGCCTTGAACTTATTCTCGATGAGAAGGGTCAAAAGATGAGTAAATCTAAAGGCAATGTTATTGATCCTTGGTCAATACTAAATATGCAAGGTGCAGATGCCTTTAGATGGGCAATCTATACGGCATCACTTCCTTGGTTTCCAAGAAGATTTGGTCCAAATGTGGTTAATGATGCACTAAAGGAATTTATAATTCCCTTAAGAAATGTTTACTCTTTCTTTGCAATGTATGCAAATCTTGACAGATTCAATCCAAAAGATACCCCCTATATTGATGTAAAAGATAGGCATATTCTCGATAGATGGATTATTGCAAGAGTAGAAAATCTCAATAAAGAAGTTTACGAAAAATTTGAAAAGTTTGAAATTACCCCCCTTACAAAGGACATTCAGAAATTCGTTGATGACCTTTCAAGCTGGTATGTGCGAAGGTCAAGACGTAGATTCTGGAAAGAAACGCATGACTTAGATAAGATATCTGCCTATCTTACACTGTATGAAGTCTTAGTAAAACTCACTTACATCCTTGCTCCTTTTACTCCTTTTATGGCAGAAACTCTTTATAGCAAGCTTGTTAAACCCTTCTTCCCCGAAATGCCTGAAAGTGTCCATCTTACAGATTATCCAAAGCCAAAAGAAGAGTTGATCGATGAAAAACTCATAAACGATATGGAAGCAGCTATTGATATTACTTCCATGGGAAGAGCCCTGAGGAAGACTTCAAAAATTAAAGTAAGACAACCACTTCAAAAACTTGTTATCATACCAGGTTCTTCAACAAATGTTGATTTGTTAAAAGAAAACGAACAAGTTCTCATGGATGAGTTGAATTTGAAAGAGATTATCATTGATAACGATTATAAAAAATACGGGGATATCTTTTTAAAGCCAAATCTTGAAACACTTGGGCAAACTTACGGCAACAAACTACCCGAAATTGTAAAACATCTTAACGACCCTAATGTAATAGAATCTATTTTGGATAACGGCTTATATGAATTTACCGTTGCTGATACTTTAGTTAAACTTACAAGGGCACATGTCTTTGTTGAAGTAAAAGGGAAAGGTAATTATATAGGTTTGTTTGATCGAGGAAATTTTGTGTTCCTTGATACAACACTTACAGAAGATTTGAAAAAAGAAGGTATTGCAAGAGAAATAGTTCATGCTATCCAGAATTTAAGAAAGGAAGCAAATTATGATATTGCGGATAGAATTTTTACCTCCATTTCTCCAAAAGATGAAACGATAACTTCCTTTGAAAATTACATTAAGGATGAGACGCTTTCTGAAGAGATACTTGATGATTTAGTTGAAGCCGATATTGAAAAGGTGCTTAGGATAGATGATAAGACTTATACAGTAAAGTTAAAAAGGAAGTGAGACTAAAAACTTTGCATGA
>DYKR01000008.1 GCA_020722505.1 Caldisericum exile | reverse complement strand
TACTTAGTCTGTATGGTTAAGGATATGGGGAGAAGTGAGTAAGTTTATCCTCGTCGTTCTGACGAGCGAACGTAGTGAGCGAGGAAGAATCTTATCCTTTTTATGTTTTTTAAATTTGGAAGAGTATTGATGTGGTATACCCTTAACTTATAGAGGAATTTCCATTATTTTAACTAAAAATAATTGATCAATTCCTCGTTAAAACATGTGTTAAAAAAATCTACAAACAAAGTGTAAAAATTTCTTCCAAACTTACGGAACTTTTTTATGAGTTTGAGTATCTAATATATGAAGAAAAGGAATTTTTACTTGGAGCAAAATATATCTTTTGAAAAACTAAAAATTCTCCCTAAAAAGTATTGACACACACACGAGAGAGAGAAATATAGTGAAAGGGAATAAAAAGCTCTCAAGAAGGGGATGGTGCAATATGAGAGCAAAAAGGAAGGTAAAGATGTGAGGTAATAGGTGTTGAAAGAGGAAATAGTTCCTCGAAGACAAATAGGAGGTGAGAACTTGCAAAATGAGAGGAAAAGAAAGTAATTTTGTAGTTTGTGAAAAGAAATTAAAAATGATAAAATCCATCCAAAGAGGATAAGAATGAAACTTAAATTAATAAAGGTATTAGTAGTCTTAATTGCATTACTTCTAATTTTTTTGAACTTAAGTATTTTAGGAGTACCGTTTTTTAAAGCAGGAATTACTAATAATGGCGAAGAAGTTGCCTTAGCATTCCTAAAAGAGGAATCAATGCTCGATCCTAAATTAATTAATGCAACTGTTGATTTTCCCTGCTCATATACTGATAAGTCTCTCCATGAACGTTTCCTTGTATATGCAATAAAGAAAGATGCTTCAGTAATTGGGAGGATTGTTCTTTTGAAGACAAAAAACAACTATACAGTTCTTGAAATGGCAGAAACTCCACCACCTCATATCAATTATATTACAGAGATTTCAAAACATATTTCTTTAAATGAAGAAGAGACCGTTGGACAACCTAATTTTATCTATGTTTTTCCACTCCTCTATTATATTCATTTCAATATCATAAAAGAAGGTAAACAAGTAAGAGATGTTTACTTTTTCTGGAATGAAAAGAGAGTTGCTGACTTAAATGAAATACCCGAAGAAAAGATTGAACTTACTAATGCGGACTTAATAAAAGAGCAAGGTACTACATCTATGAAAGTATTGCGGGATGTGCCAGAGTATATTACCAATACGTATCCGGGCTTGTGTAACAGTTGCGGACCAGTAGCAGGAGCAAATATCCTGGGATACTGGAGTAGGCATGGTTATCCTAACCTTTGGAATGAAAGTTCCGACCCAAAGGGTAGAGAACTTGCAACCTCTCTCTATTATTACTATATGGGCACGACGCCGGTCGGCACTTTTTTAATAGATTTTCCATCAGGTATCGAATCTTACTCTCGGGATTATGGTTATGTTTTCTCTACTTATATAGATCCTGAAGCGCAAGTATATGGAAGTTTTGTAAGAGAAATAAATAATGGAAGACCTCTTGGGATAAGAATTCAATTAGGAGGACTTTTAGATCAACATTGGATTACTGGAATTGGATACTATTACGGGTATAGCGGATACTATGTATATGTAAGAGACGGTTGGAATAACGGATATGCTATGATAAATTGGGATGACCCATTCCTGGGGACATCTCCTATTACTTCTTTTATTGACAACGTCTATGTATATCCAGTGGGCTAATATGTTTAATTTTTCAGTTAAAATCCAAAAAACTATCTTAATAGTGTTCATATTCTTTCTCTTTATGGTGTGGGGAAGTTCCTTTTTCCCAGGCTCTGCCCTTCCCTTTATTTCTTTTTTGAATTTAACGGAAAGTGAACCTTTTACTATTAAAGAAATAGATAATAGTGGTCCCAGGATAAAGTTACAAACTTTTGTTACAGTTGAATATTCAGATACAGAAAAAACTTATGTATTTTTTAGCGATGAACCTTTGCCTTTCATCTTTCCAAAAAATGGCATAACTAAGGAGAAGGCAGAAGCAATTGTAAAAAGCATAACTAATGAGGATGTGTATGGTACCCATTTAGTACACAAGGATGGCGTGCTCTATTGGCGCGTGGGAGTGCGCCGTGATCCTGATTATCCCCACTATGATGTAAACTGTATAACAGGGGAGGCAAAAAAGTCTGATGAAGACAATCATTAAAAACATACCAAACGATATCCTTTATGGTATTTCTGCAATACTTTTTTGGACATTTCTTTTATATACTATAAGGGGAGTTCCTCCATATTTCAATTATCTATTCCTCTTTTTTTCTTCCATTTTATCTATTTTTATTTTAACTCCCACACTTTATCTTACTCCCGTCTACTATATGTTTTCAAGATTTATTCTCCTTTTTATTAGTGATAGAAACTTGCTAGGTGGGACAATTATTGAGCTCACATATGTTCCTTTAGATTCACATCAAAATCCATTCTTAACTCATAATTTCTCAGCTTCGTTCATCCTTCTTCCTCTTCAAGACCATCTTGAATATCTGAAAGAGTCAATCGTTCATCTTCAAATGATTCCTCTGCCCCAAATCCTTATAGTAGTTCTTTCTGCACTTCCTTTTATATTCTTTAAAAAAGAAACAAAAAGACTCATTGAGAACCCCAGGTTTAAAACACTTACATTCCTTTTCTTCTATGGTGCATTAATCGCCCTACCATCTGATTACTTATTGATGTTTCTTATTCTTAAAGGGATAACATCGGTGTATATACTTCCCATTACCCTTCTTCTTTTCTCGATAACCCCTTCTTTACTATTACTAAACAAATTTTTTCCACATATAAAAGATGCAAGAATTATCTTTATTCCAATTGTCTCTTTTTTCTTCTTTTATCTAATTATAACAGGTGGTGCAATACTACTTTACCCTTTGGTTCTATTCGAAGGCTTAATTAGTATTTTTGTAATGGCTTTCCCTTACTTTGAAATGCCTCTTATTTTTTCAGGCATACTTGCATATCTCTACATAAAGAAGATTTATAATAAGCCTTAATTGACAGATAAGGTAATGTTCGGAAAGAGAAAGAGATTTCCCCTCTCTATTATTGAAAGCATTTAACAAAATTTAAAGAGTTATTCCCAACAATACGAACTAATTTTCTAAATCCTCTTAAAAATAGGGAATTTTTCTTCAAAATGTGTCTTGGACAAAGCCCTTATTGAAAGAGTGTCCTAAGGGTTTTAATAAGATTTCTCTAAAATACCATCAGCACAGATATTAGAGTCTTTAGTAAGTAGGCCATACACATGTAAAAAGTTAGGTTTAACAGGCTCTACACTAAATCTTTTCTAATCCACGCTCCTCTTCAGCAGATTCTATGAGAGAAAAAAGTTTTTAAAAAAATCTCCTGAAAAATTGTGGACAAATTTCCAAATTCTTAGGTCTTATTATATGAGAAGAAATTCGATAGAAAGGAGATGTTGTAATATGAGAGTAAAAAAGAAGGTAGAAGGGGAGGTGAGACAGAGGACAAACTCTTATGAGAAGGGAGAGTTTTGCAGTTTTAAACGAAAAATCTGAGAACAAGGAGGTAAAAGTGAAGAAGTTACTGAGTAAAATTGCTATTTTGGTTTTGTTAATGCTTATTGTATCAATAAGAGGAAGCAATCAGACTGCCAGTATTAATAAATATACTAATAAGATGTCCCCTTTAAATCAAATTAATGAAAATTTCCTTAGGGAATATGTTTTAAAACGTCTTCCAAAAGATGCAAAACTTATAAGTATTAATGCAACTATTGTGTATTTTAATAATAGCAAAGTCGTTTTTAAACCTACGCCTATTTATCCTTCTTTAGAACATCAATGGGGTATCACATATTATTACGTAACTAATGTAACTAAGCCATACGAAGATTGGAATATGCAGTATATTGCAAAAATTGTAGGGTCGTCTGACTCAGTACCAATTACGATATACTTGTTACAAAGTGAGGAGATTCCAAATTCATTTAACGCTAATGTAGGTGTAAGTGCAAAAGTTGTTTCTGCTAATGTAGGATTTGATTTAACCAGAACGTATATCACTACTCTGCAAAATAATTTATCTATTCCTGTGTATAGTTATGGAGTAATAGAAGCGTATCCCGTATATGAAGTTTACAACTACAATGTAATGTATAAACCATTTATTGGCTCTCCTTATAAGATAGGGTATGGTAATGCAAATAGAGCAGTTGGGGTTTTTTATCTTAAATATGTATGGAAATAACAGTAGGAGGTAAAATTATGAATAAACGAGGTGCTGGAGTTTCTTTTTGTGCTATTTCAGCTTTCCTTTTCTTTGCAAAGTATTTTTTTAAGGTTTTGCTTTATGCGCTTGAATACGGGACCTTCATAGCTAATAATAACGGTCTTGATATGCTTGCTTTAAGATCTGCACTTAACATTTTTAATTTATTTTCTATAGCTACACTGATCTTAGGTATAGTCTATCTTATTGCAGGAGAAAAGGAAGAAAAGAAAAAATAGTAGAGAAGATATCACAAACACCAAAAATAGGGCAGGATCTTCCTGCCCTTGAAAGTTTTATAAACTTGTTCTTTAAAACTTTCTTAAATTCCAATAAAAAATTGTTTAGACAAAAAGCATAGCCTACTCTTACTGTATCAAGTTAAACTGCTTTAGTAAGCAACTACAAAATTTGATAAGTTAAAGTAGCTTTAGAAATTTCTATTAAATTTTGGAGCTTTTTATAAATTGTAGGCTATATTATACGAGAAGGTAAAAGCACTTTGTAGCAGAGTTATGCTATTATTAAATGAATGAATAAATTTAGACCTATAAAAGTTGATAGATAAACACTTCTCAAAATTATTTGGAGGGTAGATAAGAATGACTACTATAAAAACTTTATAAACCGTTAGTAAAAATTTTTTGAAAAATCAATAAAAGTTATATAATGGCTCATATACGATATAAAAGTTAGATATGAACTTTAATAGGGAGGTTAAGTATGAAATGGGTTACACGGGCTCATGTTCATGTGGATAGGGTTGCCTGTCCGTGGCTTATTAAAAGATTTATTGATTCTGATGCAGAATTCATTTTCGTTGCACCTTCAATGGTTAAAAGTGTATCAGAACAGTTGGATGCGATTCCGTTTGATGCTGAAGGTGTAGAACTTGGACATAAAGATGGACACTGCAGTTTTGTTACAATCATTGAGAAATATGGTTTAAAAGACCCTGTCCTTCATAGAATTGCTGAAGTTGTGAATGCAGCAGACACGGGTAATCTTGATAAAGACCCGTATGCAATAGGACTTGAAGCAATCGCCTCTGGATTTTCTGTTATGTTTCCCGATGATTATGAAAACCTTGAAAAGCAATTTTTAGTTTACGATGCGCTTTATGCGTTCTTTAAATTACAATTGGCAAAAGAAAAGAATAAATAAAGTGTTAATATGAATTCCACAAAAAGAAACCTATTAAAGAGCATAGTAAATTTTCTTGGTTTAAACAAAACAATGCTCACCATGCTTATTATGGTAATATTCCTTGGCCTTGGTGAGAAGATGGCTGAAAGATTCCTTCCACTGTATATCGTTGCTCTTGGAGGTTCGACGATATTTGTTTCATTCTTAAACGGGATGGATAACCTCTTAAGTGCTCTTTACTCATTCCCAGGCGGATACTTAAGCGATAAAATTGGCTATAAAAAATCACTCGTCGTCTTCATTTTAATGGCGATGTTAGGTTACCTTATTGTAATAATATTCCCCGGTTGGCAAGCAGTGCTTGTAGGTGCTGTGTTCTTTATTTCTTGGAGTGCAATTTCTCTTCCTGCAATAATGAGCCTTGTCTCAAAGGCTGTTAAAAAAGAAAAACAGACAATGGGAGTTTCTCTCCATTCTCTTGTAAGAAGAATTCCTATGGGATTAGGACCTATTCTTGGTGGAGCTCTAATAGGTATTTACGGGAAAGTTCTTGGAGTTAAAATTGCCTTTGCTTGTGCATTCTTTCTTGGGTTAATCTCTATTTTCTTTGTAAAGCGCTATATGAAAGAAGACTCTTCAATTAAAGGCGAGGGTGTGAGTTTAAAAGAATCTTTTTCAAGTATAAATCCCGACTTAAGAGTGCTTCTTATTTCTGACATACTCGTAAGATTCGCAGAGCAAATACCGTATGCGTTTGTTGTTATCTGGGTAGTTGATTATCTACATTTCAGTGCTCTTCAATTTGGTCTTCTTACAGGTATTGAAATGGCAACTGCAATGGCTGTTTATATTCCTATAGCGTATCTTGCCGATAAATATGGTAAAAAGATATTTGTTGTGATAACTTTTGGCTATTTTACAATATTTCCTTTGCTTATATACTATTCACGAACTTTTGAAATGCTTATCATTGCGTTCATTGTAAGAGGGTTAAAGGAGTTTGGAGAACCTACGAGAAAATCGTTAATCCTTGATTTAGCTCCACCTGATAAAAAGGCTTCAACGTTTGGCACCTATTATCTAATCCGAGATGTTATTGTGTCAATGGCTGCATTCTCTGCTGGATTTTTGTGGAACATTAGTCCAAAAGTCAACTTCATGGTAGCATTCGTCTTCGGCCTTATAGGAACTTTATTTTTCTTGATGTTTGGCAAAGAGAAAAGTCAATTCTTTTAATTGTATATTTGCATAAGATATTTTTGGTAACTCTCTCATTAAATCTGCAATTCCATATCACTCTTTTTGCAACCCTATTATGAAACTGCATTTACTTTGTTTGTAAGTCAATAGTAAGGTTCTCTCAAGGTAAAATGCCCTTTACTAGAATAACAAAAGAGGTTTCGCTTTGGAGAAACCACAGAGATCTTACGCTCTTAGGATAACCAAGCAGGCTTTGTTTTGAAGCAACTCCTCATAGTATGTCCTTTACTAATTTAGTATGTATAGCGGAATATATGGAAAAGTATCCTAAGATTAAATTTATCGTTGCCTCTTTAAAACTTCTCAGGAATATCAAATCCACTTTTTCCTTAAATCTTTCTGTATATAATTACATCCAATGCGATTATTAGCGTTGACATGAGTATAAATATTGCTTGTATTAGATAATCAAAACAAAAAGTTTTAGGCTTGCCATATCTATATATTATGCCATCCACTTATGAAGAACTTCACTTGTCTCATATCTTAATAAAGAGAAGGCAGGCTTAAAGCCTGCCCATGTTTTAAAAAAACATTAAGGTTTTTCCCATTCTTGTTTTGGTAGTATCCACCTTGTTCCTTCGTATCCAGATTCAATTACTTCGCCATTTATTGGATTTATAAAATAGTGGTCTTGGTGAAATATAGTAGGTTTTGCTCCATGGCGCCATCTTAGAACTTCTTCTAGTGCTCTTCTATCTACATCCACAGTTACAACATAAATAAGGGTATTTTCAACTTCTGGGTGGGGACCAGGTTTAATGTTTAGAAACAACTTTTCAGCTTCACCATAAGGCATTAATACACATTGTGGATTTTTAGGTATCTGGTTATGTTTCAAGGAAAGTTTTGACATTTTTAAGGCATTTTCTATTACTTGTTCTTTTGTTAAGCTCCCTTCTGGTAAACTGTATGATGGAAGAGTGATACTACTAAAATCTTTAACCTCGGAAGATTTGGATAGAATAGAATGAATTGTTATGGATACTCCAACAGAAAAAGTAATAACTAAAATAGATAAAAATAAAATTATTCTTTTTTTCATTTTATACACCTCCTATTACAGTTATTGATTACCATTATAATCTACAGCACTATCTTTGCTAGAATTTGTGAAGTAGAAATGATAATAACTATTGCTTGTATATATACTAGAATTTGCCTTTCCAAAGCTATACCATCCTTCGCCTTCATAGTAATAGCTCATATCAGCAGAATAGACTTTTGTGCAAAGCCTCCTATCCATTTCCTTTGAATTATCCAATATATTTCCCCAAGTGCATAATAATGATCGTTGTATGGTTCTGTAGAATAAACCGCTTGGGATCTATTAATTAATCTAATAGATGGAAAAACAAAAATACCTATTATTATAAAAATAACTAAATTATTCCTTTTTGTTTTCATTTTACCTCCTATTTAATGGTTCCTATTTTGCTTTTTGACTATCAATATAAATACTTTATTTTACTTTTAGCCTCATTCCGTGTTTTGCACATTTAAATGACTTTCTTCAATTTCCTACTTACTGAATCTCTCTAAAATCCCTCTTACCATCTTTTACGTCAACCTTTTATTCTTCCACCATTAACTTTCTTCTCACCATTTGCAAGGCACTTCAGATGTATAATTTTCTCTTTTAGGCTCTGCTTTTACAAGAACAAGCCCATCCATCCATTAGCCTTTCTTCAAGCTCACCGCACATCATTTTACCCTCATATTCCACCAATTCCTTTCTTAAGAGTTTTTGCTCTCTCATATAATAAGACCTAAGAATTTGGAAATTTGTCCACAATTTTTCAAAGAATTTTTAAAAATTTTTTCTTTCATATAGAACCTTTTGAAAAAGAATGTGATTTAATCTTTTCTAATCCATGCTTTTTTCAATGTATTCCAAAGGATAAAATCTGCAATCTTTTTGGTAGTTTTTTGTTCACATTCATATTGCACCACATCTTTTCTGAAAGATTTTTCTCCTCTCATATATTCTCATGTATATTAGACGCTCAAACTCATAAAAAAGTTCCGTAAGTTTGGAAGAAACTTTTACACTTTGTTTATAGATTTTTTAACACATGTTTTAATGAGGAATTAATCAATTATTTTTTGATAGTAAAAGCGCATAGGAATAACAAATTTGTAAATACAACTTTTAAAAGGTATAGTTAACACTCTTTTCAAAACTAATAAAAATTTGTTATTTTCTTTTGCTTGGTCTCTTTAATTAACACATAAAAGTATTTTAAAAAATGTAAAAAATAATAGAATATAGTGGTTTAATGAAAGTTTTAGTTAGTGTATTTTGGCATGAAGGAAAGGAGGCAGCATGAAAGCTGTATTAAAAAAAGAGAAAGGAGTTGGTTTTGTAATAGAAGACATTCCCACACCTTCGATTGGTGATGATGAAATACTTGTGAAGGTTGAAGTTGCTTCAATCTGTGGCACTGATGTTCATATCTACGAATGGAATGATTGGGCTCAAAATAGAATTAAACCACCTATTGTAGTAGGTCATGAATTTGCTGGTGTTGTCGTAGAGAAAGGAAGGGAAGTTAAAAGGATTAATGTTGGTGATTTTGTATCCGCAGAAACTCATATCTACTGCAATCATTGTGATATGTGCCTTATGAATCATAGAGAAGTTTGTAGAAATCTTAAAATACTTGGTGTTGATATAGACGGTGCCTTTGCAGAGTATGTAAAAATCCCTGAAAGAGTTGCCTGGGTAAACCCAAAAGAAATTCCCCATAAGTTTGCCTCTATTCAGGAGCCACTTGGAAATGCCGTTGACACTGTTCTTGCAGAAGACATTTCAGGAAAAACTGTCCTTATAACAGGCGCAGGTCCTATTGGCCTTCTTGCAATTGCTGTTTTGAGGGTATTTGGTGCAACAAAAATTATCGCTTCTGACCTATCCAACTACCATCTTGAAATTGCAAAAAAGGTTGGCGCAGACGTTGTAGTTAATCCATTGGAGCAGAACATTCATGATGTTGTTTTAGCAGAAACACATGGTCTTGGTGTTGATGTTTCGCTTGAAATGTCGGGAAGTAAAAGCGCACTCCGTGATGCGTTAAAACTTACAAAATACCTTGGGAGAGTTTCTCTTCTTGGCTTATTTGATAAATCTGTAGATGTCGATTTAACAAACGATGTAATCTTTAAAAAATTACGTATCTATGGAATTACAGGAAGGCGTATTTTTGAAACTTGGGAAATTGTATCTTCACTTCTTTCAAGTAAAAGGCTTGATGTATCTCCCATCATAACTCATGAATTTAAGCTTGAAGAAGTAGATAAAGGCATTAAATTAATGAAAAGCCATCAATCGGGGAAAATTTTACTTTATCCTTAGGGAGGTGAGTTAAATGGAAAAATTTGATTTTTTAGAGAAGGAATTAAACGAACTTAAAGAAAAGGGGACTTATAACATCATAAGAGTGCTTGAAAGCGCACAAGGTCCTTGGGTTACCATCAACGGTAAAAAGATGTTAAATTTATGTGCAAATAATTATCTGGGGGTTATCACAAACGAAGAAGTAAAAACTAAAGCAAAAGAAGCAATTGATGAATTTGGAGTTGGTGCAGGTGCTGTGAGAACGATTGCAGGCACCTTAACTTTACATGAGGAACTTGAGAAAAAGCTTGCAGAATTTAAACATGCTGATGCGGTAATACTTTTCCAATCAGGTCTTATTACAAACATTGCAGTTATCCCTATTGTTGTTTCCGAAGGGGATTTAATCTTTTCGGATGAGTTGAATCACGCTTCAATTATTGACGGCTGTAGATTAAGTAAGGCAACTATTGTAAGATACAAGCACCTTGATGTAGATGACCTTAAATCAAAGTTAGAAGATTACAAGGATTATAAAGTAAGAAAGTTAATCGTAACAGATGGAGTCTTTAGTATGGATGGGGATATTGCTCCACTTCCACAGATTGTTGAACTTGCAGAGCAATATGGAGCAATTACCATGGTTGATGATGCTCACGGCGAAGGTGTGCTTGGTGATCACGGAAGAGGTATATTAAGTTACTTTAACCTTGAAGGAAAAGTTGATATTGATGTTGGAACTTTATCAAAGGCTTTTGGAGTTATAGGTGGATATGTAGCAGGAAGTAAAACTTTAATTGATTATTTAAAGCAAAGGGCAAGGCCATTTCTATTTTCTACCCCATTAAGTCCGGGAGATACTGCGGCTTTAATTAAAGTAGTTGACATTTTGCAAGAAGACGATTCTTTAGTCAAAAAACTCTGGGATAATGGAAATTACATAAAGGAACAACTAAAATCATACGGTTTTAATATTGGACACTCTCAAACACCGATTACTCCTGTCATTATTGGAGATGAAAAAACAACTATGGAATTTAGTAAGTTGTTGTTTGAAGAAGGTATTTTTGCTCAAGGTATTGTTTTTCCAACTGTGCCAAGGGGAACAGCAAGAATAAGAGTGATGGTTTCAGCTGCTCATTCAAAAGAAGACATTGATTTTGGAGTGAAGAAATTTGTAGAGATTGGCAAGGCTTTGGGGGTTATAAAATGATTACCTCGATAGTCCTCGGTGCAGGTATTGGCAAGAGGATGCATTCAAAACTTCCCAAAGTCCTCCATAAGATATGTGGAAGAGAACTAATTTTTTATGCAATCGATGCCGTAAAACAAATTTCAGATGGTGGCGTAATTGTTGTTATCAATGAAAAAATGGATGCTAACCTTTTTTCTGATTACTCTGTAAAGATTCAAAAAGAGCCTTTAGGCACGGGTGATGCAGTAAAAGTTGCTATTTCCGATTTGGATACAGACATTGTCTTAATAACAACAGGAGATAACCCACTTCTTGAGTCAAACGATATTTTGGAGTTTTATAATTTTTTTAAAGAGACAAAATCAGATATTGCTTTTATTTCTGCTGAAGCCGAAAACCCATCTAATTTAGGAAGAGTAATAAAAAGTGAAGGGAAATTTGTTAAGATTGTAGAAGAAGCCGATGCAAGTGATGAAGAAAGGAAAATAAAAGAGATTAACGTTGGCGTATATTTTGCAAAATTCAATATCCTTAAAAACCTCATACAGAATATTTCAAACAAAAATGCGCAAGGAGAATACTATTTAACAGATATTTTATACAAAGCATTGGAAGAACATCTCAACGTTTCGGTTTACAAACTACCTAAAAAGCTTCCAATATACGGAGTAAACAACCGTCTTGAGTTATCGATTGCAGAGGAAATTATCCAAAGAAAGATTATAGAAAAACATATGTTAAATGGTGTTACCATCCATAATCCACAAACACAGAAAATTGATTATTTTGTTGAAATTGGAGAAGATACCGTGATTCTTCCAGGATGTATTTTAGAAGGCAAAACAAAAATTGAAAGCGATTGCATCATTGGTCCCTATGCGCAGATAATTAACTCCCATGTTTCCAAAAAAAGCTCTGTAAAGCAATCTGTTGTTATTGAATCTTACGTTGGTGAGAATTGTTCAGTTGGGCCTTTTGCCTATGTAAGACCAGAAAATATTCTATCAAACAATGTAAAAATTGGGACGTTTGTTGAAGTAAAAAAATCACACTTTGGGGAAAATACAAAAGTGCCACATCTATCATATATTGGAGATGCAACAGTTGGAAAGAATGTAAATATTGGAGCAGGGACAATTACGTGCAATTACTCTGGATTAGAAGGAAATAAGAAAAATCCAACTTACATTGAAGATGAGGTATTTATTGGTTCGCATTCAACCCTCGTTGCTCCACTTATTATTAGAAAAGGAGCCTATACGGCAGCAGGCTCTGTTATAACTGATGAAGTTGAAGAAGATTCTCTTGCAATTGGAAGAGCACGGCAAGTAAATAAAGTAGGGTGGGTTAAGAGGAGGAAAGAACAAAATGGTTAATACTATTCTAAAAGAAGATGTAAGGTTTTTTTCAGGAAATTCTAACATACCTCTATCTCAGGCGATAGTTAATTATCTTGGTGTTAGTTTAAGTCCTGCGATTGTCTCAAGGTTCCCTGACGGAGAAATCCAAGTCCGCTGTCTTGAAAGTGTAAGAGGCAAAGATGTTTTCATCATTCAGTCAACTCAAACTCCTGCAGAAAACCTTCTTGAGCTACTTATCCTTATTGATGCTGTAAAAAGGGCTTCTGCAAGGAGTATCACTGCTGTAGTGCCTTTTTTTGGTTATGCTAGGCAAGATAGGAAAACGAAATCAAGAGAGCCAATCTCAGCAAAACTTGTTTCTAACCTTATAACAACTGCTGGTGCATCAAGGGTTGTTGCAGTTGATTTGCATGCAGCCCAAATCCAAGGGTTTTTTGATATTCCAACTGATAATTTAACTGCAGTGTTAATCTTAGGTAAGTATTTTAGGGAACTTAACCTTGAGAATCCCGTAGTTGTTGCTCCTGATGTTGGTGCTGTGCAGAGGGCAACTGACTTTGCAAAGGAGATACCAAATTCAACCCAAGCAATTTTTGTTAAAAAGAGACTAAGCCCATACGAGGTGGACACATCAAGGCTTATTGGAGAAGTGGAAGGGAAAACTGTTATCCTTGTTGATGATGCAATACACACAGGTAATACCCTTATTAACGCAGCAAATGAGGTTTTAAGAAGAGGAGCAAAAGCAGTTTATGCAACAGCCACACATGGGATTTTTGCTCAAGATTCCTTGAAAAAGTTTGAAGGTTCGCCTATTAAAGAAATAGTAGTTACAGATACCCTTCCTGTTTTGTCAAGACCTGAATTAATAAGTAAAGTGAAAGTTTTAAGTGTAGCACCCCTTATTGGTGAAGCAATCAAGAGAATCATCATGCATGAGTCAATTTCTGAACTTTTTGAAAAAAAGGAAATTTAAGTATAATAATTAGGTAAATTTTTTATTTGGGAGGAAGATGTGAAAAGAGTTGCTATAAACGCTGAAATAAGACCTATTAACACTAAAGGTAATTTAAAAGCATACAGAAGAGAAGGGAAAATCCCAGGTGTAGTGTATGGTAAAATTGTAGATACTTTTCCTATCTTAGTCGATGCAAGAGAGTTTTCTAAACTTTCAAGGGAGGTTGGTAGGACTGCCATCTTTGATATCAACATTAGTGGGAAAATATATCCAGCTGTTGTTAAAGAGGTTCAAATAGACCCCATAAAGAGGAATGTAATCCATTTAGATTTCGAGGCAGTTGATCTTGGAAAGCCCGTTTATGTGAACTTACCAATCGTTGTTAAAGGTGAGGCTATCGGTGTGAAGAAAGGTGGTATTCTCGATTTGTCTCTCCGTGAAATTGAGGTCGAAGGCTTACTTACCGATCTTCCAGATAAAGTTGAAGTGGACGTCACAAATCTTGATATTAAAGATGTAATATATGTGAAAGACATCAAACTTGGAGATAGGATAAAAATTTACACTGACACTGAAGCAGTTGTTGTTTCAGTAGTTACAGCTACAGAAGAAGAAGTAGCAGCACCAGCGCAACCAGCAGAGGGAGAGACTGCTACACCTTCAACTACCCCAGCTCAAACTGGTAAAAGCGAAGTAAAAGAAGAAAAGAAAGAGAAATAATTTGCGAAAGTATTCTATATTTGTTTCTTTGGCTACCATCAATAATTGGGTAGCCATGTTTTTTTAATACTAAAGGAAGGAAAACTGTATGAGAGTCATTTTTTTAGGGGATATTTTTGCAGAACCAGGAAGAAACGCTGTTAAAGATGGTTTAAAAGAACTCGTAGAGAAATATAAGCCGCATTTCGTTGTTGCAAACGGAGAGAATGCTGCTCATGGTGCTGGCATAACTTATGAATTTGCTCTTGAAATTCACTCTTATGGGGTTGACGTAATAACAGGTGGAAACCATACTTTTGATAAAAAGGTATTTTGGGATAAATTTGAGATGTTCCCGTATCTATTGAGGCCTGCAAATTTTCCATCGGGTGCTTTAGGTAAAGGCCATGTTGTTATAGAAAAAGGTGGTTTCACTCTTGGTGTAGTAAATTTACAGGGAAGGGTGGAGATGCAACCTATTGACTCCCCTTTTGAAGTTGGGATGAATATTATTAAAGAGGTTAAAAAGATAACTTCCTATGTCATTGTGGATTTTCATGCCGAGGCAACAGCAGAAAAAGAGGCACTGGGTTACTATTTTGATGGAATGGTCTCTGCCGTTGTAGGAACTCATACGCATGTGCAGACAGCAGATGAAAAAATCCTTCCCAATGGGACTGCTTACATCTCAGATGTGGGCATGTGTGGAGTTGAAGACTCTGTTATAGGGCTTGATAAGGAGATTGCCATAAAAAGGTTCACAACGGGTATGCCTTGGAATTTTAAACCTGCGGAAGGAAGTGCAACACTACACTATGTTGTAATTGATATAGATTCAAGTGGGTTAGCAACTCAGATTGTGCGAGGAAAGTGGAAAAAAGCTTCAAATACTTAGTAAGTTTAATTCCTAAAGAAATTTTAAAACCAGTTTTACTTGATAGTTCATTCCTTGTTGGTGGGGCAGTAAGAGATTTCTTGTTTAACCTTGAACCTAAAGATTTTGATATTGTAGTAGAAAGAAAATATTTTAAAGACGTCCTAAGTTATTTTAGTAAAAACGGATTCAAATTCATTCATCTAAACCCATTAGCATTTCCTCTTTTGAGGGTATTTTACAAGGATAAAACTTATGATTTTACAGTCTACGATGATTTGGAGAGTGACCTAATGCACAGAGATTTTACAATAAATGCTATCTATGTGAACCTTTCTAATGTTAATTTTATTAGCCATGCTTCTTCTTTTTTTGATTTAGAGAATAGAATTCTAAATGTTGTAAGCGCAAATTCAATTAAGATTGATCCTGTTAGGTATATGCGAGCTTTTAGATTTATTGCAAATTTTAATTTAACTGTTGAAGATAAAACAAGGCAAATTCTTTTAGAAGATGCTAAATTGTATTTGAGGAGCAAGAAGGAAAGGGCACGAGAAGAACTCTTTAAATTTATTAGTTTGGATTATGAAACAATTGAAAAGTCATTATCAAGGGTTTATGAAGGATTTACTTTAAAAGGTAAAGAAAGGATTCATTTAGCTTCCTCAATTGTAGAGTTTTATGGAGAAGTAAACGTTGGAATAACCTACTTAGATTTACTTAAACTTTACTTTGTTTCGTTAGATTTAGAGGATTTTACCTATGGATTATCAAAGAAAGAACATCTTATCCTTAGTTTTTTAAGAAAGGATATTAAAGAAGATTTTGATGAACTTTTTGAAGTTTACTTTGAAAATCGAGCAAAGGCAGTATACATTTTGTTAAATATAGTAGCAAACTATCCTCTTGAGAAGATTAGTAAATATTTGTCGTTGTTGAGGGCATTTGTCAATACAAAAGTAGATTTTTATGAGATTGTTGGGCTTAAAAATACCAAAAAAGTTGATATTGCATTAGCGCATAAATTGGTATTAAAGGAGAAGTTGAGGAAAGTATATGAAAACATTTTTAGTAGTTAGTTTTGGTTGCCAGATGAATGTGTATGAGGCAGAAAAATTCAAAGAGGTTTTTTACGACTTTGGGCTCTACGAGGCTAACAATATCGAAGAAGCAGATATTGTTTTGTTTAATAGTTGTGCAGTTAGAAGTAAATCCGAACAAAAATTGTTAAGTAGCGTTGGATATGCGTATTCTTTGTTTAAAAAATTCGGTCGACCTTATATTATTGTGACAGGTTGTGTTGCATCTATCAAAGAAAAAGAAATTAAAAACATTGCAAAAAATAGCCTTATTTCAATCTCAAAAGGTTATGAACTTATATACGATAGAGTTAATGAGTTAAGGAAGATACTCTCTCAGTATTTGTCTTTACATCCTCAAAGTGTAGAAAAGAAAGAAAGGCAAGTTTTTGCTTATGTGCCAGTGATTTTTGGTTGTAATAACTTTTGTACTTACTGTATAGTGCCTGCAACAAGAGGTAGAGAAAAGTCTCGACC
The DNA here is from genome assembly GCA_020722505.1 of Caldisericum exile. Lineage (GTDB taxonomy): Bacteria > Caldisericota > Caldisericia > Caldisericales > Caldisericaceae > Caldisericum > Caldisericum exile_C. The sequence goes on along the minus strand of DYKR01000008.1, from coordinate 8,799 downwards.
ACTAAATGAAATTGTTAATGAAGTAACTCAATACGTTGAAGAGGGTGTTAAAGAAATTGTGCTTTTAGGACAGAACATCAACCACTACGGTTATGACTTTGGGAACAAAAACGGTTTTATTGAACTACTTGAAGCTGTTGATAAAATACCACATTTAGAGCGGTTAAGATACCTTACACCTCATCCTGCTTTATTTACAAAGGAGTTAATTTTGAGAATGAAAGGCTTAAAGACGCTTATGCCACATTTTCATCTTCCAGTCCAGTCGGGAAGTAATAAAATTTTAAATTTAATGCGAAGAGAATATACAAGAGAGCAGTATCTTTCTCTTATTGATATCATAAAAAGTGAGTTTAGTGAAGCTTCTATAACAACTGACATTATAGTCGGTTTTCCAGAAGAGACAGAGGAAGATTTTTTACAGACGGTTTCTTTAGTAAAAACTGTTGCATTCGATAAAAGCTTTATTGCAGCATATTCAAAAAGGCCAAATACACCTGCAGCAAACATGGAAAGCCAAATAGAAGATAGGGTAAAAAAGGAGCGTCTTAATTACCTATTGGATGTGCAAAACGAGATAAGTTTAAAGAAAAACTTAAGTTATGTTGGCGGAACTTACAGCGTGCTTGTTGAAAATGTAAAAGTAAACATTGCATACGGGCGAATTCCCCAGGATAAACTTGTCATAATAAGTTCGGAAAAAAGTATCTCTAAAGCTGAAATAGTTCCTGTAAAGATTACCGATGCGGACTTTATACATTTAAAAGGCGAATACTAACTTATAAACCCGTTTTTTCGAGGAATTCAAAAACTTTTAAGAGATACTCGTTTATAAAAGCCTCGTTTTTCTTATCGTAAAAAAATGTTAGACTTTCCGAATCTCCCAATGTAATTGCTGCCATATGTGTATCTTCAAAAATTGCTTGGACAAACCAAATCCATTCTTTTTTCATTTTTATTCGTCTAACTACTTCCCTTTTTTTAACTTCTTTTAGATCTTTATTAAGGTCTTTCATAGTATTTTCTTAAATTAGCTTCGTGCTCTTCGAGAGTTTTTGAGAATATCGCATGTCCTTCAGGGGTTGTCATAAAGTAGTAGTAGTTAGTATTGGGTGCCTGTAGAACTGCAAGTATAGATTTTATACTCGGATTGCATATGGGGGTTGGAGGTAAACCGGCATATTTATACGTATTATAAGGTGAATCAATCTGGTAATCTGCCTTTGAAAGCCATTCTTTATGCAAACCCAAAGCATAAATAATGGTGGGATCTGCTTGGAGTGGCATACCAATTTTTAATCTATTTAAGAATACCGATGCTATAAGAGGTCTATCTTCATCAAATTTTGCTTCTTTTTCTACAATTGAAGCAAGGATAATGACCTCTTTTTCTGTTAGTCCCTTACTTTGAGCGAGCTCTTTAAAGTTTTTGGGGAGTAATTTTAAAAGTCTTTTTTTCATTTTTGAAACAATACTCTCATAACTTTCATTTTCATAGAAATAATACGTGTCTGGGTAAAGGTAACCTTCGTCTTTCTTTATAAAATTATAAAAGCTATCGAAGTCTTTAACAATTCCTTTTTCGTATAGACGTTCTGCTATATCTTTTGTTGTGAAACCCTCAACAATAGTTACAAGTATTTCTTTTGGCTTTCCTCCTTTTGATAAAGCTGAAAAAAGCTCAAATACAGTTTTTACTGGCGTAAGTTCGTATATACCACTTTTAAATTTTCTTTCATTTCCTGTAAGATGTGCCCATATTTTAAAAGAGTAAGTTTCAAGAATAATACCGTTATCTTGAAGAGTTTTTGCAATATCGTTAAGAGTTGCACCGTCTTTTATTTCAACCGTTTTAGGGCTTGTAAAAGTCATTGTTGGCTCAAAGATGGTAAAGCCTACAACTCCCGAAAGTATTAACAAAATAATTAATCCAAAAAAAGCCTTCTTTATTGCTTCCTCCTTAAGTATTCAAGATAGCTTTCAAGAATGAATAGAGCCTCAAATTTGTCCTTAATCTTTCTTTCCTTCTTAGATCTTATCCCAATAAACTTTAACATTTTGTGTGTTATAACACTTGTATAACGTTCGTCCCATAAAATAAAATTGATATTTGGAAGTTCAATTTTTAGTGCATCAATAAAATCAAGGACCATTCGTGCTTGTGGGCCAATACTTCCGTTAAGATTTTTAGGAAGGCCTACCACAACAGTTTCAACATCTTTTAATTTTATTATTTCTTTTATTTTTTCGATTTCGCTTCCATCTCTTTTGATTATCTCAAGAGGAATAGCAAAAATTTGCTCTTTATCAGAGATTGCAATCCCAATGTTCACATTACCAATATCAAGTGCTAAAACTGGCTTTAAGGCTTTCTCTTCCATCACTTCCATAAATACTTTATAATTTTATCTACATCAATTTTACCCTCTACGCTTCCTTGTGCAATTCTTTCGTTGCCGCCGCCTTTTATCTCCACTACTTCTTTTATTTTGTTGAACAATTCAAAGGATTTAATTTTATCATCGAGGCTTCCAATTAGAATAAAAGACTTTTGTTGCATATTTGAGGCAAATATTACACTACCAACTTTCAGGTATTTTTTTGCAATATCGTATGCCTTTCTTAGATCGTTTAAATCTGCATTTCCAAAACTGTGTATAAAGATTGGTGTATCATTGTAAGTAAGATTAGGTTTAAAATTCATAATAATAGACTCAAAGATTTTACTTCTTAAAGTCTCAATGTTTTTTTCAAGATTTTTAGTTTTTGTCAGATTTTCTTTTACTTTATCTATGATTTTTTCTTCTTGGGTTTTTAGCACATCTTCAATTGTTAAGACAAGTTTTCTTTTTTCTGTTAGATAATTGTATGCCTTCAACCCTGTTAAACCCTCTATTCTTTTAATTTGTGAAGCAACTGTCTTTTGAGAAACTAATACTACCAAGCTAATTTCTCCCGTATTTGAAACGTGTGTGCCACCACACAGTTCTTTACTAATTCCTTCAACTTCTATAACCCTTACGATGTTTCCGTATTTTTCTTCAAAGAAGGAAAGTGCCCCAAAATTTTTTGCTTCTTCAAGACTCATAGTATGGACTTTTACGGGTATGTTTTTAAGAACTATTTCGTTTATTTCTTTTTCAATTTCTAAAAGTTTTTCTTGCCCCAAGGTATCACCAAAATTAAAATCAAACCTAAATTCATCATCTTTTACTTGTGATCCCTGTTGTCTTACGTGTTCTCCAAAATGTTTCCTTAAAACCGCCTGTAAAATATGTGTAGAAGTGTGTGCCCGTTTTATTGCCTGTCTTCTTGAAGCATCAACCTTTAGTGTTGCAGTATCGTTTACTTTAACTCTACCTTTGAGTTTCCCTATGTGGACGATGACACCTTCAATTGGCGTTTGTGTATCTTCTACGATAAATTCAAAATTCTCACCTATTATTATCCCCGTATCACCAACTTGTCCACCTTTTTCTGCATAAAAGGGTGTTTTATCTACTATTAACATTGCTTCGGTATTACTTGCTTCTTCTACTACCTCTCCATCAACAACGATAGCCAAAACTTTTCCCGCTTCTTCAAGTTTCTCATAACCTACAAATTCAACCCTATCAACTATTTTTTTGATATTATTAAACGATACTCTTTCAAGGAAGGCTTCGTTGCCTTTAAATGCTTTTCGAGCCTTTTCTCTTTGTTCCTCTAAGAGTTCTTCAAATTTCTCTCTACCAAATGAAAAACCATTTTCCTTTAAAAATAGCTCTGTGATTTCAACAGGGACGCCTAAAGTGTCGTATAGGTAAAAGACAATTTCACCGTCTAATGTGTTTTTTCCTCTTTTCTTTAGGGTTTCAACAGCGTTTTCAAGGTAGAAGTATCCTTCTTTTAAGGTGGAGTTGAATCGTTCCTCCTCGTTTTTTATGGTATTTGAAACTATATTGATGTTTTCTTTTACTTCTGGATAGATATCGCCCATGGTATCTCTTACTGTATAGGATAATTTGTGCAGAAATGGTTCATTAAGATTTATATATCTACCAAAAAGCATTGCTCTTCTTAGGAGCCTTCTTACAACATAACCCCTTTTTTCATTACTCGGAATTACTCCATCTGCAATGAGAAATATAATAGCCCTAATATGGTCAGAAATTGCACGCATTGCCTTAAGGCTTTTTTCACTTTCTCTATAGTGCACCTTTGAAAGTTCCTCAATTTTATTGATGATTGGGACAAATAGGTCTGTTTCAAAATCTGACTCGACATCCTCAATAATGCTTGTGATTCTTTCCAAGCCCATGCCTGTGTCTATGTTTTTTCGTGCAAGGGGTTTTAGCGTGCCGTCTTCAAGTCTATTAAATTGTGTAAAAACAAGGTTCCAAAATTCAAGAAACCTTCTTTCGGAACTTCCTGGGAGTTCATGCTCTTCTTTTTCGTTTGTTGCGCCTCTATCATAATAAATTTCAGAGCAAGGACCACATGGACCTACAGGACCCATCATCCAAAAATTATCTTCCTCTCCTAAGGGGATTATTCTTTCTTCTTTAATACCGTGTTTTTTCCAGATCTCTTTTGTTTCAAGATCATCCTTGTAAATTGTCACCCAGAGCCTATCTTTGGGAAGTTTTAAGTAATCCAAGATGTATTCCATTGCAAAGGCAATTGCTTCCTCTTTGAAGTAATCACCTATTGAAAAATTTCCTAACATTTCAAAAAAGGTGTGATGCCTAGGTGTATTGCCAACGTTTTCAATATCGTTTGTCCTTACGCATTTCTGCACAGTTGTAATTCTTCTATTTGGTGGTGTTTCTTCACCTAAAAAGTATGCCTTTAAGGGGACCATACCTGCTGCAGTAAAAAGCAAGGTAGGATCCTGTGGAATTAAAGAAAAACTTTTCAACCTTAAGTGTCCTTTACTCTCAAAAAAATTCAAAAAACTTTCTCTAATATCCTTGCTATCCATTTTGCACCCCTGAATTGTCTAATTTTATCACGTTATTCACAAATTTACAACAGGTTATCTTAACCTAAATTCCTTCTACCTTTAAAAATGGTTAGTCTCTTTAAAGATTTTATAAACCAACCTTTTGAAAGTTTTAAGTTTGTTTTTAAATTTATTTGACTAAATCTTATTAATTTGTTAAAATGTATGTAAATTAAAAGAGTGAAAGGAGTAGGAAAATATGGCTAAGCAAGTAAGAATTTTTGCCTTTGGTGGAAATGAAGTCTCTCCTGTTGGTCTTGTTGATGAAAGAGGAAAGCCTGTGATTCCTGATATTGCAATGCAATGGTCAAGAACTCATGAGACATCAAAGCATATCGCAAGGATTGTCGAAGCGTTTCCAAATGATACCTATGTAATTACTCATGGTAATGGCCCACAGGTTGGCAATGTGTTTTTAAGAAGCGAGTATTCAAGACCGATACTTCCTCCAATTCCTCTTGATGTTGCAGGTTCAGATACACAAGGTGCAATGGGATACATGATTGCCCAAATCCTCGGGAACGAATTGAGAGCAAGAGGTATAAATAAAACAATTGTAGGAATTGTAACACAGGTTGTTGTTAGCAAAAACGACCCAGGTTTTCAAAATCCAACAAAATACATAGGACCTTCTTACACAAAGGAAGAAGCAGAGAAAAGAATGAAAGAAGACGGTTGGGTAATGAAGCTTTACAAGAAAGATGCATTAGGTAATGAGATCTGGAGAAAAGTTGTTCCCTCTCCAATCCCACTTGATATTGTTGAATTTGATGCCATAGTTAATGCAATAGAAGCAGGTTTTATCCCCATAACAGTTGGCGGTGGTGGGATTCCTGTTGTAGAAGTTGAACCTGATGAGCTTGGCAATTACCATGCTAATTATGGCATAGTTTTTAAAAATGGCAAAAATGCAAAAATATACAGAGGAGTTGAAGCAGTTATTGATAAAGATCTTGCCTCGGCACTTCTTGGAGTAATGCTTATTAAATGGGCAAAAGAACACGGGGAAGATTTAGATGTAACTCTTACGATTTTTACAGGAGAAGATGGAGCAAAACTTAACTATCAAAAGCCAAACCAAGTTGATCTAAGACACCTTACTCTTGAAGAGGCAAAAAAACTCTATGAAGAAGGCCATTTTCCAGCTGGAAGTATGGGACCAAAGATCAATGCCTGTATAAAATTCCTTGAAGGTGGTGGTAAAAAGGCGTATATTTCACTTACTTCAAGGTATCTTGAAACCTTTGAAGGAAAAGCAGGCACTACAATTGTAAGGGAGTAGGAGGTTAAAATGGAAGAACGCATAAAAGAATTAGTAAAAAAATACGAAAATGATATTATCGCCTTTGCTAAGAAAATTGTCCAAACCAAATCTTATCCATCATATGAAGGTAAGTTAGTTAAACTCCTTGAGAGTAAAATGAAAGAGCTCGGTTTTGATGAGGTAATAATCGATGAGACTGGGAATATCATTGGAAGAGTAGGAAATGGTCCTGTAAAACTTCTCTACGATGCGCATATTGACACGGTACAAGCAGAAGATAGAGAAAATTGGAGCGTTGATCCTTTTGCAGGCGAAATAAAAGACGGTAAACTCTACGGCAGAGGTTCTTCTGATGAAAAAGTTGCAATTGGTTGTATGATTTATGGAGCAAAGATCCTCAAGGAAATTGGTATTCCTAAAGAAATAAGCCTTTATATTTTGGGTTCCGTGCAGGAGGAAGATTGTGATGGTCTTTCCATGTATTACACATTTAATGAGGTTGTCAAGCCTGATTTTGTAGTTTTAGGTGAACCTACAAGTCTTGATGTGTACAGGGGGCACAAAGGAAGGGTTGAAGTTGAGATTATTACAAAAGGTAAGTCTTCCCATGCAGCACACCCAGATAAAGGTGACAATGCAATATATAAAATGGCACAAACTGTCTTAAATATTAAAGAAATGGCAAAAAACTTCAAAGAAGACCCGTTCCTTGGTAAAGGCACTGCAGTTGTTTCTCATATTGAATCCAAAGCTCCTTCAATTAATTCTGTTCCGTATGAAGCAAAAATTTTCGTTGATAGAAGATTAACAGTTGGGGAAATAAAGGAATCTGCTATAAAAGAATTTGAGTCATGCCTTGTAGATAAGGCTAATTCAGAGATTAGAGTTCTTACATACGAGACAAGGTCATGGAAAGGCAGGCTCATTTCTCAGGAAAAGTATTTCCCAACATGGATCCTTGAAGAAGACCATCCTCTTGTTAGGGCAGGTTTTGAAACTGCAAAAATTGTCCGTCCAAATGAAGGTGTAAAAATTTCTCGATGGACATTTTCAACAAATGGTGTAACTTCCATGGGAAGATTCCATATACCATCAATTGGTTTTGGACCTGGCGATGAATGGTTAGCACATGCCGTTGATGAATACGTGCGAGTATCAGATTTGCCAAAGGCAACAGAATTTTATGCACTTTTGCCTTTTAAATTATTAGAAAAAATTAAGTAGGGGGAATTATGAATACAAAACTTAAAGGGAGAGATTTTCTCTCAACAAACGATTGGACGCTCGAAGAACTCGAGCAAGCTTTAGATCTTGCCTTTGAATTCAAGAAGAAGTTTGCTCTTGGAGAACCAACACCCTACCTTCTCTATAAAACACTTTTTATGATTTTTAAAGATAAGTCAACAAGAACAAGAAACTCAACTGAAGCTGCAATGACACAACTTGGAGGACATGCACATTATATTAGCGAAGAATCTTCTCAGATTTCTCACGGAGATACAGCAAAGGAGATCGGTATTATTCTTTCAAGATACGGCCATGGGATTGCAATAAGAGATGACATATATTTAGGTGTTGGACACAAGTATATGGAAGAAGTTGCAAAATGGGCAACCATCCCTGTTATTAACCTTGAATCAGATTGGGACCACCCACTCCAGATTCTTGCAGATATTATGACCATTAAAGAGAAATTCAATAACGACTTAAGAGGAAGAAAGTTTGTAATCTCCTGGGCATATGCAAAAAGCCATGCAAAACCACTTGCTGTGCCTCAAGGCCTTATAATGGCAATGCCAAGGTTTGGCTTGGATGTCACCCTTGCAATGCCAAAAGAATTTGGACTCCTTCCTGAAGCAATGGAAATTGCAAGGAAGAATGCTCATGAGGCTGGTGTAAAATTTGAGGTTGTTAACGATATGGACGAAGCCTTTAAAGATGCGGATATTGTTTATCCAAAATCGTGGGGTGCATATGTTTATGCAGGCAATGACTTCGAAGAAATGAAGCAAATTGCAGAGAAATATAAAGATTGGATTGCAGATGAAAGAAGGATGAACCTAACAAAGAAAAATGCAATTTATATGCATTGCTTACCTGCAGATAGAGGATTTGAGGTAACCGATGCAGTTATTGATGGTCCTAAATCTGTGATTTATGACGAAGCAGAAAATAGATTGCATACGGTAAAATCAATTTTAGCTCTTACCATGTAAAGAGTTTACTTTAACTCTTTTAAGAGGCTCAAGAGAATTGGGTCTCTTTTTTTACATTCAAGAGGGTAAAAAGCCCCTTCGATACTCTCCCAAAAGATGGATCCTTCGCTAGAGTTTACACTGAGCGAAGCGAACGTGCTCAGGATAACGGCCCTTTCATTCTGCAATATTCTCCTTGCGTAAGAAAGTGCGAAGTCTAACAGTCATTCTGACGAGGCGTATTTTACCTTTACTGGGTCATTCCGAACTCTTCTCCTTTACGAAGGAAAGTGCGTAGCCCTGCTGTCATTCTGAGGAGGCGAAGCCGACGAAGAATCTCATCTTTTTATGTTTTT
>DYKR01000007.1 GCA_020722505.1 Caldisericum exile | reverse complement strand
CTTGCAAATTTGTGTAAAATCAGTATAATGGGAATTGGAAAAATTGTAGCAAAAGGGATTTATCCCTACCTTAAGCGGCCGAGAGCTTGCGAAAAGGTTTTAATAGTTAATAATTTATTATTAATTGGTAGCCTCTCGGCTACCTATATTTATTTTATGGAGGTGAGGTATTAATAGTAAAGAAGTTATTGCAAACGAGAGCATTCGTTTAAAGGAAGTGCGTCTTATTGATGAAAATGGCGCACAGGTTGGGATTATGAGTTCAAGAGAAGCTTTAAACATCGCAAGAGAGAGAGGTTTAGATTTAATTCTGATTGCGCCGAATGCAAACCCTCCTGTATGTAAAATTGTTGATATTGGAAAGTATCTTTATGAACAGACAAAGAAAGAAAAAGAAGCAAAAAAGAAACAAGTTAAAATTGAAGTTAAGAATATGAGGTACAGACTAAAGATCGACCTAAATGACCTTGCCATTAAAAATAAAAAAGTAAGAGAGTTTTTAGAAGATGGAAATAGAGTAAATATTGAAATTTGGTTCCGAGGTAGAGAAATGGCATTTACCGACCAAGGTTTTGAACTTGCCAATAAAATAATTAATGCGCTTTCTGATGTTGCTATTGTATCGTCTTCTCCTAAGATGAATGGTAGAAACCTTGTTTTTTCTCTTGAACCAAATAAAGAAGTTTTGAAGAAATTAAGGGAAAGGAGAGAAAAAAATGAAAAACAAAATCAGATCAAGCAGAGGAGCTCTGAAGAGGTTTAAGGTAACGGGAACAGGTAAACTTGTTGCTTACGGGGCTAATCACAGCCACCATCTTGAAAAGAAATCATCAAGAAGGAAGAAGAAACTAAATGGGCTTCATGTGATTTCAAAAACTGAATTGAAGAACATTTTCGGAGTTGCGCCTTATTTAAAAAAATAGGAAGAAGGGAAGTGATACGAAATGAGAGTTAAAGCTGGTGTAGTCACAAGACGAAAACATAAGAAAATTCTTAAGATGGCAGAAGGATACAGAGGGGCTGCATCAAGAAGATTTAAAGTTGCAAATGAAGCAGTAATGCATGCCTTGAAGTATTCCTACATCCACAGAAGAGAAAGAAAAAGAGAATTTAGAAGTTTATGGATTACCCGTATAAATGCACTTGCAAGGCAGTATGGTCTTTCTTATAGTAGATTTATGAATGGTCTTAAACTTGCAAATATCGATATTGATAGAAAAATGCTTGCTTCTCTTGCAGTAGAAGATGTGAAAGCATTTGAAGAGTTGGCTAACAAAGCAAAAGAAGCGATTTCAAAAGAAGAAGGTAAGTAATAACTTACTTATTAGTTAAAGGTAAGGGGGCTATTGCCCCCTTTTTATTTAAGAAAGTTTCTTTTTTCAAGAGCCTTAATGGATAAAAAGCCTAATAAGGTATCAATTGCGCCTTTCAAAATATTAAAAGGGATGTTGATATAAAGTATGTATCTCCAAGTTTCTTCTTTACCCCAATTTGGCATAAATTGCGGAATTGCCCATAGATTTGCTGGAATCATTACAAGAACCAAAGCAACAGTTCCTAAAATCAAACCAAGTAGAAGTGTTGTTGTGTTTTTCTTCTTTAAAGTAATTAATCCTAAAACAAGCGTAAAAGTGCCTAAGGCAATAAAGTTCATCAACACACCAAGTGGACCACCCTGACCTGCACCGCTTATGAAGAATAGCAAGTCTTTAACCAAGGTTGCTAAAACACCAACAAGAGGACCAAAGAAATAAGCTGCAATAAGTAAAGGAATGTCACCTAAATCTGTTTTTAGAAAACTTGCTTGTGGCAAAGGTAAAAGAGGAAACTCTACAAAACGCATCAGAACAAAACTTAATGCAGATAGAATACCTGCATAGATAAAAACTCTTAATCTTTTTGTGCTCATTAACTGAACCTCCTTCCATCCAGACTTTACTGTCGGCCTGGGAATTTCACCCAATCTGGAGTGCTTTTGCACTCTTCGTGGGCTTAAGGCGTTTTTGCCTATCACCACCGATCAGGAATTGTTACCTTTGTTAGGTAACTCACCTTGCCCTGGAGCATATTGATTATAACTAATTTTGAAAAATCTTCCAAATTAGTTATATTTGAATGTATGGATTTGATAGATGCAATTGCTTTAAATTATTATAGATTTTTTAAACTAAGTGAGGTAAAATTATTTTTAGAAGAATTTGAAAAAGGGAATTTTGACTTTGAACTTCCTAAAGATTTACGGGAAGTTGGCTTTAAAGAACTTGAAAAATCAGAAAAATCCAAAGTAAAAATTATTCCGTTTTTTGATAAAGCATTTCCTAAAAGTCTTAAGGTAATAGAAGAAACGCCAATTTTACTTTATGTAAAAGGGCATTTTACTGGTTTTAAAGATGAAAGTTTTGGGATAGTTGGTTCAAGAAAAAGCACCCCCTACGGTGAAGGTATTGCTTATAAAGTTTCTTCTGAACTATCACAATTAGGCATTACGGTTGTTTCTGGACTTGCCTATGGTATTGATAGTCAAGTCCACCGTGGAGCGCTTGATAACGGAGGTAATACTGTTGCAGTGCTTGGAAATGGAGCACTTGTTGTGTATCCGAAAGGAAATTTGTCTTTGTATAGAAGAATAGAAGAAGTTTCTTTTTTAATCTCTGAGTTTCCTCTTGAAACTAAGCCAGCACAGTATAATTTTCCTTTTAGAAATAGGCTTATTAGTGGGCTAAGTGCTGGGGTATTAGTTGTTGAGGCAACAGAAAAGAGTGGTTCACTTATTACTGCATCTTATGCAATAGAGCAAGGGAAAGAAGTTTTTGCCCTTCCGCAAAATATTACCAATCCCACAAGCCGAGGGACAAATGCCCTTATAAAAGATGGGGCTATACCATTTTTAGATGTTAAAGATATATTAGAAAATGTTAGAATTTTTAATAAATTTCTTCCACACTACAGTGGAAACTTGCCGATTGATGAGGATAAAGAAATTTTAGAAAAGATAAACGATGGAGATACCCTTGACACCTTAAAAGAAAAATTTAAGATGGATGAAACCGAACTCATCTCAAAGTTAACACTACTTGAGGTTAAAGGTCTTTTAAAAAAATTAGGGGGAAGGTATTTTAAGGTATGAAAGTTTTGGTAATAGGTGGTGGGCTTGCTGGAAGTGAAGCTGCACTTCAAATTGCAAAAAGAGGCATTGAAGTTTACCTATACGAGATGAGGCCTAAAAAATTCACCGAGGTTCATAAGACCGATAACTTTGCAGAGCTTGTATGCAGTAATTCTTTGGGTTCTCTTGAACTGGAAGATGCTCGTGGACTTTTAAAGCATGAAGGTTTATTGCTTGGCTCTTATCTTTTAAATGTTGCTAAAGAAACAAGTGTTCCGGCAGGAAAGGCACTTGCCGTAGATAGGATGCTATTCTCAAAGAGTATTACAGAACTTATTTTAAGCAATCCAAAAATTCACGTAGTAAGAGAAGAAGTATTAGATTTTGGTAGAAACGATATTGTGCTAATAGCAACTGGTCCTTTAACGTCTCAAAATTTTTTAAATTATTTAAAAACCATTTTTCAGGATAATCTTTTCTTTTACGATGCCATTTCCCCAGTTGTTACACGAGAATCTCTTAACTTAGATAAAATGTTTTTTGGTGGGCGATATGGACAGTCAAGTGATTATTTGAATGTTCCTCTTACAGAAGAGCAGTATAAACTCTTACAAAAAGAACTTTCTTTAGGTAAGCAACACTTACCACATGATTTTGATAGAGTGTTTTTTGAAGCCTGTCTTCCCATAGAAGAAATTGCAAGAAGAGGTTTTGATTCACTTAGATTTGGCCCCTTAACGCCTAAAGGGTTTTCTCAAGAGTATTATGCGGTAGTTCAGTTAAGAAGGGAAGATAAAGATGGTAATCTTTTTGAACTTGTTGGCTTTCAAACAGCGCTTACTTATCCTGAACAGAAGAGAATATTCTCTCTTATTCCTGGTTTTGAGAATGCAGAATTTGTTCGGTATGGGAGTATCCATAAAAATGCCTATTTTCGATCAAATAGGATTTTAAATTTAGACCTTTCATCAAGAAACTTTCCAAATGTGTTTTTTGCAGGCCAAATCACAGGAAGTGAAGGTTATAGTGAGGCAATTTTAACAGGTCTTGTAAGTGGAATTAACATTTCAAGATTTTATTTAGGTAAAAAACCACTGGTTTTTCCACAAAATACTATGATTGGCAGTCTCATACATTTTATTGTTGAAAATGACCTTGATAACCCCCAACCTATGAGAGCAAATTTTGGCTTGATCCCAAAAGATTACTTTTCTATAAAGAAAAGCTTGAGAAAGCAAAAGTTTATTGAAGATTCAACTAACGCAATTAAAAAACTATTGGATGAAATATGAAAAATATTGAAGCGTTAAAATCTCTGTATAAGTTGCTTTCTCCATGTGAACTCTGCCCGCTTGATTGTAGGGTTAAAAGGTTAAAAAAAGAAGTTGGTGTTTGTAATTCAGGTTTGTTAATGAAGATATCAAATGCACTTCTTTACAAAGGAGAAGAACCGCCCCTTACCTATAAAAATGGTTCTGGTGCAATTTTTTTTAGTAATTGCAGTTTAAAGTGCGTTTATTGTCAAAATTACCAATTTAGTCAACTTAGGGTAGGAAAAATAATTTCTGTTAAAGAATTAGCTTCTATCATACTTGATTTGGAAAGAAAAGGAGCAGCAAACATAAATTTCATCACGGCAACTCACTATGCACCACAAGCAATGGCATCTTTACAGTTAGCAAGGGTGAATGGGCTTAAAATACCTGCCGTATGGAATACCGTTGGATACGAGAAAAAGGAAGTTATAGAACTTTTAAATGAATTTATTGACATTTATCTTCCAGATCTACGATATGTAAATAATGAAGATGGAGTTAAGTTTTCTTTTGTTGAAAATTATTTTGATATAACGCTTGAAGCCTTGAAATTAATGGTAAAATCAAAACCCATAAAGTTTGATACCTTGGGACGGCTTAAACAGGGGGTGATTGTAAGATACTTAGTATTTCCAAACAAGTTAGATGACCTTAAAATTGCCCTAAAGGTTTTAAAAGAAAATTTTGATGACGAGATTTTTATTTCTGTTATGACTCAGTACGTGCCTGTCTATAAAGCAAGAAATTATGAAGAACTTGGAAGATCACTTACCAAAGAAGAAATTACCGAAGTAAAAAAGATTGTGAAAGTTGCAAAGATAAAACACGGATGGGTTCAGTATGGATAATTTTGATTAGGTGATTTAAATACTTGCAATCCATAAAAAATATTGTATAATATGTGCTCTAAATAAAAGGAAAAGGAAGTGACAAGTATGAAGATAGGTTTTTTTGGTGGAGTAAGAGAAATCGGAGGCAACATAATTTTTCTTGAATCAAATGGAGTTGCTATAGTGTTTGATTTTGGAAGAAAATTTGCTATTTCCGAAGTTTATTTCAACCATACAATTAAAGGGCGTGAAGAGATAGGTTATCAAGATTATGTCGATTTAGGAGAACTCCCTCCGTTTAGAGGCTTTTATAAAGAAGAAATACCAAGTTCGAAGACACTACCATTTGAAATTGGCGGGATTTTCTTTTCGCATGCCCATCTTGACCACATCGGGAGAATTTGCGATCTAAATCCAAATTTGAATAAATACATGACAAGCGGAACCCATGCGGTTTTAAATTATTTTGTTGATAAGAACATTGTGCCTTGTAAACCTCAGGGTATCCAATTGATGGATGGTTCTTCTGTTAAAATTGGTGATTTTACTATCACCCCTTATTTTATTGACCATGATGTGCCTGGTGCGGTTGCGTATTTAATAGAAACACCCAAAGGTCTTGTTGTTTATACTGGTGATATTTATTTTAAGGGGCCAAAGAGCAATCTTTCCTATGAATTTGTAAAATACGTGAAATCTTTAAAGCCGTTTATACTTATAAGCGAAGGCACTCGCATAGGTTGGAATGGTATAGTAAGTAATACAGAAGAGGAATTGAAGAATCAAATTAAAGAAGTTGCAAATGTTTTTGATGGTTTGCTAATTGGAAATGTCTACGAAATCCATCTTTCAAGGATTAAGACATTTTTTGATGCAAGTAAAGAACTTGGAAAGAAGTTCGTAATTCATGAAGATTACGCCCGCACACTTACCGAGTTTGCAAAAATAAATGAACAATTCGCTTTGGAAATTTTGAATTCGGAAAATACTTTTGTTTTCCCAGGTGCATATAAAACTCCGTTATTTTTAAAAGAAAAGACAATTGATATTGAAACCTTAAGAAAAGAGGAGCAAAATACGATGTTGCTATTGAATTTTGCTCATATACAGGAGTTGATTGATATTAAACCTATTAGTAATTCTGCATATATGATGTCTGGTGGAGAACCTCTAAGTTCTGTTGATCCTGATAATACTCGCATTCTTGAGAATTGGCTTAAGTTATTTAATTTACCTTTGTTTAGAATTCATTCACCTGGACATGCTTCCGAAACAGAGATTTTATGGATGGCAAGAGAAATCAATCCAGACATTCTTCTTCCAATTCATACCCAATTTCCTGAACGTTTTAAAGTAGTCCATAACAACGTGTTAATTTTGGAAAAAGGAATATTGAATGAGTTTTAAAGTAGTTTATAATAACGTATTAAATTTTATTAATTTTAAAAAAGTAATATTGACTGAGCTTGAATAAGTAGTATAATTTTAGTGTAAGAGTTTAATTACAATTTTGAAAGGAGGTAATAAATGAAAAAGCTAATTGCAGTTATTTCAGTGGTCGTATTACTTCTCAGTTTTGTGCGTATTCAAACAAATGTGCAAGCTGAGAGTGTAAAAACAATTGTTGTAACTATTGGGAAAACAACAGGAACAATCGATGGAAAATCAACAACTCTTGATCAACCGCCTGTAATTGTTAACGGAAGAACACTTGTGCCGATTAGATTCATTTCCGAAGCATTTGGTGCATCTGTTGATTGGAACGGGACTACTCGTGAGGTGACGATTAAACTTCTAAATAATACTATCGTTTTAAAGATTGATTCACCAACAGCAACTGTAAACGGTTATACTGTGTATCTTGATGCACCTGCCCAGATTGTAAAGGCAACAGGAAGAACTGTTGTTCCGTTAAGGTTTGTATCTGATTCACTTGGTGCAGATATCTCCTGGAATCCTACTAATAAATCTGTTACTGTGAAATTCTCTCAAGACTGGCTTCAACACCCAGTTGAAATTACTTTCTGGCACGCAATGCAAGCTGCTTTAGGACAATCTTTGACAAAACTCATAGATGAATTCAACGCAACTCACCCAAGATATAAGATTGTCCAAACAGCCGTTGCAAACTACGGATCTTTACAGCAGAAAACTACAGCAGCAGTTGCTTCAGGACAACCCCCAGTGATAACTCAAGCTTATGAAAACTGGGTTGCAAATTACATGCTTGGTAACCTTTTAACTCCTCTTGAGAAGTTTGTTAAAGATCCCTCTATGGGTCTATCACAGAGTGCAATAAACGATTTCTTCCCAACTATGTGGAAAGATGGCTACATGCCTGATGGAAAACTTTGGATGTTACCTTTCAACAAAAGCGTCGAAGTTATGTACTATAATATCGATATGCTTAAAGAGGCAGGTTTTGACCATCCTCCAAGAACTTGGAATGAGTTTGCCGAAATGGCAAAGGCATTAACAAAAGCTGATGGATCTCAGTGGGGAGCTTCTTTTGGTGCCGATGTTGACCTTTGGTACTCTTTGGTTCATGCGTGGGGTGGTAGAGTCCTTTCAGATAACTATAGAACAGTCCTTTTTGATAAAGACACCAATGCCCTTAATGCAGTTTCCTTTATGAATGATCTTTACAAGAACGGATATGTTCACTTTACTACTGGATATAACTATCAAACAGATTTCGGTAATAAAAAGTGCGCATTTATTTTTGCTTCCGTTGCATCTTACACTTACATAAATAAAGCAGTTGGTGGAAAGTTCAATTGGGCTGAAGCTTCAATACCTGCAGGGCCAAAAGGACAATTTACTGTTATGTATGGAACAAATATTGTTATGTTTGGTCAAAAGTATAGTGCAGATGTTCAGCGTGGAGCTTGGGAATTCATTAAATGGTTTGATGAACCATATCAAACAGCAAGATGGTCGATTGATACAGGATATCTACCGGTTAAACAGTCTGCTCTTAATCTACCAGTATTTAAGGAATTTCTTGCTGCACATCCCGAAAGGAAAGCAGGTTTTGATTCACTAAAGTTTGCAATCGTTCAACCACCAACAAAAGAGTGGAATAGAGCAAGAGGTGATATTGGTGCCGAACTTTCAAAAATATACTTGCAAAAGATTTCACCTGCAGATGGTATAAAAGAACTTGGACAAAAATTAAGATCATACATTCACCCATAGTTTCGTAAATACCTTTATATGAAATAAGCCCTGCGAAAAGCAGGGCTTATAAGTTTTATTTAAGTTTAGTTTAAGTTTTATGGGACTTTTACTAAAACTGTGACAAGAGCAACTGCTCCAACACCTTCTCCAATAAAGCCCATTTTCTCGTTAGTTTTTCCTTTTACATTTATTCTTTCTTTATCTATTTCTAATATGTTTGATAAATTTTCTTTTATAGCTTCAATAAAGGAAGCGATTTTTGGTTTTTCAAGGATTACTACGGCATCAATATTTACAATATCTACTTTTCTTTCTTTTAGTAACTTTACTACTATTTTTAATAACTCAGTGCTTCTTATGTTTTTAAAATCATCACTTTCTTCAGGGAATAGCCTACCTATATCTTTGAATGCAATTGCACCAAGTAGGGCATCTATTAGGGCATGAATTAAAATATCTCCATCTGTATTACTTTGTAAACCGTATTCGCTTGGTATTTCAACGCCACCAAGAAAAAGTTTTCTTCCTTTTTCAAATCTGTGAGAGTCGTAGCCTAAGCCAACTCTTGTTTCCATTTTAATAAGATCACCTCTGCCAACATTAAATCGAATGGTGTTGTTAATTTAATATTTTCAAATATTCCTGGAATTGTTTTTACTTTGATGCCCTTTTTTTCAAAAAGCATTGATTCATCAAATATTTCTTCGTTTATTTCAAATGTTTCGTATAGAGATATAAGGTAATCTCTGTAAAATCCTTCAGGGGTTTGCACTTCAAAGAGTTTGTTTCTGTCAAGTGTTTTTCTAACAAAACCATCTTCAACCTCTTTTATCGCCTGTCTTACGGGGATAATAGGAACAACACAGGGAAAGTTTTCCAAACTCTCTAAAACTTTTTTCACTAATTCTTTTGTAATAAATGGCCTTGCTCCGTCGTGGATGAGTAAATTTTTGTATTTAGCAGCCATTACGCCGTTTTTTACTGATTCTGCTCTAAAAGAACCACCTTTGGTTAAAATAAGTTTTTTGTATTTTTCTTTTAATTGCTCTCCAAAAGTGTAGTTATTGTCGTTTAATACAAGGATAATTTCTTTTATTTCTTCAACGCTTTCAAAAATTTCAATTGAATACTCTACGATAAACTTGTTGTGCATCTTTAAGAAATTCTTATCGATGTAGTTTGCTCTTGTTGATTTTCCTGCGGCAACTACTATTGCACTTCCTTCCATTAAAAGATAATCTCCTTTGCTTCTCCTATGCTTGAGACAAAATAGATATTCACACCATTCTGTTTTTTGATTTTGTTTTCAAAGAATTTTGGAATTATAAAGTTTTTAAAGCCTAAATTTATTCCCTGTTTTACTATTCTTTCAACTCCTACGGTTGGTCTTACCTCTCCAGACAGGCCTAACTCCCCCAATACGACCATTAATTCTCCTAATTTTTTTTCAAAGAAGGATGAGAGTATGGCAAGTGAAAACGCAAGATCATTTGCTCTATCATCGGGTTTTAAGCCTCCTACAACATTTACATAGATATCGAACGTTCCTAACCTCACTTTAAGTCTCTTTTCAAGGATAGCAATAAGCAACATCAGTCGATTGTAATCTATTCCCGTTGCAACCCTTCTTGGGATGGGGAAAATAGTGGGAGTTACAAGTGCTTGCACTTCAAAAAATAGAGGTAAGGTCCCTTCAAGAGAAGCACTTACAACGGAACCTTCTTTAAGCGTTGAGTCTGATATAAATTCAAGAGAAGGGTTTTTAATTTCTATTAGTCCTTCTTCGCTCATTTCGAAAAATCCAACTTCATTTGTTGTGCCAAATCTATTTTTTACTGCCCTAAGCATCCTTGTAATGTCGTTTCTTGAGCCGTCAAGGTAGAATACACCATCAACCATGTGCTCAATTGTCTTTGGTCCTGCAAGATTTCCTTCTTTTGTAACGTGTCCTATGAGTATTACAGGAATGTTATGCTTTTTTGCAATCTCAATAAGAATACGTGTGCATTCTTTAACTTGGTTAATGTTTCCTTGGGCACCTTCAACATTTTTGGTATACATTGTTTGAATTGAGTCAATTACAAGCAATTTCGGTTTTCTTGAGAGTGTAATTTCTTTTATGATATCTAAATCGTATTCTGTAAGAAGTTCAATGTTCTTATTTTGTATTTTCAATCGTTCTGCTCTCATTGAAATTTGAGTTGAAGATTCTTCACCAGAGACATAAAGGACATTTTTGTCTTTGGAAACTGCATCGAGGACTTTAAGGATAAGTGTCGATTTACCTATTCCAGGCTCTCCTCCTATGAGAATTACGGATCCTTTTACTATCCCACCGCCAAGAACTCTATCAAATTCTTCTATGCCTGTTTTTATACGTTCGAAAAGTTCAGTTTTACTCTCTTCTAATGTAGAAATATTTGTTTCGGAGTTATGTGAAATATTATTTTCAACTTTAACAAAAGAATTCCAACTCCCACATTCAGGGCATCTCCCTAATTTTATTGGAGATCTATATCCACACACAGAGCAGATATAATCTTCACTCTTCTTCTTTTCTTTCATTAACTTCTTTCTTTTTAAGTTGTGGGAATAGGATAACTTCTCTTATTGAATCTTGACCAGTGATAATCATTACAAGTCTATCTATGCCAATACCAAGCCCTCCTGTTGGAGGTAAGCCGTATTCCATTGCCTCTATGTAATCGATATCCATTTCCTGAGCTTCCACATCTCCTTTTTTCTTTGCTTCCATCTGTTCATAGAAGCGTTCGTATTGGTCTTGGGGATCGTTTAATTCGGAGAAGGCATTGGCAATTTCTAAGCCTCCAATAAAGAGTTCAAATCTGTCCGTAAGATGTGGATCGTAAGGAGTTCTTTTTGCAAGAGGAGAAATTTCAATTGGGAATTCGTAAACGAATGTCGGCTGAATAAAGTTTTTTTCAACTTTTTTGTCAAAGACTTCATTTATGATATTTGCGGGAGTTTCCGGTTTGTCCATTTTAATTTCAAGTTTATTCAAGATCTCTTTTGCCGTTGATAGATCTCTTAATTCTTCAAGAGTTACCCCAGCAAATTCTTTTAGTGCGTGAGTGAATTTTATTCTTCTAAATGGCGGAGTAAAATCAATTTCATAACCCATAAAATTTGTTTTAGGAGAGTTGTTTACATAGGTTACAGTTTCGCAAAGTGTGCGTTCAACAAGATCCATGATGTCGGTATAATCTGCATAAGCCCAATATGCTTCAAGCATTGTAAATTCGGGGTTATGTCTAATTGAAATACCCTCGTTTCTAAAATTTCTGTTGATTTCATAAACTTTTTCAAAACCACCTACGATTAGCCTTTTTAGGTAGAGTTCTGGGGCTATTCTTAAATACATCTCTTGGTCAAGCGCATTGTAATAAGTTACAAAAGGTCTTGCAGAAGCACCACCTGCTATTGGCTGAAGCATTGGTGTTTCTACTTCTAAAAAGCCTTCTCTGTCAAAAATATCCCTTATTTTTTTGATAATTTTGCTTCTTTTCACAAACAATTCAAGGGCGCTTCTATTTGCAATAAGGTCTAAATATCTTCTTCTGTATCTAAGTTCAGGGTCTTTTAGTCCGTGGTATTTTTCAGGCAACACCTTTATGGCTTTTGTCAATAATGTAAAGTCTTTAACTTCAATTGTTATCTCTCCTGTATGGGTTTTAAATAAAATTCCTTTTACGCCAATAAAATCTCCTATATCAATTGCTTTTTTGAAAAAGTTATATTTTTCTTCTCCTAAATTGTCTAATCTGAAGTAAAGTTGGATATCGCCGTAAAAATCTCTAATGGTAATAAAGCTTGCCTTGCCATGGCCTCTTATTGCAATAATTCTTCCTTTTGCTTCTACTTCGACATTTTGTAATTCTTCAAAATGCTCTTTTAAATAAAGGTTATTGTATTTTGTAATAAATCTTTTCCCATAAGGGTCAATGCCAGTAGCTTTAAGGTAATTAAAAAGTTCAAGCCTTTTAGTTTCTACTTCATTTAAATTTGGCACTTCCATCCTAATCTCCCTTTAGTATTTTTAGAATTTTATATCGCACTATTCCTTTGGGTATTTTTATTTCAACAATTTCGTTTACTTTGTGTCCTAATAAACCACTCCCTACAGGAGAAGTTGAAGAAATTCTTCCGTTATCTGGGTCTGACTCGGTAGGACCTACAATGTAGTAAGTATAAACTTTTCCTGTTTCTACGTTTTTAATTTCGACTTTGCAACCAATATTAACTTTACTAGTTTTAACGGAATCTTCATCAATTATTTCTGCCTTTGAAAGTATTGCCTCAAGCTCTGCAATTCTACTTTCATTAAAGGCTTGTTCTTGCTTTGCTGCATCATATTCTGAATTTTCGGAAAGATCCCCAAAAGCAATTGCCTGTTTTATCCTTTCTGAAATTTCTTGTCTTTTGGTTGTTCTTCTTTCTTCAAGTTCTTTCTTTAGTTCTTCGTAACCTTTTTTCGAGATCTGAATTTTGCCATCTATCGTATCTTCTTGCATAATTTCCTCCTATGCGTTGTCTATTAGTTTATCTACATAAAATTTCATTTGCTACTTCTAAGTGTCTTATAATTATATCTAATTTTTCTTTTTCTTGGATATTAATTTTACTATTTTTCATAAAAAGTTAAAAACTTATTCTTCAAAAACTGAATATAAGGAAAACTAATTTCTAAAGGTAGTTTATATATTGTTGGTAACAAATTCATATATACTGAATAGTCCTTTTGTTGTAAGCATCTGGTCATATATAGTTATTCTCTTTGATACGCCTTGCATTAAATGGGATATTCCACCAGTTGCTATAACTACAGCAGGTTCGTTTAGTTCTGTTTCTATTAGTTCTACTATTCTATCAACCATTCCGCCGAATCCGTTTATTATGCCCGATTGCATTTCCTCTACAGTATTTTTGCCGATAAAGGATTTTGGTTGCTTTAGCTCAATTCTTGGTAGTTGGGCTGTTCTTCTAAATAGTTCAGTTGAGGCAGGAAGAATGCCAATTGTTATTGGTCCCCCAACAAATCTTCTGTCTTTTGTTATTACAGAAAATGTGGTTGCTGTGCCAAAATCTACTACAATGACGTTTTCATTAGGAAAAGTTTTGCTCCCCTCGAAGATATTGCAGATTCTATCAGCACCAACTACTCTGGGCTCATCGACGTCAAACTTTATGTCCATTGGAAGTTCAGATGTTACTATCAAAGGGTCTTTTTTACACATTTTTCTTGAAACAGCTCTAAAGACTGGAACAAGCGGTGGCACAACTGATGAAATTGCAAAAGCTTCGATATCTCTCTCGAGTTTTTCTTCGTTAATGAACTGTGATGTTATGAGGCGGTATTCGTCAGATGTTCTTCCACTGTCAGTAGCTAACCTTAAGGTTTCTTTGAGGGAATGATTCTCAAAAAAACCAAATACTATGTTTGTATTTCCAACATCTACTGTTATAACCATTTTATCCTCCCAATTTTTACATTTTAGCAAAAAAAATAAATTTTAGTATAATACTTTTGTAAAAATAAGGAAGGTAAAATGAAGAGACAAATAAAAGAAGATATAGCACTAATTGGTAAAAGACTTTATGAACATGAACTAAATGGTAGTTATGGAGGTAATTTTTCTGTAAGAGATGGTGATTACATTTACATAACTCCTACAGGTATCCCAAAAGATCTACTTGAGTATTCGGATATCCTTGTTATTAATTTTTCAGGGGAGATCATTGAGGGTGAACTTAAGCCAACTTCAGAAATGCTATTCCACATCAAGATTTACAAGGTAAGGGAAGATGTAAATGCGATCATCCATGCTCATCCACCTTTTGCAACGGGGTTTGCTATAGCACACCATCCTATTCCTATCAATATCCATGAAGAATCATGCTTAATTTTAGGAGATGTACCTGTTGTCCCGTATGAATTAACTGCTTCCATAGATCTTGCAGAAAACATTGGAAGATTGATAAAAGACCACAACGCTTTACTTCTTGCTAATCATGGTGCTTTAACAGTTGGCGAAGATTTAGAGAGAGCCTTTAGAAGAATGGAAGAACTTGAAAATATCTGTAAGATGCTTACCGTTGCTCAACTTCTTGGTGGGCCAAAATATATACCCGATGACAAATTTACGCAACTTATGGAGTTAAAGAAAAAAAGAGGATTATAAATAAGGATTTAAGTTTTTTATATATTTTATAGTATAGTTAAGTTAACTCCATAAAGTTTTTGTTTCCTTTTATAGACAAATCAGGATGCCTTTCCCTTTTCTCATACTTAGGAGCACATTCGCTTCGCTCAGTGTAAACTCTAGCGAAGGATCTAATATTTGAGGGGGTAGAAGGAACCCCCTCAATACTCCCCCGAATTTAAAAACATAAAAAAGAGGTGGAAACAGATCCCCCTCAAAACTCCTCCTTGGATAACAAAAAACAATAAATTTTAAATCATTAAAAAATAGGGGCATCCTTAGATGCCCCCGATACTTTAGAGTAAAAATATTTACCTAATGATTTTATTCAAACTTTTCCAAGAAAACTTTGTATCCTATGTAAGTAGAATAAAGATCAACTTTTGAAACAATTTCAAATGGTGCATGCATTGATAGAAGAGCAGGTCCAATATCAATCACCGATATACCTCTTTCTGCCATAAATTTTGCTACAGTTCCTCCTCCACCTATATCTACTTTTCCTAATTCACCAACTTGAAAAGGCACATTATTTCCGTTGAAAAGTTTTCTTATTTTGAAAACAAGTTCGGCTGATGCATCAGATGCACTGTATTTACCACCTGAACCAGTAAATTTTGTCACTACTACACCATGGCCAAAAATTGCAGAGTTCTGTTCCTCAAAAGCATCTCTGTATAGAGGGTCTAATGCAGCGTTAACATCTGCAGAGATGCCATAAGATTTATGAAGCACTTCTCTTGCAGAAACATTTTTAATTCCTTTCATACTCATGTATTTTTCAATAGCATAGTCTAAAAAGTCTGATTGAGCGCCTGTAATACCGTCACTGCCAATTTCTTCTTTGTCAAATAGCATTACTGCAATTGTTTTCTTTGGATTTTCGGCATCAAACAAAGCTTTTGCTGCCGTAAAAGCACAAATTCTATCGTCGTGTCCGTATGATGCTATTGCACTTCTATCAAAACCTACATCTCTTGCTTTTTCTGCTGGGACTAAGGTGAGTTCTGCACTAATGAAATCCTCTTCCACGATACCGTATTTTTCGTTTAAAATTTTAAGGATTTTTGTTTTAAACTTGTCCTTTTCAAATTCACTATCAGGCATACTTCCTATAATTGGATCAAGTGCTTCGCCTTGTATTACTTCTCTTGCATTTTGCTCCATCTGTTTTCTTGCAAGGTGTGGAAGTAGATCTGAGATAACAAAAACAGGGTCATTTTCTTCTTCTCCGATATTTAATTCAAGTTTTGTGCTATCTTTAAGGATTATCACTCCGTGGAGTGCAAGAGGCATGGTAACCCACTGGTATTTTTTGATTCCGCCATAGTAGTGGGTTTTAAATAATACGATATCTGCGCCTTCGTAAATGGGATTTTGTTTAATGTCAATTCTTGGTGAGTCAATATGGGCAAAAATAAAATTCAGCCCATTTTCAACACTTTCACTTCCTTCTCTTATTAACAGAATGTTTTTGTTATCATTTATTGCAAAAACCTTATTCCCCATCTCGTTTTGGAACAAATCTTTGAATCCCTTTGCTTCTGCCTCTTTGTGTAAGTAGTGAACAACTTCTCTTTCGGTTTTTGCTTTGCTTATAAAATCCTTGTAAGAATCACCAAAAGAGAACACTTCGTCGTGGTTGAATACTTCCCACAAGTTTTTCGTGGAGTACTTGAGTTCCATTTTTACCTCCTTAAATTTTTAAAGTTCTTTTCCATTATATCACAAAATCTTGCTTTTATTTGTAAATTTGGTATTATTTAATAAAGGAGTTGATGGAAATTGCAGGGCAGTTTAAGCGATTTTAAATTGGAAGAGATTATACAGAGTATTACGACAAGTAAAAAGTCTGGCAAATTAGAAGTTGACGGTGTAATGGGTATTTATGGGATATATTTTTCGAATGGAGAAATTGTCCACGCCAACGGTCCTTTTTCCATAGGGGAAAAGGCGATATTAGATGTATTCCTTGAGATTAACGGAGAGTTCAAATTTATTACAAACATTGTGCTTCCACCAAGAACCATTAAAAAGGATATTTTTGAAATTATTACAACTGGTATTAGCCTAAGAGAAGAGAATCTTCATATAATTAAACTTATCAAAAAAGATACGAGATTACTGCCAAACTCAAAAGATACAGGCGTTAATTTATCTGGACTTGAGGTAAAAATGTTAAAATACATATTAGAAAATGCACCAATTTCTGTTATAATGGAAAAGATATCACTTAGTTATTTAGATTTTTTAAATGTCCTAAAAGGGCTTTTAGATAAAGGCATAGTAACTTTAGGAGGTTAAATATGGAAGGAAGACTATCTAAAATCCAGATAGCATTAAACGAAGAGGAATTGAGACATATTGAAGAAATTTTTGGGGAGTATCTTTCAGAGTCTGAAGCAAAAGACATAGTGCTTCTCAATAAAAGTGGAGAGCTCCTCGCAAAGAGTGGAGATATTACATCGGATGTTGCACAGAATATTTCTGCTCTTGCAGCTGGTGTTTTTTCTGCAACTAACGAACTTGCAAGACTTTTGGGTGAGAAAGAATTCACCATTACTTTTCACCAAGGACAAGAGACTAACATCCATATATCTCTGATAACTCAAAATGTTCTTCTTGCTATGATTTTTGATAACCGACTGCCTATTGGTGCCATAAGGTTTTGGGCTAAAAAAGTAGGCAATTTTACAAGGCCGGTCATTGAAGAAGCAGAGAAAAGAGCCCTCACCCAAACCCAGAAGATAATGAATGAAGACGTCAATAAAGACATAGAAGACCTTTTCTAAAATTTTCCTAACGGTGAAAAGATGAGCACGATTAATTTTGCAAGAAAAGAAATCTCATTTAAAATAGTTTACTATGGTCCTGCTATGAGCGGTAAGACAACTAACCTTAAGCAAATTTATTCTGGGCTGGAAGACAAAGTTAAGGGTGATTTTACAAGTATTGCAACAGAAACTGAAAGAACTTTATTTTTTGACTTCCTTCCATTGGAACTTGGTAGTGTAAAGGGTTTTACCATAAGATTGAGTTTATACACCGTGCCTGGGCAATACATCTATAAGTTAACTAGAAAGTCTGTTTTAAGATCAACAGATGGTATTGTGTTTGTTGCGGATTCTCAAATGGAAAAAAGAGAAGAAAATATAGAGAGTTTTAAAGATATGGTTGAAAATTTGATTGATTTTGGAGAAGACCCTGAAAATATTCCCATAGTTTTGCAGTATAATAAACGTGATTTAAATAACATTCTTACAGTAGAAGAATTAGAAAGAGATCTTAACCCGAATAAGAAATACCAATACTTTGAAGCTATTGCAACGAATGGTATTAATGTTGTTGAAACTCTTAAGGTAATTACTAAATTAGTTGTCCAAAAAGTATAAATATTCTATGAAGCCCACATTTATTGGAATTGCAGGAGGCACTGGTTCAGGAAAAACGACCGTAGCAAAGATTATTCAAAAATCCCTTGGTAAAGATAAAACAGCCATTATTTCCATGGATTCTTACTATAAAGATTTTCCCGATTTATCACTTGAACAAAGAAAAAAGTTAAATTACGACCATCCATCCATTTTTGATGTAGATTTGTTAAAAAGTCATCTCGAGGATTTAAAAAACGGGATTCCAATTGAAGTGCCTGTCTATTCTTTTGAGAAGTATGCAAGAACCGGAGAATACGAAGATGTCTACCCAAAACCAATCATAATAGTTGAGGGAATTTTACTATTTTACTACGATAATTTAAGGAGTTTCTTTTCTATTAAGATTTTTGTTGATACAGACCCTGATGTGAGGATTATTCGACGTATTGAAAGAGATGTTCTTAATAGAGGCAGGACACTTAAATCAGTAATCAACCAATACCTTGAGACTGTAAAACCCATGCATATTCAGTTTGTTGAGCCTACAAAGCAATTTGCAGATATAATTATCCCTCGTGGCGGGAAAAACGAGATTGCAATGGACATAATTTTAGCAAAGATTAAGTCAATTCTAAATCAGTAATAAATTTTGATATTAAAAATCTTTTTGGTAAAATGGTGTGCTATACCGAATAGGAAGGAGGCACTTATGAAAAAATTTATTTTGGTTTCCATTGCTTTCTTTGTTTTGTTCTCGCTTTTTACAATTCCTGTTAACACTAATGGAGCAGAACCTAAATGGGAAAAACCTCTCGGTGTATATGGTGGAGAGATTGATAAAGTTATTGCATCTGCCAATTTTTCTTCTGATAAAACACTTTTTGCAGGAGGTATCCAAGGATTTTACGTATCTTTTGATGGCGCTAATACCTTTAATAGTGTAAAACTTGATGTTGGATACAACAATATCTTCGAAGGCGTAAACGATTTTACCTTATCAAATGACTTTTCTTCGAGTAAAGAACTCTACATTGCAACTAAAAACGGCATATATGTCACAAATGATTTTGGTAAGACTTTTAAAACTTTTCAATTAGGTATTGATGCAACATACATTACTCAAATTACAACCGATCCCAAAACTGCCACTTTGCTTGCTGTCGGTGTCTCTTATGAAAAACGTCAAGACGACAAAGTTGTAAATACAAATCTTCTAATGAAATACACAAAAAGTAATGGTAGATGGGTTACGATTTCAAAATTTACTTCCGATTATATTACCGCCATTTTCTCTTATAACGACAACTATTTTGTTGGCACAGAATACGGTGAAGTTTTTAAGATCAGTGAAAATGATAAAAAGTTGATATTTACCACAAAATCCCCTATTACGGATATTTCTGTAAATGAAAATGTTATTGGAATTTCAACATTGTATAATGGTGTTTATCTTTCGAAGGATTTAAAGAATTTTGTTAATGATTTACCATCAGAGCAGATTGTTGGTATTGTAGTTATTGACTTTGACAATCTCTATGCACTTGCAAGAAATAAAAATTTATACATTAAGGAAAAAGGTGAGTATAAACCATTTAAAATGCCTTTTAACTCAACAAATATCTCCTTTGATGTTGCACAAAATTCAATTTTTATTGCTTCTTATGAGTATGGCGTGATAAAATTTGATAGGCAATCAAGTGAATTTACAATAGCAAATCAAGGTATAACAAACGTTAACACAACTTGTTTGAGTTTTTCTCCAAATTATGCTTCAAATAAAACAGTTTACCTTGGAACAAGTTTAAATGGATTGTATGTCTCTTATGATGGTGGTAAAAGTTTTTCAAACACTGGTAATTTGGATAATTATCAGATTTTAGATGTAAAAGAGTTGTCAAATGGTAACATTGTGGTGGGGACTATTGGTTCGGGTTTGTTGGTCTCAAAAGATAAAGGAAAGACTTTTTCAAATGTGGATATTCTTAAAAATAATTCAGTTTCAGTTATCTATGAATACAACGGGCAATTATTCATTGGCACTAAAGATGCCGGCTTGTTTGTTACAGATTTAAATTTTAGCAAGCTTTCAAAAATAAAGGATATTTATCCGTACGATGTGAGTATCAATTTTATAAAAGGTAGTGGAAACTATCTATTTGTTGCAACTAATGGTGGTAATTTATATAGATCCACAGATTACGGTAGAACTTTCAAAGAGATTGCCAATAATGCCTTTTGGGGTATGAGTATCACAGGCTTTGATATCTCACCAAACTTTATTAATGACGGATTTATCTTCGTTGGCACTGCTGCAGGTGAATACGCATCATTTGATAAAGGAAATTCTTTTACAAAGGGTCTTGATTTAGGTTTATGGGCAGATGGTGTTGCGATATCTCCAAACTACGCTTCAGACGGGTGCCTTTTAGTGGGTGCGTGGGGTGCATCTTCTACAACTTACGGTGGTGTTTTTATTTCTCACAATAGAGGTATCAGTTTTGATAATATTGGTTATGGAATGACAAATAGATATGTTGTAAATGTCTATTTATCTCCTGATTTTTACTATGGGAATACTGGAAGTATTTTTGCAATAACCTCATCTGGTGGAGTATTTAGATACACTTTTAAAACAGAAATAGTCCTTCAAATTGGAAGTAAGGATGTCTATGTTAACGGACAACTTAAAACAATAGATGTAGCACCATACATTAAAAACTCTAGAACTTTGGTGCCTATAAGATTTATTTCGGAAAGCTTCGGTGCAGATGTCTCTTGGGATTCTTCAAAAAGAGAGGTAAAAATTGTATATGCTAACAAAACTATTATTTTAACAATTGGCAAACCTACTGCTACTATAAATGGTGTTTCTGTTCCAATTGATAAAGATAACTCTAAAGTTGTTCCAGAAATTACAAACAATAGATCTTTTGTTCCTTTGAGGTTTATTTCTGAAACCTTTGGGGCAAATGTTGAATGGGACAATGCGACCCGTAAAATAACAATTACTTTAGGAGGATAGTATGAAAAACGTTAAGAAATTTTTACTTTTTGTGTTGATTTTTCTAATTACTTTTCTTCCTAATATTGCAATACTTTCATCTGAGGAAGATGAAGTTCTCATATCTCAAACATTTTCTTCAAAAACGGTTCTTTTAAACGAGTTCATGAAGGCAAAAGAGGAACTCCTTATCAATATATACGGGTGGACAGATTTTGACTTTATCCCTACTTTAATTAATATCGCAAAAAACGGAGTTGAAATTAAAGTTATACTTGAAGAAGCACCATACCTATCTGAAACACAGAATTTTGATATAAGAGATATGCTAAGAAAATATGGAATTGACGTAAGATGGGCTAAAGAAGACTTTTTCTTAACTCACGCAAAATACGTTGTAATTGATGGAACTTCTGCCATTGTTTTAACTGGAAATTTCACTTATTCGAGTTTCTCTAAAAATAGAGAGTTTGGATTAATAACCTATAATACCGAAAATGCAAAAGTTTTAAGGGATCTTTTTTATGCAGATTTTGAGAGACTCCAATTCCAAAATACAAATCCAAATGTTTTGGTAAGCCCTATTGATTCAAGAACAAAAGTAGAGAATGCCTTAAAGAGTGCAAAGAAGAGTGTTAAAATCTGGGAGCAGAGTATCTCAGACCCTGGGATTATTAAGATACTTAAAGATCTTAAAGACAAGGGGGTAGATGTAAAGATACTTATGCCTGTTTCGTCTGCTTCAACCACAAAGGAATATTTAGGTGATTCTGTGCTTGCCTTACCAAATCCTTATATACACGCAAAGGCTTTTATAGTTGATGATTCATTTGCCTACATTGGTTCTAATAATTTTACTACACCATCTTTTGATAATGAAAGGGAGGTAGCCTTATTTACCTACGATAGCGAAGTTATTAATGAACTTAAAATGATATGGGATTGGGATTTAAGTCATTCTTATTCACCTTAGGCTTTACTTAGTAGATAATTTATGTTAAAATTTTCTTTGGAAAGGAGTTAATATATGGAAGAAGCAAAAGTAGTCTCGGGTTTAAAAAGAAGAAGAAAATTACTCGAGTACTTAACGGGTTATGGCTTTATTACACCAGCTTTGATTATCCTTGGTATATTTGCAATTTTCCCAACTTTTTATGTATTTTACCTTTCCCTATTTGATTGGAGTATGATTGGTGGTAAAACTTTCATAGGCTTACAAAACTACATTAATCTGCTTTTTAAGCCACCTTATGCAAATGACTTTTGGCATGCGGCTTTGGTTACCGTTGAATATGTAGTATTGCAGGTTCCAATTACTATGTCAATTTCTCTTTTTCTTGCCACACTCCTTATGAAACCTATTAAGTTTAGGAGTTTCTTTAGGCTTGGTATTTTTGTTGCCTATGTTACCCCACTTGTTGCTACTTCAATCGTTTGGGAATGGATCTTTCATCCAGATTATGGTATTTTAAACTCTTTTTTAAAACTGCTTCATCTTCCTCCATCAGAGTGGTTAATCGGTTTTCCAAGTGCCCTTTTTGCTATAATTATATATACGGTTTGGCATGAACTTGGTTATTCTACAATTCTTTTTATGGCAGGACTTACCTCCGTTTCAAAGGAGTTGCAAGAAGCAGCACAAATCGATGGAGCAAATGCAAGAGGAGTTTTTTGGCATATTACTTGGCCATTACTTTCGCCTATAACATTTTATATTTTTATTATTTCCCTGATTGGTTCTTTTAGGATGTTTACACCAGTTCTTGTTTTAACGCAAGGTGGTCCTTATAATTCAACAACTACAATTGGTTATATGCTCTACCGAGAGGCATTCCAGTATTGGAGGTCTGGTTTTGCAAGTTCCATTGCAGTGGTTCTTTTTGGAATTATATTTGCAATTACCCTTATCCAATTTAGAGTAACTGGGAAAAAAGTATTCTATACTGAAGGATCGGAGGGAGAATAACATGAAAATTAATCTTAAACAATCTTATTTCTTTACTTATCTTATACTCAGTTTAGTTACGTTAGTTATGATTTTCCCTTTCTACTGGATGATTGTTACATCTCTTAGCAAGCCTGAAAATCTATTTATTTTCCCACCAAAACTTTGGCCAGATTTTAATTTTAAAAATTACGTTGATATGTGGCATGAAAATCCCCAGGGAGTACTATGGACTCGTTATATTCTAAACACTCTTTTTGTTGCTACCTCAACAACACTACTTTCTTTGTTTAATTCTTCTCTTGCAGGCTTTGCTTTTGCCAAACTCAAATTTCCGTTAAGAAATCAAATATTTATGGTTATACTTGGTATTATGATGATACCTGGGGAATTAATGTTGATACCTAATTACCTTACACTTTTTAGGTTGGGGTGGTTAAATTCCTATCAAGCGTTAATTATACCGTTTGGGGCAAGTGTTTTTGGTATCTTCTTAACTCGACAGGCTTTTAGGCAATTACCCAACGAACTGTGGGAAGCAGCACAGATCGATGGTTGTAGCATTGGGCGATTTTATTTTAACATAGCGCTTCCAATTGTAAGACCAACACTTTTTGCTTTTGCACTTTTTGTTTTTTTGGGTGCATGGAATGCATTCTTATGGCCATTAATTGTGAACACTAATCCAAATTTTATGCCTTTGGAAGTTGCGTTGTATTCTTTTATTGGTGCGGAGGGCACAAACTGGCAACTCCTTGCTGCCGCTGCAACTATGGCTACTTTTCCTGTTTTAATCCTTTTCTTAATTTTCCAAACACAATTTATTGAAGGAATCTCAAGAGGGGCTATAAAGGGGTAAATCTATTTATTTTTAAAAGAGACGAAAGCCTCTTTTTTTATTTTTGTGTTATAATTTTAAAAAAGGAGGTTAAAAATGAAAAATAAAGTGGAGATAGTAAGGAACATCTATCTATTTGGTGTTAGTCTTACGGGGATAGTAATGTTTCTTGCATCTGTAATAAAACTTGTGCACTACATTATTGTGATTTATTTCCCTTCGGAAAAGTTTAATATGGGTATAGATCAAAATTTCTATTTGAAACAGGACTTTATAAGAAGTGTTGTTTTTATAGTTATTGGCTTGTTGTTGTTTTTAACGCATTGGTATCTTATCGTAAAGGAGAAACGCTTAGGGAAAACAGAGAATATCTTGTATGAATCAAACTTAGGTTTCTTTGAATCAATATTTTTCTATGCGCTTGCTTATATAGGTATTACCATTTTTAGCTCAAGTTTGGCTGGTATTGCAAATGGGTTTTATCACGTAGTCTATCCGCCCCCAGAAATGGATGCAACGGGAAAAATCATAAAAGAAAGCAGTCCTTATATTACACGGGATATTGGCCAAATAATAGAAAGCTCTATTGGTTTTGTGATCGGGATTATTACATTCTTAATAGGATTTTTAAAAACCCAACTTTCGCTACATAAAATAGAAACTTCCCCATAAATTATTACATACAAAGTAATAATTTGTGGTATAATTATATTAGGAGGTTTTTATGGGTGTAAGAAAGGTAAAAGAAAACATTTATTCAGTCGGAGTAAGCGATTGGGATAGGACTCATTTTGATGAAATTGTTGCACTTCCAAACGGCACAAGCTATAACTCCTATCTTATTTTTGGTGAGAAAAAAACCGCCCTTATTGACACTGTCGATCCAGTTTTAACTGAAGCGTTTATCAATAATTTGAAAAAGTTTAATGGATTAAAAATCGATTTTGTTGTCTCTTTGCACGCCGAACAAGATCATTCGGGAAGCATTCCAAAAGTTCTTGAAATCTTTAGCGAGGCAAAAGTAGTTACAAATGAAAAATGTAAAGAACTTCTCATAGAACACTTGAATATTCCTGAGGAGAAATTTATTGTTGTGGGTGACGGCGAAGAATTGGATCTTGGTGGAAAAACGCTTAAATTCCTTTTGACTCCTTGGGTGCACTGGCCAGAAACAATGAGCGCCTATCTTAAAGAAGACAAAATACTTTTTAGTTGCGATTTCTTTGGTTCACATTATGCAACTTCAAGACTTTTTGCCAATATCGATGAACTTATATTAGAGAGTGCAAAACTATACTATGCAGAAATAATGATGCCTTTTAGAAATTTCATAAAAGTAAATATTGAGAAAATCGAAAACTTTGATATTGAAATGATTGCACCAAGTCATGGGCCCATTTGGAATAAACCGAGTTTTATTATTGATGCTTACAAGGAGTGGATTTCTCCTTCCGTAAAAAACAAAGTTCTAATTCTTTATGTATCTATGCACGGAAGCACAAAGATCGTTGTTAACGAGCTTTATAACAGATTAGTTGAATACGGTATTGAAGTTTTACCTTTTAATCTGTTTTTTACAGACATTGGAAAAATTGCAATTAATGCTATAGATGCAGCAACTGCTGTATTTGCAATACCAACTTTTTTAACTGGTCCGCATCCATTGGGTGCAAATGCAGCCTATCTTGTTAATGCCATAAAGCCAAAACTTAGATTTATGGGGCTTATTACTTCTTTTGGATGGGGTGGTGTAACTATTAAGTGGCTTAAAGACCATCTGAAGAATCTAAAGGCAGATACTCTTTTTGAGTTTGAATTTAAAGGCATACCCAAAGCAAATGATATAGAAAAAGTTAAAGAATTTGCCGAAAAGATTTACGAAGCGCACAAATCTATTGGAATTTTATAACTGTTGTGGTATACTTTAATGTAAATTAAAATTATTACAAATAAGGAGGTTTATATGGCTTTAAAAGATTTAATTCAAACAAGTGATTTTGTTAAAGAAAAACATGTGCCTGTTATAGAAATTCTTGAGCAAGGTGAGAAGATGAAAATAAGGGTAAGTGTTGGTAAGGAGATTCCACATCCTAATACTACAGAGCACCATATATCTTTTATTGAGGTTTATTTTAAACCAGATGAAGGAAAATATCCCTATTTAGTTGGAAGATTTTCTTTTGAAACGCACGGCGAATCAACCGAAGGTCCAAACACTGGTAGTGTTTATTCTGAACCCGATGTGACTTTTACCGTAAAACTCACTAAGAAAGGGCAATTGTTTGCATTGTCGTATTGCAATATCCACGGTTTGTGGGAAAGTGAAGCTGTGCAAATTTAAGGAATGTTATATTACCGCTTCCATTGAAAGCTTGTTGAAGCTTGCCATTGAAAAGGACGATTTTGCAACCCAGAACATGCTTAACTGGTTTATTGATGAGCAGGTAGAGGAAGAGGCTAATACCTATTTAATTGTTGAAAAAATCAAACTAATTGGTGGAAACGGACAAATGCTTTATATGCTTGATAAAGAACTCGGTGCAAGGTCTGAATAAATTTGAATTTATAAGAATTTTGCCTCCCTTTTGGGAGGCTTTTTTGTTATAATTGTTAGGAGGCA
>DYKR01000006.1:20263-26531 GCA_020722505.1 Caldisericum exile | reverse complement strand
GCGGAGTTTACACTGAGCAAAGCGAACGTGCTCCTCAGGATGACAAGGGAAAAAGTCTCAGGATGACTGACTACATCGTCATTCTGACGAGGCGAAGCCGAGGAAGAATCTCGTCTTTTATTCGAGGAGGTGAAATAATCCTCTTCAACTTTGAGGTCCATTACTTATACTCAGGATAATGCAAAGTTAACTCTTAAAGAAAGTTTCTTTTTAGTAAGAAAGGTATCTTACCCATCTAAATTTACAGAATACATCTTAATAAGTTTGTTTCTTGACAGGAATGTTAATTTTGGTATCATTAAATTGATGCAATATTTCAATTTTAGTAAAAATTATAAAGGCTTTTAAGCCTTTAACTAAATAAAAGGAGATAAACATGATTAAAATAGTTGTTGATTCAACAGGTTACATTGAAAAGGAAACCCTTGAAAAGCATGATATTAAAGTAGTCCCCCTTACAATAAGAATAAATGGAAAAGAATACAAAGAAAATGAATTGCCAATTTCAGAGTTTTACAGAATGCTTGTGGAATCTAAAGAACTTCCCAAAACTTCTCAACCAGCTGTTCAAGACTTCATTCAGGTATACAAACCTCTTCTTGAAGAAGGACATGAAATTCTTTCCATACACCTTTCAGAGAAGGTTTCAGGAACAATTAATTCTGCACGGCTTGCAATCGAAACCTTAAAAACTGATAAAATAAAAATTGTAGACTCAAAAAGCACCACGTTTTCACTTAAGTTTCTTGCAGAATACGCTGCTTCTCTTATAAAGAAAAACCTTCCTTTTAGAGATGTTTATCAAGAGACTCAAAAACTTGTTGAAAGAATCTATAATAGATTTGTTCTATATGAACTTAAATACCTTGTTGAAGGAGGGAGGTTAAGTAAGGCTAGTGGTCTTTTAGGTGAGGTATTAAACATAAAACCCATTCTTTCATTTACTGATGGTGAAGTAAAAACCGAAGGTGTAGCACGCTCTTTAAACAAAGCAAAAGAAAGGTTACTTGATTTTATAAAAGGAATTAATGAGAGTAAGGGTATCGAAAGAATTGCAGTTATCCATGGTATAAATAAAGATGTAGATGAATTCGTTAGTAAAATCGAAAGTGTCGTTTCTATAAAAGTAGAAAAACTACTATGCGGTGCAGTGGTTGGTGTGTATGGTGGACCCGAATGGATTGGGGTAGGTATTTTAGGTAAAGCCTAAAAAGAACTTATCATTTTCACAAGGTCTCCATGCAATAACTTGTTTGTTGCAAGGACTTCGTTTTTGTTTAAGAAGTTTTCATTATCACTAAAGTCTGTAACATAACCTCCTGCTTCTTTTACTATGAGACTTCCTGCGGCTATATCCCAAATGTGGATTCCTTTTTGGTAATAACCATCGAAAATCCCTTCTGCAACGTAAGCAAGATCGAGTGCGGCACTCCCATTACACCTTATTGATAATACACTATCCAAGACCTCTCTAAATGTAGAAAAAGTTTTTTCATTTCTTACAGCATAAACGAATCCTGTTGCAATAAGCGCATCTTCCAAAGTTTTTGTTTTTGAAACACTTATGCTTTTGCCATTCAACATGGCACCTTTCCCAAATTCTCCTACAAAAAACTCCTCAAGTATTGGATTGTATACTACACCAAATTTTAATGTTTCGTCTTCCATATAGGCAATTGAAACGGCAACAAATGGAAAACTTTTAACAAAATTATGTGTTCCATCGAGTGGATCAATTATAAATTTTTTATTAGAATTAGAGTTTACATTAACATTTTCTTCGGTAACAATTCCATAAGAAGGGAATGCTTTTATTATCTTTTCTCTAACAAAGTTATCGATGGACTTGTCAACATTTGTCACAAGGTCTCTTTTGCCTTTTAACTCAACGTCAAGAGCCTTTCTAAAGTTCTCTTTAATAATTTTTCCGACACTTTTTGCAAGGTCAATAACAAAATCGTATTCAAACATAAAAACCTCCTATATTAGTTCTAAAACTACCGGTACATGGTCGGATGGTTTATCAAGTGCTCGCAAACTCTTTTCTATATAGCAATTTTTTAACCTGCCTACAAGAGATTTTGAGACATAGATGCAGTCAATCCTCATACCGTAGTTTCTTTTAAAACTTCCCCCAGTGTAATCCCACCAGGTAAAAGCAACAACATCACCATGGAAATATCTAAAAGCATCAATAAGACCAATACTAATAAGGTCGTTTAATGCATCTCTTTCTTCTTTCATGAAACCAATGGTGCCATCCAATAGGTCTTTATCCCACACATCAATATCTTCTCTTGCAATGTTAAAATCACCCAGCAGAATAAAGTTTTTATTTATTAAGTCATTTTTTAAGATGTAGTTTTTAACCTTTTTGTAAAATTCAAGTTTATAGAAAAATTGTTCACTTCCTAAATTTCCACCATGAGGAAAATACACATTAAGGATGGTTAAATCATCTATTTGCCCTTCGATTGTTCTTGCAATACCATCGTTAAGGATATTTTTCTTTACTTCCTTAAAAGGAGACTTTGAAATTAGTGCAACTCCATTGTAAGCCTTCTGTCCAAAAACGTAGGCAAAGTAATTTAAATTGCTAAATTCTTCAAATGGGAAGTTTTTTTCTTCGGTTTTAATCTCTTGAAGTGATAATACGTCAATTCCATTATCAACAAGAAACATCTTTACATAAGACAGCCTTGTTCTTATTGAGTTAACGTTCCAAGTTGCTATCTTCATGGCTCTCCTTTTTAATTAAATTATTCAATAGTTCGTTTATGCTAACTTTAAAAACAGGGTGGATAAAATCTCCTGCAATTTCTGAAAGAGGTTTTAAAACAAATAGCCTATTTTGTATATCGTAGTGTGGAATTTTAAGGTCCTCTTCATCAATGATAAGGTCGTCGTAAAAGAGTATGTCAAGGTCGATAGTCCTTGGTCCCCATCTTTCTTTTCTAATTCTTCCGAGTTTTAATTCAATTGAAAGTAAGGTTTTTAGTAGCTCTCTAGGTGTTTTAGTTGTTTTAGCCTTCACAACACAGTTTAAAAATTTTGGTTGGTCGATAAATCCATACGGTTCTGTTTCAATAATGGAAGATATGGCCTCTACTTCTATTCCTTCTTTTTTAAGGTTAGATATTGCATCTTTAATATTTTTTTCTCTATCAAGAAGATTACTTCCAATTGCAATAAAGACGGTATGTTTACCCTGCGCTTCCACCCGAACCACCTCCTCCTCCACCGCCACCACCGGAGAATCCGCCACCAGAACCAGTTGAAGCAGTTATCGAAGAGGTTATTGAATTTAAAGATGATGTAAAAGCATCTATAAAAGAGCCAAAATTCACACTGTCAATTGATCCCTCTGAAGAGATATAACTTCTAAATAGATAACTTTTAGCCAATTCCTCTTCAGGAATTTTATCAAGATTCATTTGTAGTTGTTTAAGGACTTCTTCTGCAATACCAAATGTTGTTGCATAGATAATATAGTCTTCCCATATTGCAATAGAAGATGGTGCATAATCTTTTAAATTTGAAAAGTCTTTAAGGAATCTTTTGAGCCCGTTCCACTCTGCAAATGCCTCGTTTCCGATTTCTGTTCTCTTTTTTAAAGTAATTGACAATAGTGCAAAAATACCAAAGAGGAAGATGTCCAAAATAAAAAGTGGTTCTAAAGGTGTATTAATAATTAAAATGGTTGTTAAAATGGAAATAGCTATAAGGACTGTAAAATAGATGGCAAAAATACGTGTCCTATTTTCAAAGTAGTGCTTTTCCCTTCCTTCTTCTTTAACGGCTTCTGTAAAATCCTTGAAAAATTTGTATCCAACTTGTCCTTTCTTTCTTGAAAATTTTTTAAGTTCTTCTGTTGAAGTAAAATTATTACCTTGAGAGACTGTATCGAAAAGAAAATAGAACGCAAGTTTTAAATGTGGAGCAAGCTCTAGGGGGGATTTTTCTGTTCTGTAAAAATAAGTAACTTTTTCTCTCTTCTTAAACAAAATATAATTTTTATCTTCTTCTTGCACTTCAAGTCTAATGTAACCCTTTTTGACAAGGCATAGGATGGAGGCAGCTAAATCCTTGCCTTCTATTAATTCTGCTCTCAACAAATAGCCAACAATTGCTGGCGGTAGATCTTCTGGTATCTCTCTATCATATATAATCTCTCTTTTTGGGGGTAATTCTTTTCCAAAGTTAAAGAAAAGATAAAGGTAAAATCCAAGAAAAGCAAGCCAAAGAAAAATATAAGAAAATAATTTGATTCTCAAGATTAATTTCTCTTGCTCCGTTTTCTTTGCTAAAGCAAGTTCTTCATCCATGATTTTTTGGTATGCATTTTCTTTTATTATGTTTGAAGTTTCAAGAATGTTTGATGGAAATACCACCCTTGCTTCAACATAGGTATTTGGAGGAAGATTTTCTACCTTATAGTATGCACCCTTACTATCTATCCTTTGGACTATCCCATTGGTTGGACCATGCCCAAAAACCTGTAAGTCCGATCCATTTTGAAGGGGTTCAGGAAGATAAACATATCCTTCCAATAGTTTTGTTTTTTTGTCCCAACCAGTGCCTACGAGTTTCCAATAGAAATCAGCAACATCTTCATAGACCTCTATGCCGCCTATAACTTTGTATGAAATTGTAAAAGTTTTTTCTGTATTAGAGGCTTTATAAAAGAATTTTGCTTCGTATCTATAGGGAGTTTCATTGAAGGTAAAAGTAGAAGGTTGTCCTGTTTCAGTAGTTGTTCTTTCAAAAGGGCCATTTTCATCTGCAATTGAGAAGTCTTCAATTCTATCGAATTTTTTCTTGTCAAGTGTATAGGTTGCCCAGCTAAAGATTCCATCGAATTTGTAAGTGCGCTCTTCTTTCACTACAAAACTTCCATCTTTTTCGATGGTAATATTTACAACCACCCTTGGAAAATAGTAATCCTTAGCAGAAACTGTTTTTAACGGAGCTAATATTAACAAAGCAAAAACAAATATTAACAAAGCAAAAATAATTTTTTTCATTTTTAATTCCCCTCTTTTTTAATTGCCCTGATCATTTTTATTAAATCTACATGCGGTTTTACATCGTGCACCCTCAAAATTGAAGCGCCCTCTAAAAGAGCAAAGGCGTTAGAAGCAAGTGTTCCAAACAACCGATCGCTTACATCTCTATCAAGAGTAAGTCCAATAAAAGATTTTCTTGAAAGTCCTACAAGAATGGGCACATTAAAAATTTTAAATTCACTTAACCTATTTAAAATAGTAAGGTTATGCTCTCTTGTTTTTCCAAAACCAATACCAGGGTCGATGATGATTTTTGAAATTCCAAAAGATGTAAGGCTTTTAATCCTTTCATCAAAATACTCAAGGAGTTCTTTCATGAGATTTTCATAGGTAGGGTTTTTTTGCATGTTTTTGGGTGTGCCTTTTATGTGCATTACCACAACTGGGACATCGTATCTTTTTGCAATGTTAACCATGTTCTTATCAAATCTTAAACCACTTATATCGTTAATGATATCTGCACCAGCATTAATTGCCTCTTCTGCAACTTTTGCTTTGTAAGTATCTATAGAAATAGGTATGGTAGGAAACCTCTTTGATAACTCATTTATAATCGGAATAACTCTTTTTAATTCTTCATCAATACTTACAGGGTCTGCATTTGGCCGAGTTGATTCACCACCAACATCAATGATGTCTACCCCTTCGTTTACCATTTCTTCTGTTCTTTTTAATGCACTTTCAAGTGTGGTGTATTTTCCTCCATCAGAAAATGAATCGGGAGTTACATTTAGTATGCCCATAACAAAAAAGTCTTTTTCGAAATCAAAAACCCTGCCTTTTATTGTAAAAGTCTCTATCTTCTTTTTAGTTATTGCATCTAAAAGAGCATCCCTTACGTCTTTTAAGCCAAAATACGGCTCCAAGGTAAGTTTATCGATAACACTTTTGTATACCTTAGGCGTCCCTATGGTTATAATATCAGTTTTCTCTGTCTTAAATGAGGCAACATGCTTATTAATGGCAACGTCGCCACCTACACTTAGGAATTCTTGCTTTAAGATATTTGCTCCCCTTGCATCAATGTTGTATAGTTTAAAAATAAGAGTTTCTGCCTTTGGTATAAAGAATTGTAGAGATTGTGGGTCTATGCCTACATCAAGGAGTTCTTGCGAAAGGTAATCTTTTTTAATATTTCTTACAATCATAATATCATTATAATGATTTTTGCCTTTTATTATAACTTAAATAATGTGTATTTT
>DYKR01000006.1:0-20163 GCA_020722505.1 Caldisericum exile | reverse complement strand
TAATATCATTATAATGATTTTTGCCTTTTATTATAACTTAAATAATGTGTATTTTCAATCTATTTTGAGCTCTTTTGAAGAGTTCTATAAAATCTTCTTTGTCGGTTTTTTTATGATTTTCTAAATTGTCCTATTGCTTAGTTTTGTTTACCTTCCTTTTGATAGTCCACATAAGAGTATATAAGAAGGTATATGGAGGTTATAACAAGCGGGATAAGGATAAAGAACACTGAATATTTTGGAAATAAGGCTCCAATTATAGCAATAACGCCGCAAATCTTGAAAAGAAGTGCACCTATTTTATGGGTCTTATCCCAGACAACATCAGAACTCAAAGTCCACGGTGTTCTTATCCCTATAAACCAGTTTCTTTTCGCTTTTTCAAGTAAGATACCTGTAAAGTAGAATAGCACGCCTGTTATAATTGGCAAAAAGAAATTGACACTTATTTTTATTCCTATGCCCCAAAGAAGAGTATGCAGTTGCACAAGGAGCATAAATATTAAAAATACCACAATGAATCCATAGTAATAGTCCTTAAACTTATTAATGTTTTCCTTTAAAGGGTCGATTTTTGGGATTAAAAGTAGAATTACAACAAGCCCAAGCATTATAAATGGAGCAGTGAAAGTTCCTCCAAATTTTGACATGTAGCCGTCCACTTCTCCTTGCACGTTCCAATGTGTTGGGACATTCTCAGGAAGATGCGGATAAAAAGCGATACTTACAATAAATGTTACAACCAAAAGAAAGAAGATGATACCAATTAAAATATGCCCTTTTTTCATTGTTTACCTCCCTTTTTACCATCTTCTTATGTTTAGCAATTTCATATGCTATAATTTACATCATTTTTGTTAGATTACAAAACTTTATGCCACTTTTATGTTACCAAAATAAAAAAGTTTGTCAAGTAAAAAATGTAGAAGCCTCTTTGCTTGATGTTAGCAGTCTATATTCTCTCAAGATTTTCTTCGCTTGCCACTGAAGTCACCACTCTTACATCAATACTCTAAACAGTGTCTAAGAAAAAGGAAGTTATTATAGAGACGTAATTAATAATTCAAAAATAGTAGTTGAATGAATAATTGCAAAAACAACATCCAACGAAAAGGAGCATAGATTAAAGGTTAACAAGGCAATATATTTGAGAAATACCATAGTGCTTTTTAAGGTCTTATCAATTTTTTGTGGTAGTTTCGTATTGTTAGAGTCTAACTATTGTCTTTCCTCTATGACTGCTTCGTTTGCCCTGAATATTGCAAATTTTGCTCCTAATGGACCCAAAATTCCAAAAATTGCAATTGCTGCAAGCACACAGGTGTTAATAAAAGAAAGAACTGGAAACATATTCTTTACAAGAACGGAAAACCCTATTGCAACTCCTGCCTGATTCAACATCGCCCAACCGAGATATTTCTGCACATTCAGTGGCGCTTTTGCAATGCGTGCACCAATTTCACAGCCGTATATCTTTCCTATTGATCTTAAAATAATATATAGTGATATTATTCCAACAGCTCCTCGTGCAAAAAGTAGACGAAAATCAAGTGTTGAGCCAGACAAGATAAAGAATATCAAGAACAATGGAGGTAGCCAATTTCCGACAACTGAAAAGACTTGAATCTCTTTATCGCTAAGATTCGCCAAGGTTGCTCCTAGGACCATATTTATTAATAGGGGGGAAAGATTGAACTGATTTGATAATCCTATTGCAATTAGAACAAATGCAACTGGAAGAATAAGTATTTCGTCTTTGAATTTAAGAAATCTTAAAGCGAAAGTGAGCGCAATTCCTAACAACGCTCCAAATAAAAGTGAAAGAAGAATCTCCTTTGAGGCAACAAGGAACGCTTCGGCTACGTTTACTTTACTACCGTTTAGAATGGACTTTACTATAACAAAGGCAACATCAAAGAAGACTATTCCTATTGCATCATCCAGAGTAACGGCGAGAAATATATAATTTGTTAACGGACCTTTTGCCTTATACTGTCTTAACACCATGAAAGTAGCTGCAGGGGCTGTAGCAGTAGCAGTCACCGCAAGGATGAGTGATACTGCCATAGGATAAGAAACTGTAACTAACTTAGTTGTAGTAAAAATGTAGAAGCCTAAGAAAACAACTAATGTTGTAGCGACTGCCTGGATTGTTGTAACAATTACCCCTGGCATCCCAATTTCCTTAAGTTCCTTCCACCTAAATGATTCTCCGATAAGGAAAGAAACAAATCCAAGAGCAACTAAAGTAACTATATCACCGTATTTTACGATTGAAGGCGCTATAAAAGAGGAAAAAGATTTTCCAAGAATTGCTCCTGCTATTATGTAACTTAAGACATCAGGAACTTTAACCTTCCTGAGTAAAAAGGCAGCAATGAGGCCAATGAGCAGAACTAATCCGAGGTTAAGAATAGTATCCATTTTATCATTCTTTATTCAACAAGGGGTTCTGCGCAAGTCCGTAAATTCTAATCACGGGCAAAACGATAACAATTCCTGTTCCAGGTTTATTAATATCTTTTACAACACTGAGTATAACTTCTATTGCTTTATTAAGAGTCTCTTCAGTTTTTATTGCAGAAAATATGGTAAAGTTACTAGACATTAGATTTTCTCCTGAAATTACCTTCCTTAAAGAACTAAAGAAAGGGACTTCATCTGAAATTATTGATGCCATCCCTTGGGTATTGATTAGAGTGGCACCTCTAACGTCAATTTCAGTAAACTTCTGTAAAATCTCTTTTACATGTGCTTCTTCATATAGAACTGCAATAAGTAAATACATGTCTTGCCTCCAAAACCTTTTCATTATAGTATCATTTTTAAAAAATACCAAGATGCTATTTGTGTTTAGGATGCTCACTTGATTTGCTAAACTTCTTACTCATTTAGAATGGGATCATAAAGGCAAAATCTACCTTTTCGTGATGACTGAAATGTTATAAATGACACTATAACTTCACTATGGATTGACTAAATGAAAATATTACAACATTAAGTAGAAGTAAAAAAAGTTGAACTTTAAATCGAAATAAAACTAAAAAAACCATAAAAGTCTTACTAAAAACACAATTATTAATGGAATTAAAAAATGTGAAATAGCTCATTCTTGCAAAAATAATAAAACACAATAAAATAAAATGATTAGGAGGTAAAAATGGATTTATTTGATAAATGTAAAAATTATGGTCCTGGAGACCCTTTATACGATGCAAAAATTGCGGAAGAGAAAGGACTATACCCATATTTTCTTCCGTTAGAAGAAACAGAAGGCACAGAAGTTGTAATAAATGGAAGAAAACTCATAATGCTTGGTTCAAATAACTATCTTGGGCTTACACACCATCCGAAAGTAAAAGAAGCAGCAAAAAAAGCGATTGATGAATACGGAACATCTGCAACCGGCTCAAGATTTATGAACGGAACCTTAAAAATCCAT
Source organism: Caldisericum exile (assembly GCA_020722505.1). Classification (GTDB taxonomy): domain Bacteria; phylum Caldisericota; class Caldisericia; order Caldisericales; family Caldisericaceae; genus Caldisericum; species Caldisericum exile_C. The sequence continues at coordinate 16,721 of DYKR01000006.1, read as the reverse complement.
AGACAGCTTGAAGATGCACTAAGTGAATTCTTAAATAAAGAGGCGGTAATTGTTTTCTCAACAGGGTATCAGACAAATCTTGGCACAATTTCTGCGCTTCTTAACCCAAAAGATTACGCAATCATGGACAAAGAAGACCACGCTTCCATTGTTGACGGGTGGAAATTATCGCAAGCAAAATTTTCTCGTTTCAACCATAATGACACAAAAAGCCTTGAGGTAGTGCTTTCAAAAATTCCAGATGAATCAGGGAAACTCATTATCGTTGACGGAATCTACTCAATGGCAGGGGATATCGCTCCACTTCCAGAAATTATTAAATTAAAAGATAAATACGGAGCAAGACTTATGGTTGATGATGCACACTCAATAGGTGTATTAGGAAAAAATGGAAGAGGCACTGCAAACTACTTTAACCTTGAAAAAGAGACCGACCTTATTATGGGGACTTTTAGTAAATCTTTTGCAAGTTTAGGAGGGTTCATTGCAGGAGAAAAAGATGTTATTAACTACATTAAGCATTATGCAAGACCTTTTATATTCTCTGCTGCAATGACTCCTTCTTCTGCCTATGCTGCACTTGCCGCACTTGAAGTAATGAAAACCGAACCTGAAAGAATTGAACATTTATGGAGCATTGCAAATAGAATGAGAAAAGGTTTAAAGGAATTGGGTTTTGACATAGGAAATAGCAATACCCCAGTTATTCCGGTATACGTGCGGGATCGTTGGAAAACAGTGATGTTTTGGAAAGAGCTTTTTGACCTTGGCGTGTATGTAAATCCAGTTTTACCTCCCGCAGTTGCACCTAACGATTCACTTCTTAGAACAAGCTATATTGCAACGCATACAGAGGAACAAATTGATAGAGCATTATCGATATTTGAGAAGGCAGGAAAGAAATTAGGCATTATAAAATAAAAAAGGCTAAGCGAAAGCTTAGCCTTTTTCTTGGATAACCGGTTAACTATATAACTCTTACGTTAATAGCCTTTGCACCTTTATCAGTTTTTTCAACTTCGTATTCAACTTTGTCGCCTTCTCTAAGGGCTTTAAAACCATTGGACAAAATTGAAGAGAAGTGAACAAAGAGGTCTTTACTGCCATCATCTGGGACGATGAAACCAAAACCCTTCTGAGCGTTAAACCACTTTACTGTTCCTGTTAATTTTTCCATTCTTTAAATACCAACCTTCTTAAAAATTCTATCTTTTTTAGATAGTAACCTATGATAGCACATTCTATACTTTTTACAATAGTAAAAAACAAGAAATGTATTCTTTTAGAAATTATGTCTTATTAGAAAATATCTTTTCAATTAGTTTACATAGGTTTTTATTAATTTTTGAAAATATTAGAAAATTTAGAAAGGGGTTTTGTGTTCTCTTAAATTTTTAATAATTTTGGTAAAATGAGAGCAATAGAGAGGTCGTTCCCCAGTTTAGGGAACACTATAAAAGTTGGTTTTTATACAAGGAGGAGGAATACGAAGTTTAAATCTAAATTTATCATTGCTATTTTATTAGTGGTCATCCAATTTGTATTTTTGAACACCCCGATTTCTAAGGGTGAAGATGAAATGAGTCTAGCCATGAAATCTAGTCAGTTATTCCTTGATGAATGCCCAGAGTTCCAAAACGGAGCACTAATAGAACCTAAGATTTTTCAAAACTTAAGCGGAGAGGATATTGCTTATATGTTCAATGTTACAAGGAAGGGGACTCCTTTAGGTTTTATTATTGTTGGAAATTCCAAGTATGGATACAATGTGTTAGAAGCTACCAACTCTCTTTTTTTATCTTTGCCTTCAATCTTGGAAGTAAAGACTCAAATAACATGAGATCTTCAAATATCAATTGAAGAGAAAGATGTTAGGAACCCCAAATCAGTGTACTTAGGTTATGGTTCATATTATGCAATTTACACCATAAATGGAAATTCAATTGCTTTTAATCTGAGAGATACGCATGCTTTACCTATTTCAAGTTTAAAGAATCATTTAGTAACGTTAGAACAATATAAACATCAAAAAGACCTTAATCAACTGAGTGTGATAGAAGGGAAGGTCCTTCTCTCCCAATTCGTGATATGAACGATCCGAAGATTCCAGATGACATGCAAAACAATAATAATTGTGGGCCTACGTGTGCTCCCATGATTGCAGAATACTACAAAATGCATAGAGGATATTCAGGATTTGACGATTTGCTAGATGCTCACAATCGCCTTTATGGCTTAATGAAATGCAATAATTGGGGAGGACTTGGTGTAGCACCATGGAATGCTCCTTATGTATCTTGGCATTACTGCACAATAAAGGGCTATTTTATCTATAATACTTCAAAGTAGATCATTGTTAATAACCCTTGGGGTTATGCTGCCTATGTAGATTGGGATACAAATTGGGGTTATCTAACTTTACACTGGTTATTCCCTTGTTTTTAAAGTAAGGAAAAGTGAACTCATTAATTTTGGGAGGTATATTAAATATGTATCAATTGCCGTTTTCAATTAATGTATACATTTTTATCATCTTATTTCTTATGACTTTGTGTGTAATTGGAATGGAATTTGTCGAAAAGAGGGCATTAAAACATCTTTTGCTTGCTACAATTTTGACTATATTTTTTTTGACATTGATAATTCCTCTGGTTTCTTTAATTCGTCTTTCTTATCCAAAACCTCTCTATATCAATGCGGTAAGCGACAATTCAAATGGGGCAATTTTAAGCCTCTATCAAAATGGTATGATTTACCTAAGAAGAGTTGGAAGTGATGGTAAAACCATATGGACAAAACAAATTACTAATAATCCAAGCCATATCTCCTCTTACAAAATATCACCCAACAATTTTGGTGGTGCTTTTTTATTTTGGGGAGAGTCAAAGTCAAGAGATCCAAATCAGTATCTCTTGTATGCTCAAAGTATAGATGCCAATGGAAATTGTCTTTGGGGTAGGAAAAACGTTTTATTATCCTCTCAATCTGTTTATAGCGTCCCTTACAATATCTTAAATGAAGAAGATAGTGGAGTGCTATTTTCTTGGATTATAGTGAAAAATGGACATGAGATTCGTATCCAGCGGGTAGATGTATTAGGGAATGTTTTATGGGGGAAAGATGGAAAACAAGTAGTTTTTTCTAAGGATAGAATAGGTGAGCTTAATCTGGTGAGTAATTTGGATAGAGTTTTTGTTGTTTGGACAGTGGAGCAAGAAAATCATTCTTATATTTATGTTCAAATTCTTGATTTAGATGGGAATATTCTTTTACAAAGTGGTGGTATTAGGTTAGATACCAATTCATCTTACTGTAGAAATGTTTACGCAATAAGTTATAATGCTTATGGATTAATTATTTTATTTCAAGATGGGTATGGAGACCCTGCACCTATCTACGCAATCCGATTAGACTATCAAGGAAAACAAATTAAAGAAAAAGTTGAAATTGCTTCTTAGCCCACGTATATAAGGGTAGTTCCTCAAAAAGATGGTTTTATCTTAGGTTGGGTTGTTTCTCCAGGAACAATCCCACTTTTTCCTAATCAATGGAGCTTACATATTCAAAAATTCTCTTATTCACTAACCCCTTTATGGGATGAGAAAATTGTATATGCAAGTAAAGGTCCTGAAGGGAGGATAGATTTTAATTTAGGAGTCCATAATAATGACTTGTTCATTATATGGCAGAACGCAGCAAGCTCTTCTAAAGGTAGTGTGCTCTTTACACAAAAACTTAATGCAGAAGGTAAAGAACTATGGGGAAACAAAGGAGTTTTAGTCTCTTCTTATAATTTACTCTTTTATCCATCTTTTCCTCAGCTTGTCCCCGATGATAAAGGAGGAATGATTGTAATATCTTTGATGAAAAACTTTTTCGGCACAAAATATACAATTTTTTTGAAAAAGTTTAGTCCAAGTGGAAACCCTCTTTGGGAAGTTAACCTCACGAGAGTTCCATAGATATTAATTACTCAAAGTTAAGATATAATCATTAAAATAATACTACTTACAAACCCTTATGCTACAAATAGTGTAGTAATGGTGAAGATAAGTGTGTTGGTTAAAAAGATTTAAAATACAGAATAAAGAACGATAAAAAATTTTTAAACACCTAACTTTTTGATAAAATTTCTAATTTTGGGGTAGGCAAAAAAATTCTATAACCTGCCTCATGAGGCAGGTTATAGAGAATTAAATCCTATATGAGAAAATACTAAATAAAATACTATATGGTATTTGAAGAGCCTAAAACATCTCTTATTTTGTGTTTAACGAGGTTTTTAATTTCATCTCTTCCCGGTCCAAGATACTTTCTTGGGTCAAATTCTTCGGGGTGTGTTGCAAAAATTTCTCTTATAGTTGCAGTTAAAGCAAGTCTTAGGTCTGTATCAATATTTATTTTGGTAATTCCCATGGTGGTTGCTTTTCTTAACATATCTTCTGGAACTCCTTTTGCATCTCCAATGTTTCCACCGTATTGGTTAATCTTCTGCACGTATTGTGGAAGAACAGATGATGCACCATGCAATACTAAAGGAAACCCTTCTAATTTATTTGCGATTGTCTGAAGTCTATCAAAATCAAGTTTCGGTTCACCTTTGAATTTATATGCTCCATGAGAAGTCCCAATTGCAATGGCAAGTGAATCAACTCCAGTTCTTTTAACAAACTCAACGGCTTTATCTGGATCGGTATATACAGCCTCATTTGAAACAACATGCTCTTCTATACCTTGGAGCTTACCCAATTCACCTTCTACAACAACACCTTTAGAATGTGCATAATCAACTACTTGTTTGGTAAGAGCAATATTTTCTTCAAAAGGTAGATGTGATCCATCAATCATAACCGAAGTAAAGCCTGCATCAATAACTTCTTTGCACAATTCAAAGGAATCGCCATGATCAAGGTGAACTGCAATAGGAATTTCTGGGGCATCTGTAACTGCAGCCTCAATGAGTTTCATAAGATACACAAGTTTTGCATAGTTTCTTGCACCTTTAGAGATCTGTAAGATAACGGGAGATCGTTCTTCTTTTGCTGCTTCAATAACTCCCTGAAGAATTTCCATATTATTCACATTAAATGCACCAATTGCGTATTTCTTATACGCTCTTTTAAATAGTTCCGTTGTTTTTACCAATCCCATTTTAACCTCCCTAAAATCATAAAATATTATAACACAAATGAAAAATTTTAATTTGTATTTTCTTTTTTTTAAATAAAATATACATACCCTAACTACTACCTTAATAAGGTGCTTTTTAGAAGCACCTAAACTCCAAAACCTCTTAGAAGGTGGAGTTAAGGGGTAGTTGGGGCTTAATCTAAAAGTTTATAAAACTTTATTCCATGCTTCTTTAGATAATTTTCAAAATAGGTTATTGATTCTTTAAAAGAGGTATTCAACTTACTTTTTAAAATAATTCTTAAAGTTTCGCCTTCTTCTATAGGAGGATAGGATGCAGTTTGCACTTTAAATTTTTTTTCAATGTGTCTTAAAACCCTAATAAGGTTCACCTCCTTTTCGAAAACGTTGTATCTTACTTCCTGTTGAAACTCCTTTGTTGGTTTTAACTGTTGCCGAACAATATCAAGCATAGCCTCAAACTCGCTTGGCACTCCTGGAAGGATATAGAATGTTTTCCCTCCGATATCTATTCTTTCTCCTGCTGCAACTCCTTTAGAGTTTTCTAACGGAACTGCGCCTTTAAGTCCTAAAGAAAGCTCGTCAACGTATTTTGCGTAAAAATCCTTATCAAATTTTGACAAATTTTTAAGCACAACTTTTTTCTTCCTCTCCGTTTTTTTAAGTGGAATGTTAAAGGCTTTTGAGAATGCTAAAAGAGTTATATCGTCGGGAGTAAGTCCTAATCCACCTGAAGTTATAATGATATCCCCAATAGATTTAGAAAATTTTAGTACTCTTTTTATAGATACAATGTCATCATTCACAAAAAGCACGGCATTGAATTTTGCAACATCTTTCAATTTTTCTTTTCCGATTGCAAAATTTTTATCTTCCCTTAAACCATCCAAAATTTCATTGCCAATAATAAGAAGAACAACGTTTTTCATTTATCTCATGTTTACAAGATAACCATTTTCAAGCATCCATTCAAAGATCCTTGAAATTTTTGCGTAGGTGCGCTCCTCTTGAACATCCTTATACCCAATCTCAACAAGAGAGTTATCTTCAATGAGAAATAGATACTGAATGACGATGTTTCCGCCAAAAGGAGCATCTCTATTTTTGTCAATATACAGATTTAATATATCAAAGTGTGGAATTCTATTTGGGTCAATACGTCCTTCCTTTGAAGCATTGTAAATTTTTTCATAGAGAACGTTTGTATCTTTAAAATCTTTTACAATCACCATAGCAACATCTGCATCGTATTCTATATCACCACCACCTGAGCAGTTAAACATAGTTGGTCTTGTTTTGCTTTCTTCCGTATCGAGTTTTGCTCCCTCTTTATCAAAGGAAGATATTGCAAAAATTGGTGCGTTTAATTCCGTTGATAAATTTGCAAGTCCACCTGAAACCTCGTCTACTTGCTGAGCAAGATCCTGGTATAAAATAGAAGTAGGGACTTTTTGAATGTAATCGATAAATATGGCGATTTTATCGGTAGCATTCTCCTGCATAATTGAGAGTGCATGGCTCCTTATTTTGTTGACGGTATCTTCTCTTCTTCCTTCAACAAGATACATGTAATTCATAATCTCTTGAACCTTAGTATACCCGTAGTCAAAACGCTCACGTAAAACACTATCTTTTAAAATACTTTCAGTTTCAAGTAAGAATGGTGGGATAAGAGTTTCCTGGGATAGGACTCTCAAAAACAGCACCCTTTCAGTTTGTTCCCATGAGTAATAAAGGACAGGTATCTTTTCGTTTTGGGCAATTACCGTTGCAAGTTTAAGCATGAGGTTAGTTTTTCCCCTTCGAGGGGCACCTGCAAGAGCATAATAAAAGCCTCTTCTTGCACCAGACAAACTCTCATTAAGACAAGAAAACGGCTCAAGAGAGTAACCCAAAATTGGGTTTATTGGTCCTTCTCTTGTCTCAAGTTCTGCCATAAAACGCACAAGGTAGCTTCTTAAAGGAAGGAGCCTTCTTTTTGAACGGCCTACAACAATTTCTCTTAAAGAGTTTATGATGTCTCCTGTAAATTCTATAATGTCGGTGCTTTTTGTTTTTGAATTCACATAGGCTTCAATTTTTTTTGAAACATTTAAAAGCGTCTTTTCTGCCAATCTTTTCTTGAGCGCATCAATGAAAGTAAAAAGGCCTTCCAAGGTTAAAGGCTCTTCTTTTGAGATACTATCAAGGAGTTCATCCATTTTACTTGAAAGCATCCCATCTTCTTGAATTGTTTCCCTAAGAATTTCAATATCCAAAGCAGTGTTACTTTTAGAGTAATTTGAAGACACATAGTCAAATAGGTTTTGCTCTTCTTTTGTTTCAAAGAGTTCTTTCTCAAGCCCCTCTGCAAGGGCTCTTGTAAAAAGATAGCTGTCTTTTACTATTGTTGCAAGCACCTTTCTATCTATTTCTCCCAAACTATTTCACCTCCTTTTGCTGTTAGCATAACCTCATTTGTTAGTAAATTATCCTCTTTTATAGGACACTTCAAAACTACAAAATCTGATAGATACCCTTCTTTAATTTTTCCTCTTTTGTCTAAAAAGTTATAAAACCCAGTCCATTCTGTATAGGCACTAATTGCAACTGAAAGTGGAATACTCTCTTCTTTTAAAAACGGCCTATTTATACTTGCAAAAAGTCCTTTGAAGATAGAAGCATCTTCTACGGGGACATCAGAGCCAAAAATAACGAAATCCTTTAAAGAAAACGCAGTCTTCCAAGCGTAAGCAAACCTATAATTTCCCATGAACTTTTTGTAAAGTGCTTCATCTGATATTGCATGAAGCGGCTGCATTGAAGGTATAAAGGGTGTTTCTTTCAACAAAGGAAGATCACCTTCGTCAATAAACTGCAAATGTTCTATTCTATTTAAAACACCACTATACTTTACCCTATTGAATACACTTAAAGCAATATGAACTGCTTTACTGCCAATAGCATGTGTTGCAACAGAAATTCCGTGCTCATTTGCCATACGAACGATTTCTTCAAGTTCTTCAAAATCCATGAGAAGTAAGCCTTTGAATGGTTTATCATCAATCATCGCCATTGTTTGAGAACCAAGAGAACCATCAAGAAATATTTTCAAAGGACCCCACTTAAAATTGTTATCGCCATCGTAGGTTTTAATGCCTTCTTTTATAAAATCTTTTAAATAATCTTTTGCAATGCCTTGTAAAAATCTCAATCTTGAAGGGTTATCCTTTAGGAGACCATACACATCAAAATCAAAATTTGTTATACTTACAATACCTCTTGAAAGAAAGTATTCTTCTATCTTATTAAGGTGCTCCTTAGTAAATGCCACTTTTTTAAGATGTTTTACTGCTTCTATACTATGGTCCTTAAATATCCCAATAAACTCGTTTTTAAAAAACCCAAGACTATCTTTAGGAAGGTTATCGACATTAACATGTGATTCCTCAAGGAATTTTTTTGAGACAAACACCGAATGCTCGTCTTTACTTTGCATATAAACATCTTTGCCATAGTAAAAAAGTTCTCTAAAATTGTTTTCTTGAAATGTGTTGAAATCAACGTTGAAAATGTAAACAGGTTTAGTGCTTTTAAAAATGAACTCTTTAATTTCTTCAAAAGTTTTTGAACTTCCGTCAATATAGGAGAGGACATTTGATAGTTCTTTAACGTGTGCATGCGATTCTATAAAAGCAGGGTACACAAAGCCATCTAAGGATATTACATCACTATTTCCTTTTAATTCCTCAATTGGGAGAATTTTTAGAAAAGTCTCTGAACACTCAAAACCGTAATTTTCGATTAAATGTCCATCTAACCAAACTCCCTTTGCAATATATTTCATCTTTTTAAAATAAACGCCTCCTCTCCTAAGTTTATATCAATTTCTTTTATGTTTTCAAATTCTCTATACGTAAGAAATAGTTGCATCTTAATTCCGTCAATTGAACTTGCATCGAGCACCTTTTTAGGCGTTAGTGTAATTTCTAAAACATTGTTTTTTAAAGTCATACTTTCTAAACTTACATTTGATAGATACGTCTCTAAGTCCTGCGGAGGAGTTAAAAGCAAATTGAATGCCTTAGTAAGATCTACTCCTTTTACAGGGTTAATAACAGGCACATAAAACAAATTCCCATTTACATTATAACCAAAGTAAGTTACAACAAAATTAGAGTCATAAGATTTAGCAAATCTTTCGATTGGGTTTAGTGTATTAACACAACCAAAAAGGTCGTCTACCTTATGTGACTCAACCAAAAATTGGACGGCTTGCACATCGCGTATTTCTGTTAATGAATTTACAATGCTTAAGACAAATAAATTAGATGTATAACTTCCCAAAGAAAGTTCGTTCATTTTGCTTGTAAAATTAAATTCAACTATCCCAAAAGATTTCAATTGAAAAGATTCTATGAAATCTTTTTGCAATAAACTTACAAGTCCCAATCTTGAACCATATACAAGTTCGTTTACAATTTCCTCAAGAAGAAAAACAGGGTCAGGACTATCGAGTATTTCTCTTTTTTCTACAGCAAGATTATTCAAATCAGGTGTAAGAAAGTATAGATATACGCTTCTAAATTTTGGAATTGTGGAAACTAAGTTTGAAAGCTCTTTATCAATGTTAACGTATCTAATGAAGGTATCCGAAGGTTTTGAATTTATTAAAAATTTTATTTCGTTTACTCCATCGATAGTTTTTAAAGAATTTGCAAGGCTTAGAAAGGCGATAAACTCTTCTCTTTGTGTGAGAATAGCGTTTGCGGTATTAACATCCAAAAGAAGTGTGCCATCTTTAAATTCAACAGAGTTTAATAAAAGTTCTTTTGGAAGCGTTGGAAAGTCATGTGGGTCTTCTGGGTTTTTTAAAACTTCAAAAACTTTTCTTGCAACAAAAGTAACTGTCCCTTGAAAATCCATCTTCTTGGGGATAAGTTCTTTTGCAATTGGGTCATAAAAATACATGGACACACTATAAACATGCTCTTTTATTGAACTTCCGATAGATACGATAAAAGAAATGACGGAAACAAGTAAAATGATGAGTGTAAAAAGAGCAAAAAGCCGAACAACATCTTTTCTTCTTTTCTTCATTTTTTCTTCCTTAAAGAATACAAACTTGTAAAATCTCTTTTGAATGTGTTAAATCCGAATGATTCAACTACAACAACAAAAAGTGTGCTAACAAAGAAAACTTTTAAATCTCTACTGAAATAGTAAAGTAAAATTGGATATATTGGATATAGAAAGAACAAACTTACAACCTGCGATTTTGTTGTTACAATGAGTAGAAGATACACTGCAAGTATGATGGAAAAAAATATCAAAAAAACTTTCAAGTCAAAATACAAATAAAGAAACATAAGTTGCACTCCAAGTGTTGTTGCAGCACCCTTTCCACCTTTGAACCCCAAGAAAACAGGATACACATGTCCAATCACAGCAAAAAATGAGGTAAACAAGGCAAGGTATGGAGCGAGTTTTAAAACTTCCATGGAAACGAACGTTGCAAGAAACCCCTTTCCTGCATCAAGAAAAAGCACCAAAAGCCCTTCTTTTGCTCCAACATTATGAAAAACATTCCCAGTGCCCATATTTTTTGTGCCTATTTCCCTTATGTCTTTTCCTGTCTTAGCTAAAGTAACTATGTAAGCAGAAGGAAAAGAGCCAAGAATATACGAAACTATGATTCCTAATAAAATTTTCATAATTTAATTATAATACAATTGGTAAGTTATTAACATGGATGAGATTGAAATAATTAACAAACTTAAAAAAGGAGATAAGACAACGAAAGAGTATCTTGTAAGATCAACGCAAGATTTTCTATATAACTCCTTACTTCAACTCTGTCATGATAGGGAATTAGCAAAAGATATACTTGCAGATTCGTATTTGCTTGCGTTCAAATACATTAAAAATTTTAGAGGAGAGTCAACTTTAACGACTTGGCTTTATAGGATTGCGGTAAATGAATTAAAAAAGCACTTAAAGAAGATGAAAAGAGTTGAATTGAGAGATGATTTTGACACAAAAGAAACAAAGCAAACACAGAGTAGTGATAAATTTAATTTACTTAACGAAGCACTAAGTAAACTTGAAATGGATGAGCGAGAAATCATAAACCTTGTAGATGTGCAGGGGATATCTTATGAAGAGGTAGGAGAAATGCTTCAGATACCAATTGGCACAGTTAAATCACGTCTTGCAAGAGCAAGAGATAAATTAAGGAACATTTTGGAGGATATGGGGTATTTTTAAAAAATTTATTAAAATTTATGGAACTTTTTAATGGGTTAATGTATCTAAATAGCGATGAAGGACAAAATTAACGAATACGTAGATGGAAGAATAAAAAAAGAAGAATTAGAGCCCTTCCTTAGTGAGGAAGATAAAAAATATTTAAGCGACCTAATTAAGATGAAGGAAGGCTTAAAAATGCTTAAAGTGCAAGCGCCTGATTTTGTTGAGATTATTAAGGAGAAGACAAAAAGAAGGGCGTTGTTTAAATATTCTTTTGCTTTGGCAAGCATTTTTGTAATAATATTCGTTGGTTTTATTTCCAAGCCGCTTATCCTAAAAAGGCTTCAAGTTGGTTACAATAACGAAAATGTTACTATAAGGACTCTTACTCCAAAAGAAAAGCAATACTCAATCGCTATGCCGAACGAAGTTTCAATAAAGTTAGAGGTTAATAAATCAGAGGAAAATGCACTCATTGAAGAACTTAAAAAGTTTGCAAACCTTGTAAATTACGATGAGAAAAATCACATTTACTCTTTTGAAGTAAAGGGAAGTAATTTAGAGGCATTTATAAGAACAATAAAAGACTTTAAAAATGCAAACATATTAGAAAATACACTAAAAGAGAATATAGATGAAAATTTAATCTATAATGTAAGTTTGACAATCATTTGCAAATAATTGTGAAAGCGTAAAAATTTTTATAAAACCAAAAACCTAACAGCCATGTTAAATAAAGATCCAAGTGTATTCTGGGGCAAAACCCAACCATTTGTTCCAAGCCTCTCTCATTATTCCGAGTATTAGCGAGGAGTTTACGTTGAGCGAGGCGAACGTCCTCCTCAGTATGACCTGATGAAGGCGTCATTCTGCACGGGGATACTAAATCCGTCTTGAATATAATGGAATCTTGGGATAATTTCTCACTTAACTTAAGAAACAATCTTTTATTAGAAGGGATTTTGTTTACTCTTGCATAAGTAAGGAAAGTTTTCAATTTAGAACATACCACACTATACTATAAAAGAAGGACTTTTTAATTTTAAGGAGGAAAAATGAAAATTTTGGTAATTAACCCAGGCTCAACCTCTACAAAGATAGCCGTTTATGAAGATGAAAAAGAAATTTTCTCTAAAACTATTGAACACTCAAAAGAAGAACTTTCAAAATTTCAGAAGATCTCCGATCAACTTGAATTTAGAAAAGAAACTATTTTGGATGCGCTAAATAACGAACATTTTGATCTAAAACAGTTTAGTGCAATTTCTGCAAGAGGTGGTAATATACATCCTGTTCCATCTGGAACTTACATTGTTAATGAAAAGATGGTAAATGATATGCTTTCGCTTAAATACGGAGCGCATGCTTCGAATCTTGGTGCACCTATTGCTTTTGAGTTATCAAAAGAATTCAATATCCCAGCTTTTATTGTAGATCCCGTAATAGTCGATGAAATGGAACTTGTAAATAAAATTACAGGCATAAAAGGAATTTTAAGGCAAGCAAAAGACCATCCTCTAAACCAAAAAGCCGTTGGAAGAGTTGTTGCAAAGCAACTTAATAAAACATACGAGGATTGTAATTTTGTTATCGCTCATCTTGGTGGAGGTATCTCCATTGCAGCTCATAGAAAAGGTAAAATCATAGATGTAAATAACGCCCTCAACGGAGATGGACCTTTTACACCTGAAAGGGCAGGAGATATACCAAACGTATCACTTGTTGAAACGTGTTTCTCAAACCAATACACCAAAGAAGAAATATTAAATCTTCTTGCAGGAAAAGGTGGACTTGTGTCTCATTTAAATACAAACTCTTTAAAAGAAGTTTTTAATAGAATTCAAAATGGAGACGAATATGCAAAACTTGTTTATGAAGCAATGGTGCTTCAGATATCAAAATGGATTGGTATAATGTCGGTTGTTCTTAAAGGAGAAATTGATGCTATAATCCTTACAGGAGGAATGTGCTATTCAGATAAATTGGTAAAGGATATTACTTCATATGTTGACTGGATTGCGCAGGTTATACCAGTCCCAGGAGAGTTTGAAATGAGGGCTTTAGCAGAAGGTGCCTTAAGAGTTTTAAGGGAGGAAGAAGAGCCTAAAACATATGAATAAGGAGGAAAATATGGAAAACTTTAAAAGGTTTGTTATGGAGTTTGGCTTTGGCATTGATTCTCACGGCCAAGATCCAACTAATGCAGCAATAAAAGCAGTAAAAGACGCAATTTCAAGAGTTTATATAATTGGTTTACTTGAGCTCCCAATTAAAGATTTTAAAATTAGTGCTGTTATTGGAGTTCCACACCACAAAGAAGTTGATATTGAGAAAGTAAAAGAAGCATTTCCGATAAAAAACAATCTAACTATTGAAATAAGAGAAGGTGGACTTATAGACTATGGTGCAATGATGGAAGAATTCAACGATAAAACAAACGAAATACTTATAGCAGTTTGTAGCATCACTGTAAGTGTATCGATTTAAGGAGGTAAAAATGGTAGAAATTGGCGAAGTAGTTGAAGATTTTGAACTAAAAGACCAAAATGATCAAACTTTTAAACTTAGCGATTTTAAAGGCAAAAGAGTCCTTTTATCTTTTCATCCTCTTGCATGGACTTCTGTTTGTGAAAAACAGATGTTAAGCCTCGAAGCACACCAAGAAATATTTGCAAGCCTCAATACTGTTGCAGTTGGTGTAAGTGTAGATTCTGTTCCGTGTAAGAAAGCATGGGCAAAACATATTGGTATTAATAAAACAAGGCTTCTCTGTGATTTTTGGCCTCATGGACGTGTTGCCGAACTCTTTAAGATATTCAGACACTTAAACGGATTTTCCGAAAGAGCAAACATAATCCTTGATGAGAACCAAAAAGTTATTTTTGCAAAGGTTTATCCTATAAAGGAGCTTCCAGATATTGATGAGATAATAGATTTTTTAAAGGGTGCTTAGGCTATAAAATTAATTGATTTGAACAGCCACGATAACAACTACAAAGACCTTTATTATATTTTTCATTTTGTTCTCCCTATTACTTTTTGTTTACTAAAGTGCTATCTTTCAATCCTCCCAGAACTGAGTGCCATTTTTATCGATAAAACCCCATTTACCGTTAACTTCTGCTCGGGTAAGACCATTTTCAAAAGAAATGAATTCTGTTTCACCATAACCTATCGCATCATATATAATTGGTATCACTAATTTGCCATTTTTGTTAATGACTCCAACTTTTCCATTAAGACGAACAACAGATAAACCTTGAGAAAAAGGACTTGCCCAATCATAAACAGGTTTTATTACCATATTCCTTTTCTTATCTATAAACCCCCACTTTCCATTAATTTCCACAGGTGCAAAGCCTTCGTTAAAAAAGCCTACCGAGTCATAAAGAGTTGGAATTACTATATTCTTATTTCTATCTGAGAATCCCCTTTTATCCTCTACTTTATAGGGTATAAGAGCAGGGAGTTCCCATAAGTTTTTCTCAAACTGCAATTGATTTTCAAAATATGAACACGAAGAGAAAAGTAAAATAGGCAAAACCACTAATATGAACAGATACTTTATTCTGAACATTTTTAACCCTCCAAACACTTTTAACGTTCTTGCTAAAGTTATTACAAAACATCTTTTTTACCTTTTATCCAAATTACTTCCCAACGTAAATTGCTGAATTAATATCCATTTTGAGAAGTTCTGTTAAATTTATTTTCACATTGGTTTCTCCATCTATTAAATACCATGTTGATTTAGGGAGCTTAGAAGTTTGGGTATGTGTAAGAGTTTTACAAACAAACTTGCAGCCATAAGAAAAATTTATAGCATTAGGGTTAACGATGTCCATATCCACTATGTGAGAAAAGTTGGTATCGCATAAAAATAGTTTTTGAGAGTCAGTTAAAGTAGTGAAAACGATTTTATTGCACTTCGTTAAGAGTGCATTAACATGGAGATTTTCGTTTAATACGCTTTTGAGTTTATCTTCAATAGGCCGATTGTTTGCGATGAGCTTAAGGGCATCACTTTCTGTAATTTCTTTGGTGTGTCCTTCAAAATCTACTACATAGTATTTTATAATAGGGTTATAGTTAGAGCCACTTTCCACAATTTCCCTAGTATAAAGGATCTTGTTTTCTCCATCTATAAAACTTGCATCCAAAATGAAATCTTGCCCTATATTGGTATTAAGATTTGATGGTTTAACAAGCATTTTCAATTCACCTGTTTCAAGATTCTTTAGATAAAGGGCAGTTCTATTATCGGGAAAAACTTCAACATTACCACCTACATATGTGGTGTATTTCCCATTAGTTGACAAGTCAAACCAAAATGCTTTCTCCTCACTATTTTTAGAAGGATCCAGTAAGTAAGAGCTCTTTTTTGTATCGAGATTAAACATGACAACCGAACTAAAAGGTGCATTAACGTCTCTAAATCCGTAAATAAGTTTATGAGAACCTAATTTAAAAGAAACATCAAAGTTGCCTTCCCAATTATCCTCCGCAATTTTAATTATCTCAAGTGTTTCAATGTTTACCGCATAGAGGAATTGCTTGTCAATTATTATTGTATCCTTTGGGTCTATGTTTAAAATAATCCACTTTAAGTAGGGAGACACACCAATTATTTTTGCTTCACAACTGCTGTTTATGGTCGCAACTTTTTCAACTATTTTACCTTGCTCGTCACTTAGGTAGAGACCACCATTTGAAACAAAGGCAAGTTTTGAAGGAGTATTTAATAGGGTTTTATCTAAACTCTCTTTAGTGAGAGTGATGATAGTTTCATCGGTAATTTTTTCAAGTTTTACTTTAATTTCTGTTGTGTCTTTATTCACCTCTACATACTCTAAAATCTGACCTTTATAACCATGTTTACTAAAACTAATGGAATGTTTCCCCAACGTAAGTTCAACTTGAGATGGAGTTGTTACCGTAAGTTTATCGTCAATAATTGCAGTTGCACCAACTGGGTCGGAATCGATCTTAACAACCGTTAGTTGTTTTTGAAGATTATTTGTTTGCTCTCCGAAACACCCTGTAAAACCTATTAAAAGCACAACCAAAATCAATGCTACAATGATTTTCTTCATTAAACCACTTTCTTTTATTTTACTTTTTTCCATTTGCACTACCTCTATCTTGAGAGATTTGCTCTCAACTTACTATATTTTATACTACTTTTTACCAATACTTTTTAGGGAGCATTTTTAGTGTCTTCTTCTTGCCATTCTGAGCGTTAGCGAAGAATCTTGCTGTTTATCCTTTTTCTTTTATGTTTTAAAAATGGGGGAGTCTTGAGGGGGTGGTGTTTACCCCCTCAAACATTAGATCCTTCGCTA
>DYKR01000032.1 GCA_020722505.1 Caldisericum exile | reverse complement strand
GCGAGCTTTCCGCTCAAATACGCACTGCACCGGCAATTAAATATACCGCATGTTAGCCGTTCGGTGTTTATTTTCTCAGTCATTTTTATATCAATTTGCTACTGCCCTTCGACTTCGCTCAGGGCAGGCGTTTTTGTCTGCCATGTGTCTGTTGAGCGTTGCCATTTCTATTCATTTAATGTGTTTTCTAATGTCGTTTTAAATTCGTTTTCGTTGTTGTAATTGTAGAACGGAACTGCTGTTATCAAATATGTGTCCGTGTGGATTTTGATTGTCTTTTGTTCAGTTCTGACTTCCTTCAAAAAGTCTTCTTTCCATTTGTCGTGTCCTTTCAAATGCTCTCCTTTAGGTTCAATGAAAACCTGAAAAGTCATTTGTTCTCCGTCACGTTGTTTGCAGAATAGTAAAAAGTCTGGCTCAAAAGCTCTTCCGAGTTTGTCAAAGATTTTAATTTCTCTTTCGTTTCGGATTAGATAAATGTTCTCAAACTTTTGATTCAGTCCTTCAAATCGTCTAGCAAATAGTTCTACAAATTTCTTTTCTTCACTTGTTCCGTAGTTAGCATTATAAACATACCAAGGCTCGTTGGCTACTAAAGTTTCTTGTCCATCAGCTCGTTCACTGTCTTTATAAACCTTGATTTCTTTGTCCTTGAAAACTTTGTGAATGGGTTGCTTGATATAGTCAGAACCTGCGTATTCAGTTGAATTGCTCTTTATGTCTGCTTCTATGCTTTGCAAAAGGCCGTTTAAGGCTTGTAAATAGTCGAAATGGCTGATTTCTTTCAATCTGTTTGCTGTTCCGCTAAATGTGATTTCTAAGCCTGCTAAAAAGTCTGTGCTGTCAATGAAATTTGAAAGAGAACCAACGCTTGGAAAGTAATGTGATAAACTGTCAAAATAGAAAAACGGGTTTTGGCTTAATGCAAAACGGATTGTGTTTTTCGGAATCTCAGTCAGCTTTACATCTTTGGTTTTGATTACTTCATCATTGGATTGTGTCGGCTCCATTTCAAAAAAGGCACTAGACATTCTGCCAACTCCCGAAGATAAAGTGTGTCGGTAGTTAGTTTTCTTAACTCCTAAATCGGTAAACGATTTTATGTTGTCAAAACTCTTTGGCACTTTCTTATTGAAGAAAACGTGTCCGTCTCTGTAAAAATCTGTTTCCTTGAATTCAGGTTTTAAAAACAAATTGAGTTGAACCACATTGGCATCATCTTCATAAATACCCGTATCCACAAGTGCTTTCTTCAATTCTGAAATGTAACGGCTATCTTCTTTGGTGTGGTAATACAATTCTTCCAATGTTTTTAAGTCGTTGGAAATATCATCATCAAATTTTCGGGTAAACTTGTCTTGCCCTTCTTCCAATGCAAACGGATAATATCTTGCACCACGACCAATTAACTGGGCTTCTGAAAGTGTGGTTTTCCCTGGCTTTCCGTCTTTGCCGTCTCGGTCTTCATAAAGGCGAACAATATCAAACAAATTCAAAACGTCCCAACCTTCATTCAGTTTCTGAACGGCAAAAACGGCACGGATTAGATTGTTTTCATCTTCCAAGGTGTTTAGCAATATTTGGTTTTGCTCGGCTTCTGCATCATTATTGGCACTAAGGCAATTTTCAAATCTGAAATTGGCTTGAATGCGTTTAACCATTTCGGTGGATGAAATGCCTTTGGCTTCAAAAAATCGGAAAGCCTTTTGAACGATTGAAACAGTAGAAGTCTTTTTAATTTTCTCCACCATTGCCACCGAAAAATCGTCAATCAGTTTGTGAAAGTTCTCTTTGTTCTGTTCTGATTCTTTGATTGTCTTTTTGGCTTTAAACAGAATTACAGGCTTCAAATTGATATTGTTTGAAGTTGCCAATTCCTGACGATACAAATTCAAAATCAACGCCTGAATGATTCTGTCTTGCTCGTCATACAAGGAACGGATAAGGTTGATTTCTTTGGAATACTTGTCTTTCCGAAACTCGGCAAGGTCGTATTTGAAAATCACCTTGTCTTGATAGTGTTTTAGCAACTCTGCAGTATCGGTATCAATGGTTGCAGTAAATTCTAACAAGATATTTTCAAAATTTGAATCGTGTATTTTTTTTACGGTGTCTTCCCAACTACCGAACAGATTGCCCGATTTTGTTCCCGCTACCAAGTGGTGAGCTTCGTCAGCAATCAAAACTAATTTTTTGTCCTTAAAATCTTCGTAGGTTACGCTGTTTTCTTTGGTATTGTTCAGGTCAATATGAAGCTGTTGAATGGTGGTAAACTTCAAATTGATATTCTGATTGTCGGCTTCTTCAAAGTTCTCAATCTCTTTAATTAAGATTTCTTTTCCGTCAATCACGATTTTATCGTTGAATAAATATTTTGAAGCCTGCGGATTGAGAAAATTGTCTTTGGTTTTCTGAATGATATTGTTGCTGTTTACAAAAAACAAAAAGTTGCGATAGCCTTTTTGGTAAAGATGCAAAATCAAACCTGCCATTATCAAAGTCTTTCCGCTTCCTGTTGCCATATTGTAAAGTAAGTGAAACGGTCTTTTGGGTTTACCTTCAAAATTTTCTGAATCGCAAAGAATGAAACGCTGAAATGCTTCAATCTGATAAGGTCGCTGAGCAAACTTCAAATTGTCGGTTATGTGATTAGGAACGGTAACTTGAGCAATGGCTCTTTTGCCAAATTCCTGCAACAAAATGTCGTATAAAAATGCCATTATTTTTCTTTTTTATCTTTTGATTTTAATGCTTTGAGTTTTTTATTTGCCTGTTCGATGCTTGCAATAAATTGCTTTTCTACTTCGGACAGCTCATCTTCCGATTTACTTTTGTAAGCATCGTATTCTGCCGATGCTTTTTTTTGAGCAAGTTCTGCCGAAATTTTTCCTGCATTGGTCAAAATATCTTGTCGACTCATTTTTATAAATCCGTCTAAAATCTCAATCCAATCTTTCATATACATGGGCTTCCGTTGCATAGCATTTACTTCTGCAATATCCAAATAAGCAGAAACCAATCGATTCAATATACTGAGTTCTTCTTCGTTTAGATAGTTTTTTGCTATGCCAATTTCATGTTTTGTAGGCTTCTTGCCTTTAAATGAGGTTAATCCCATAAAAGGCTGTTGTGCATTGGCTCTTTGATAAATGATTTCAGCGGCTGTATGTCCGTGTGCTGCCCAATGTAGTTTGTTTTGAACGGTTTGAAAAAACTGCTGCGTCATCTCAGACCTTGGGTCATAATCTATACTTGTAGCATATATTTCGAGCACTTTGCGATAAAAGACCTTTTCGGATGAACGAATATCCCTGATGCGTTCAAGCAACTCTTCAAAATAGCCGCCGCCTTGCTTAAGCAGGTCGTCGTTCATGGTAAAACCTTTGATAAGATACTCCCGCAAACGCTCTGTTGCCCAAATACGAAACTGCGTGCCGCGAAGCGATTTTACACGGTAACCAACCGATATGATGACATCTAAATTGTAATGATTTACTTCATAATTTTTACCGTCAGCGGCAGTTGTTCGGAAATTCCGAACAACTGAATTTTCTTGTAATTCGCCTTCCTCAAATATATGCTTGACATGTTCGCTGATATTTGACTTTGACGATTGAAATAACTCTACCATATTGGCTTGTGTAAGCCAAACGGTGTTATCTTCTAAACGGACTTTTATTTTTATCTGTCCGTCATCGGATTTGTATAGTAATAGTTCACTGTTCATAGTATAAATTTTTATCAATGGCTCTTTTGTCGAAATCCTGCAACAATATGTCGTATAAAAATGCCATTATTTTTTTAACTTCTTAATATTTACATTTAGTGCCAAAGATTTCATTTGACTTATTTCTGTTTGGTTAAGTTTAATAAGTCTTTCGTTTTGTGTCAATCCCATTTTTATAAATTCTGCATTAAGACTCTCCAAATTTGCTAATACTAAAAGCTGTTTTTATAGCTGTTTAGACCTGCCCGACTTCTAATTATGGCAAATTCGCCATAATTAAAATCAGGATTGTTTACCGACTCCCATATTCCTAAAAACTCAACGGTATTACGATTGCGTAACCAGTCCGATATAAAAAAATCGCCATCTTTGGCTTTGAGCATGTCCGTTAGCGAAATATATTCGCCTTGTGGCTCTTTTAGTATGGTAATGCTTGTGCCTTTTACTTCTATTTTGTTGCTTTTTGCCATTGTTTAATCATTTCATTCCATAAAAATCCCTCGTTACCCGCTTTTCGTCTTCACTGCAAGCAAAGTCGGTATCATTGAGCGATGAAAGATTTACATACAATTGGTTTTTGTCCAATAGTTGTGCAAGTGTTTCTTTTTGCATCTCTAAGTTAAATTGCTTAAAGTTGTCTAAGTTTCTGTCAAATTCTTGCAAATCGATGCTGTATTTAAAAAAGGCTTTGGCTTTCATCTGCTCCCAAAT
>DYKR01000031.1 GCA_020722505.1 Caldisericum exile | reverse complement strand
CGTGGGCTTCATCTTGAAATGATAAAGTAGTGTTGAAATGATGAACAAATTGCTCCATTACTATTTCTCGGAATTACTAAAAGAAGCTTGCATATTTTAAATTTTGTTATTTAAATAATAATGATAAAATTTTAATGGTGAGTATATGGAAAATATACCATTATTTTTACTTGAACTTGGGTTGTTTGCAATTCCATCGGTTTTATTATTGTTGTTTTCTTTTAGGCTTTTTATGCGAAGCCATACCTACGAGCGATTGGTTTACGTATTGAGTTTTGCTTTGCCACTTGTTTTTCTATTTTCTCTTTTAAAAGTATTTTTTATTATTGAACTATCGGAAACTTCACAAGCGTTTCTTTTGCCAAACTTATTTTTTGCAATTTTATTTATTGTCTCATCATTTTTTGTAATTTGGTATACATTCCATTTTGAATATGTGAGTAGAGCTGAAATTTTAGGCGTAATACTTCTTTTTCTTGTAAGTTTCTTATTAAAGGATGGAGTAAAATCTTTCGACCTATTTGCATGGGGATTAATAGGTATTGGTGCTATACATTTTTCAGGAGGTCTTGCCTATTCAAAATATGGAGATAAACACGCTAAAAACGAGTATTGGCTTATTGTAATATGTGTTACTATTTCTACTACCCTCAAATTACTCTACTATTTTTCAATAATCCC
Organism: Caldisericum exile; assembly: GCA_020722505.1. GTDB lineage: Bacteria > Caldisericota > Caldisericia > Caldisericales > Caldisericaceae > Caldisericum > Caldisericum exile_C. Next base: position 3,784 of record DYKR01000031.1, on the reverse strand, counting down.
TCTTTATCCAACAATCTATATTTCATTATTGGCTATGTTCTTAGCTTTAATGTTTGTTACTTTTGTTTTAAATCGTGTCTCAAAAAACCTACCTTCAATAGATCTTCCAATAGAGGTAGTTTCTTTAAAAACAACTGTTTTTAAAAGAATCATTTTACTTGCCATTATCGTAACGTTAATCTTAAGTGTGCTTTTAAGTGTTTCATTCTATGATTTTAGAGCCTCTCAAGAAGAGATTTTTAAAAGGTTTGAAACTGATACATATACGGTAACATTAAGAGTTTACCAAAGCTTTCAAGACTTTTTTACTGATATTTACGGCACCCATTTAACATGTTTCTCAGAAATAGTTAACACAACTAATTTTTCAGAATTAGAAAAAAGTGTAAAGGCTTTTTACAATGTGCATAAGGAGAATTTTTTTGCAGTATCAATCGTAAACAATAAAGGAATTATTACCTGTGCTTACCCATATACTAACCTTGTAGGATTGGATTTATCCCACAATGTTGAGGAAACGCTTTTAAGAAAGGTTGGGTCGTTTTCTTCCCCTACTTTGATTTTGGATAATGTTCCCGTTGTGTTAGTAAGTGCCCCCATCTATCAATCAAAAAATGATGAAATATTTTCGGTTGCAGGCTTCGTTGACTTAAGGAGTTTATCCAATAAGCTTTCAGAAGGTATTCAAGGTAAAACGTTTTATTTCCTTTTAGAAGATAACTATATTATTGCAACAAATTTTGATATAGATTACTTGCTAAAGTCAGGCAATACTCTTATTGAAGGCGAACTATTTAAAGATTACATTTTGAAGAAATACTCTTTTCTATATTACGGCCATTCTTTTGAAGTTGTTGGGCTTACCCCCCCTTTGGAAGTAAAAAAAGATATCCAAAATAATTTTAAGAGTCATGCAATTCTTACTTTTGGTATTATATCACTACTTCTACTACTTTTTGGTTATTTTCTCTATCTCATTAATGAAAGCGAAAAAGGGTTTGCAGGCAAATTGGAACAATCTTTATTAAAGGAAATTGAGTCTTTAAGAAAGAATAAAGAATTGCAAGATAAACTCAATCTTTTAAATAATTTTATTTATCAAAGTGATGTAACTCTTCCGCCAAAGGAATTTTTTAAAAACCTACTCTTTGCTGTAGAAAAAATTTTACCAAAAATTGATAAAGGAGTTTTGTGGCTTGCTTCAGGCAATGAGGTTTTCCCGGTTGCTTCCATTGGATACGACATGGAGGTTCTTAAAAACATTTCATTAGATAAGGAAAGAGAAGAAAAATTATGGGCAACGCCAACGATTGTTAAACAAATTGGGACAAAAGGGTTTTTAGGTAAACCTGAAGAGATTATAACTAAATTAGGGCTTAAAGATATTAAAGAAACACTCATGATCCCAATAGTTGTTTCTAACATTTACATGGGGCATTTTTCCTTTGATATATTTAACGAAAGCGTTCATTTTAATGAAGATGATGTGCAAATTGCAAATACAATTGCAAAAATTGTAAGTTTTTATTTACAGATTAATCTTTTGCTTGAAGAACTCAAGAAGACAAGTGAAGAAGAAAAAGTAAAGGCATCCAATCTAAAGGCGATTGTTGAATTAATGACAACTACAACTTTTACGGAAGCAGTTGAAGACTTTTTCTCAAAATTACTCTCTTTTACACTTTCTTTAGTCCATGGAGGAGAAACTGGCTCTGTATGGTTACCTTACGATGGTGAAATGAAGTGTGTTGTAGCAGCTGGTTTTGATAAAGAGAAATTAAACAAAATCATAAAGGTTGATAGGAAAACCCACGAAGAGATGTCAAAAAAACAAAAGGTGAACCTTATAGACAGCATAGGTAAAAGAAACTTAGTAGATGAAACTGATAAAAGTATTATGGACATTAAACATACGCTTGCTGGCACATTTTGGGTTGAAGGAGAGTATTACGGCAGTTTGTTTATAGATACAACACGATTAGATATCCCATTTAAAACCGAGGATTTTGAACTTTTGTATGCAGTTTCAAACTTTGGATCGCTATTTTTACAAACGCGTAAACTATTCAAAGAGTTGGAAGATGAATTAGCTGTCGACTCGTTAGCGTTAGAGGTTTCTAAAAGCGTTACTGCCAAGGAAGAAGTAAGTAGTTTTTTAAGGGATGTCTATAAATTACTTTCGGCATCATTTAAAGAAATTGTTTACATGAAGTTAAACATTACAGTCGAAGGGCAGTGCAAACAGATCTTTGTAGATAGTAATAATGTTCTTCTAAAAGATTGTGTTGAAACAAATAGCGATTTTGATTTTAAAGCCATCCCTATCGTCTATGAAACACAAAACTCACTAATTGAAGTTGGAACTTTAAATCCATTAGATAAAGACAGGATCTCTCAAGTTGAAATTGCAATCCTACCAATTATTGAAGAGTTTTTTGTAGTTAAAGAGATTAGAAAACTCTTTGCTGATATAATGTTTGCTCTTGCAAAGGCAATTGATTCTAAAGACCCTTACACAAGGTTACATACAGAAAATGTTACAAAATATGCGTTTTTCTTTGGTAAATACTTAAACTTAGATATAAATAGTTTAAAAACACTTGTATTTGCTTCAATCTTACATGATGTTGGCAAAATTGGGGTAAATGATGCCATCCTCTTGAAGAAAGAGCCATTAGGAAAAGAGGAAATGGAAGAGATAAAAAAACATCCTCTGAAAAGTTATGAGATTGTTAGCACAATTGGTGCTTTAGATGAAGTTGCAAGAGTTGTCCTCCACCATCATGAAAGATGTGATGGGAAAGGCTATCCAGACGGACTTAAAAATGGTGAAATTCCTTATTTATCAAGAATACTTTCAATTGTTGATGCTTTTGATGCAATGACAACAGATAGGCCATACAGAAAGGCAAAAAGTGTATCCGAAGCAATGGAAGAAATTTTAAGAAATGGTGGCTCACAGTTTGATATGGAACTTACAAAAAAGTTTTTTGAACTCAAGGATTCAATAAAAGAGGCCCTTACAACCGATTTTGATGAAATTCTTGCTTATATTTTAAAAACTGATTAAACTTTAATACTATGCTTATAGGTGCGCTTAATAGATTTTCTTTGGTAGATTATCCTAACAAAACCTGTGCAATCATATTTACTATTGGGTGTAATTTTCGTTGTCCTTACTGCCACAATAGGGAACTTGTCCTTGAAAATGAATTTCCAAAGCCTATTATTTTTGACGAAATTGAAGAATTTTTAAGGAAAAGAGTAGGTTTACTTGATGCAGTTGAGTTTACTGGAGGGGAGCCACTACTGCATAAAGATATAGTTTACTACATAAAAAAAATTAAAGATACGGGTTTTCTTGTTAAAGTTGATACAAATGGTTCAATGCCTGAAAGATTAAAAGAAATTATTCCTTATACTGATTATATTGCAATGGATATAAAGGCGCCATTAGAAACATATTCCGAGGCAACTCAAGTGGACGTTGATATTAACAAGATAAAGGAAAGCATAAACTTAATTATGAACGAGGCGCATGATTACGAATTTAGAACTACTCTTTTTAAAAATTTCTTCAAGACAGTTGAAAGTTTTATAAGTGTTGGTAATTTGATAAGAGGAGCAAAAGCATATTACTTACAAAAGCCACACTTTGATAAGGTTTTAGACCCAAATTATAATTTTGAAACCTTCAAGGAAGAAGAAATTAATGATATAGTCAAAATCCTTAAAGAGTTTGTAAAAATTGTTGAAGTTAGGTAGGCTATTTATTTGAGGGGGG
>DYKR01000002.1 GCA_020722505.1 Caldisericum exile | reverse complement strand
GCCCCCGCTGTATTTGACTTCGAAAAACTCAAATGGATGAACCACAAGTATATTTTGGAAAAAGATTCAAAAGAGCTGTGTGAGGAAGTTATCCAGTATATAAAAGAATCATATGGAATAAGTGAATGTAATGAAAAAACTGTCTTGATGGTAGATGCTGTTAAAGGTAATATGAATTTTACAAAAGATGTTAAAGATTTACTTAATCCATTTTTTGAAAGAAAAAAATTTGACAAGAACTCTCCTGAAGGTAAGTTGCTAAGTAATGCTGATGTTATTAAGACTTTTGATTACGTTTTGAGAAATATTGAGAATTTGGAATTGAAGAAGACTGCAGTTGAGAATTTTTTAGAGAGTTTAAGAGAAAAAATCGAACTACCTTCAAAAAAGATATATCACCCGCTTCGTGTTGCTTTGTTTTACTCAAAGAATGGCCCAGAACTTTACAAATTATTTCTTATCCTTGGAAAAGATGAGGTTAAATTAAGATTGAAAGAGGCTCTTGACTTTACAAAGTCATCAACTCAAGAGCAGTAAGCACGGCAACAGCACCCACAAATTGTGATCTAACTATACCTGAAGTAAGTTTTACAAGAGGAATTCCTTGTTCTTTAAAGTAGTTTAATTCTCTATTTGAAAAACCGCCTTCAGGACCTATAAAAAATCTTACAGGTTTGTTAATTGAAACTATTTGTTGTAAGTCTTTTAAGGTGTTTTCTCCTTTTGGGTGTAATACGATTGAATTTGTTATTATTTCTTTCGGTAGATTTTCTAAGTTTTCAAAATAAGAAATCTGTGGGACAAAACAGACTTCGCTTTGCTCTGCGGTATTTATCGCTATTTCTTTAAGTCTATCGAGGTATTTTTCTTTTATATCTATATTACTTCTTTCGGACTTAAATAGATAAATTTTTTTTACATATACCGATATAAGAAGCCTTATTGCTATTTCAAGTTCATTTTTATCTATCACTGCCTGTAAAACTTCAAAGTTAAACGTGCACTTTTTTATCTTTTTTTTGCTGTCAATCTTTATTAAGAGACTGTTTCTTGTAATCTCCTCAACGAAGCCTTCGTATACGTATCTTTCATCAAAAAGTGATATTTTCTCTCCCTTTTTTAGTCTTGATACATTTTTTAGATGGTGAAAAAGTTCGTTAGAAACGATTATTTTATTTTCTACAATTCTATTGTCCCTTATAAAAAATATTGCCATACAATAATTATAAAAGATTTCTAAAAAATCGTTTGATTAGAGTTTTATTAATGTTTAAATAAACTACCCTAAATTGAAAACGTTTTGCAAATATCTAATCTTTTTATATAATCTTTCGTTATGGAAAATAAATTTAGAGAAATTGTAAAATCAAAACTCGATGAGAATTTGTATAAACACTCTTTAGCAGTTTCAGCAATAATGGAGGAACTTGCAACCTACCTAAATGAGGATAAAGAAAAGTTTGCTTTAGCAGGGCTTTTGCATGATATAGATCTTGACACAACGAAAGATAAACCTCATTTGCATAGTATAGTAGGAGCAGAATTTGTAAAAAGTTTGGATGTAGATGAAAGCATAGTAGAAGCAATAAGAAAGCACAACCCCATGCATAAACTTAAAAGAATTATGCCTATTGAAAAGGCACTTTATGCAGCAGACCCTCTTTCTGGGTTGATCACTGCCTGTGCCCTTGTAAAAGGGAAAGATCTTGATAATGTTGATGTTGAATTTGTATTAAAAAGATTTAAGGAAAAGCGATTTGCAGCCGGGGTTAATAGAGAGCAGATTTTAGAGTGCAAAGACTTAGGCTTTACCCTTGAAGAGTTTATAGCAATAGGCCTTTCAGGAATGAAAAGAATCAAAAAGGACTTAGGTTTGTAGTTATGTTTATTCAAAAAATTAAAGATATTCCGAAGGATGTGCAGATTGAAATTTTAAATGATTTTCTTCAAAAACATCCAAAAGATGGAGTAGGAGCATATAGGTATTTATCACATCTTTATTCACTTAACAATAATTTTCAAAAGGCAGAAGAAGTTTTATTGAATGGCATTAAAAATAACCCAAGTAATCTCTGGCTTCAACTCTATTTGGGTGACTTTTATTTTTATACTCTTGGTGATAAGAACAAGGCAGAGCGTGTATATAGAAGTATTTTAGATAAGTTTGATAAAGAAGAAAAAAGCACAATGTCTCCCTATAGGTACGTTTTAAAAAGGCTTACGGCAATTGCTTACGATAAAAAAGATTTTGACTCTGCACTTACCATTTTTGAAAAATTTTTTAGAATAGAACCATCCGATTTCTATGCATCCGATTTTATAAAATATGCAGAAATACTTCTTTCCTTTGGGCAAGTTAAAGAAGCCGAAGAGGTTGTAAAGGTCGGTATTAAAACGCACCCTAAAGATATGCACTTAGTTGAATTTGCAAGGGAACATTTCGGTTTCAAGGTAGAAAAAAGAAAAGAGAGTATTGATACAGAAAATGTTATTAGAATACTTGTTAAAACAAGTTTAATAAAAGAAGATGAAGACATCATTCCAATTGTAGAAAAGTATGTTCTACCCTTACTTAAAGAGGGTGATGTATTGACTATTGCTTCAACTGTTGCTGGAATCTCTGAGGGAAGAATTTATTCTCCAGACTCAATTAAGGTTAGTCCATTTGCAAAAATTCTTTCAAAGTTTATAAACCAAAAGAGTGTTCCTTTTGGAGGTGCCGCACCACTTGCAAATCCTTATTCAATGCAGGTATTAATTTTTGAGTATGGGCTTTTGAAGGTTATGTTTGGTTTAACAATGGGAGTAATTGGGAAAATTCTTGGTTTTGACGGATGGTTTTACAAATTTACAGGGCAACAATCTGCAATTTTGGATGATCCGCCTGCTTCTATTCCACCTTATGATTACTATGTAATCCTTGGGCCAAAAGACTCTGAAGAGTTTGCTTCAAGGATAAAAGAAAAAATAGGTTTTGATGTTGCAATCGTTGATGTGAATGATCTTGGTGCTTCATGGGTAATAGGAGCAACCAGTGGTATTGAAAAAGAAAAAATAGAAAAAATCCTAATAGATAACCCTGCAGGCAATGAGGATGAAACTACACCTTTTGTTATTTTAAGATTTACTCAAAATTAAAATTTTTCTTTACGGCTTTTTATTCTTTTCTTTTGCCTTATCTTTGTTATTTGGAGGAGTTTTATCTTGGTTTTCATCTTCTACAGGAGTCTTAATAACGATGTTTGTTGCGTTATAGTTTGTGCCATCGTATCTAATATGAATTTGCACTTCTAATCCTTCCTTTAGAGCTTCTTTTGTTGTTCTTCCTATCCCGTTTTCTTCGATCTTTGTAGTATCTAAAATATTAACAGGATGTTCGAAATCTGTTAGAGTAATGGTATTATCCGTAATTGAGGTAATGGTTGATCTTATTTCAAATTCTTTTTGGGAATTCTGGGTTTGTTCTTGCTCCTCATTCTTTTCTTCTTCTTTATTCTGTTCTTGTTCTTGGTTCTTTTCTTCGGTGTCTTTGTCTTCTTTTAAAATAGTGATATCTCTTGCAATATAACTTTCATTATCTATCTTTGCATGCACAATTGCTGTTGAACCAACAACTATTTCACTTATTGTTATTGGTTTCCCTTCGAATTTTATTGGGGTGTTTTCATCAACTATTACGTGTGTGTCATCAATTACAATTTCATTATCTTGGACACTGTTTACTGTGCCTTTAATAACTACAATCTTATTTTCGTTTTGCTTGTTTGTCTTTTCGCTATTTTGTTCTTTAGATGAAGTGCTTGTTTCAACTTGTGTGCTGGTTTGCTCGGTTTCCTGTTCTTGGTTTTGGGTAGTTACAGTATTATTGAAAGTTTCTGAAGTTTTATCTGTTTGAACTATATCTGTGCTTTTACTTGCAATTGCCAATATACCTTTGGGGTTATTTGCTAGATCCTTTACTTTGTTATTAGAAATGACTTGTAGCAAAGTTCTATATTTTCCAAATACAGGAACTATTGTAGATAGGGTAAAGAATCCAACTAAAACAAGTATAAATAACACTAACCCTTTTCTTTTTAAAAGAAACGAAATTTTCTTTGTGCTTACTTCATTCTTTTGTTCCATTTTTACCACTCCCCTTTTAAACTATCACTAATATTTTAACGAAAATCACTAAAAAACAAAAACTTAAAGACCCCAAATTTTTATTTGATTTCCTGCTTATAATAAATTAGCCCTCCAAATGGAGGGCTATAATTTTTAGATAAAACTCAATTATTAATATTCAGGATACTGTGGTGCTGGTGCAGGTTTTTCTTCTTTTGGAATTGTTGTTACTATTGCTTCTGTTGAAAGGAGTAAACCTGCAATGCTTGCTGCGTTCTGTAATGCTGTTCTTACAACTTTAAATGGATCGATAACTCCTGCTTTAAACATATCCTCAAATTTGCCTGTTTCGGCGTTAAAGCCAATGTTGTCTTGAGTTTCCATTACTTTGTTTAGAGCAATTATGCCGTTATAACCAGCATTTTCTGCAATGAGTTTAAGAGGTTCTTGAAGTGCTTTCTTTACAATGTTAATACCTGTTTTTTCATCGCCTTCTGCTTGTAGTCTATCGAGTGCAGGAAGTGTTTTTACAAATGCAACACCACCACCTGCGACTATTCCTTCTGAAAGGGCTGCCTTTGTTGCTGAAACAGCGTCTTCAACTCTGTGTTTTAGTTCTTTCATTGCAGTTTCAGTTGCGCCACCAACCTTGATGATGGCAACTCCACCTGAAAGTTTTGCAAGTCTCTCTTGGAGTTTTTCTTTATCATAACTTGAAGTTGTTCTCTGTATTTCTTCTTTGATTTGTTTAGTTCTTGCTTGGATTTTTTCTTTTTCACCTTTACCACCAATGATTGTGGTGTTATCTTTGTCAACTTTTACAGCATCTGCTCTTCCAAGCATATCAAGGGTTACACTCTCAAATTTTATTCCCAAATCTTCTGAAATTACCTGACCACCTGTAAGAATTGCAATATCTTCAAGCATTGCTTTTCTTCTATCTCCAAAACCAGGAGCCTTTACTGCAACACATGAGAAGGTGCCTTTAATTTTGTTTAATACAAGTGTTGCAAGAGCTTCTCCTGCTACGTCATCTGCAATGAGAAGGAAGGGTTTACCGGTTTGAACAATTTTTTCAAGAAGTGGTAAAAACTCTTGGATTGAAGAAACTTTTTTGTCAGTGATGATAATGAATGGGTCTTTTATTTCAGCTTCCATTCTGTCAGCATCAGTTACAAAATATGGGGAGACATAACCTCTATCAAACTGCATTCCTTCTACGGTTTTTACTTCTAATCCAAGTCCTTGGGATTCTTCAACTGTTATTACGCCTTCCTTGCCAACCTTGTCAACTGCATCTGCTATTGCTTCTCCAACTTCTTTAATCTTTGAAGAAACAGTTCCGACTTGTGCAATCTCTTCTTTTGTAGAAATTTCTTTTTTGAACTTTTTCATTTCTTCGACAACTGCTTCAACTGCTTTATCGATTCCTCTTTTTAGAAGAAGTGGATCTGCTCCTGCTGTAACGTTTTTAATACCTTCGTCTATCAATACCTGAGAAAACACTACTGCAGTTGTAGTGCCATCGCCTGCTGCATCTTCGGTTTTTGAGGCAACTTCTTTAACAAGCTGTGCCCCGATATTTTCGTTTGGGTCGCCTAAATCAATTTCTTTTGCAATTGAAACTCCATCATCTGAGAGAAGTGGAGAACCGAATTTTCTTTCAAGTGCTACATGTTTACCTCTTGGACCAAGAGTTACTTTTACGGTGTTTGCTAATTTATCTACCCCTGCTTGAATTGCCTTTCTTACGTCTGTTCCGAAAATAATCTGTTTTGCGTCCATAATTACACCTCCTATTTAAGAATTGCAAAAACTTCTTTTTCTGAGATAATTAAATACTTCTCATCATTTAGTTTAATTTCAGTTCCTGCATACTTTGAGAATATTACAGTATTACCTACTTTTACTTCTAATGGCACTTTTTGACCATTATCAAGGAGTCTACCACTACTTACAGCAATAACTTTTCCTTTCTGTGGTTTTTCCTTTGCTGTGTCAGGAAGAACAATACCAGATTTTGTCTTTTCTTCTTCCTCTTCGATTTTAACTACGATGTGATCATGAATAGGAATAATTTCTGCCATAAAAACAACCTCCCTTCATATTTTTTTGTTATTATTTAGCACTTTATTTATTCGAGTGCTAAATAATTATATAAACTTTAGGATTTATGTCAAGAGGTTGTAATAAAAAATGACAAAATTTTAAGAAGAATTAGTTTTTAGATGTTTTTTTGCTCTTTGAAGTATTTGTCCTCTTTTTCTAACTCTTCAAGCCATTCTTTTACTTTCCATTCCATAGTAGTAGGAGTGTTGGTAGCAAAGATTACATCTTTTAGTTCAATAGATTCTTTGAGACTCTGTATAATTTTAGCAATCTCTTCATTAGAAAAATTTACCATAAGTAAAAACTTTTTCATTTTTTCAACCTACAAGTTATTATAACGAATACTTTAAAAATTCCATAATTGGGCGATTTTTTGCAATTTTTTTAGGTCATATGGAGGATCAGTCTTACTTTTTTGTAGTTTTTGAATTCGGGGGAGTTTTGAGAGAGTATCCCCCTAAATTATAGAGGAATCTTAGCTTTTTAAGGTTTTTGTGGAGTTTTCTCAGCATAATTCTTAAACTCATTTCAAGGTATCATTTTACTCAGGAAAAAGTTTTTTAAATGGAGCAAAGAAATCTTTCTATGTTTTCCTTCTTAAGAATTTTTTGTGTAGGCAAAAGAACTATTTGTTAAATGTAAAAATTTGTATAAATTAGACAAATTTATTATATTATTAGTTGTGAAAGAGTTGTTTTTGAAATTATACTCTGAAGATGAAACCATAGAACTTGGCAAAAGACTTGCAAAGGCTCTTTATAGTGCAACGGATAATTTCATTATTTCTCTTTCGGGGCTACTTGGTGCAGGTAAAACAACTTTTATCAAGGGTTTTTCGCTTGGTTTGGGTGTAGAAAACTATGTTGAAAGCCCAACATTTGTATTTTTGAATATTTATAAGGCAAGTGTTCCAGTTTATCATTACGATATGTATCGCGTTGATGAAGTTAAAGATATTGACGATTTAGGCATCTTTGATATGGTTTCAAAAAAAGGTTTTCATCTTTTTGAATGGGGTGAAAAATTAAAAGACCTATTGGACTTTGATCTTGAAATATATTTTAAGATACTTGATGAATCTTCAAGAGAAGTGCATTTTAAATTTTTTAGATTGGAGCATATTATAGATGAACTATCTTTTACTTAGTCAATCTTTTTATCCTACGATGAGTTTGCTATTTTCTAATGAATCTCTCATATATTCTGTTATCCAATACCCAAATGAACAATACCCTAATAACCTTATTTTTGTAACAAAAACCATGTTTGACGTTTTAAAGATTGATAAAAAAGACCCTGGCGGTATTTTTGTAGTTTATGGCCCTGGTAGTTTTACTGGAACTCGTATTTCTGTTGTTGATGCAAAAATCCTTGCATATTCCTTATCAGTTCCACTTTATCCTATTAATTCACTTGAACTTACTGCTGCTCATGTTAGTGGAAAAGTCTCTACCATTCTTTCTGCCTCAAGAAATGAATTTTTTGTTGCAGATTTTGAAGATGGAAAAAGAATATCCGATGTTGAAATTGTTGATCTTGAAAAAATTGTAAATGAAGATAAAACTTTTGTCTCATTTGAGAAGTTGGAGAATTTTAAATCATACAAACAGATTTTTCCGGATGTTGAAGTGATAAGGAAATTTTGTTTAAATTTGGTTTTAAAGAAGCAGCTTATTGAAGACCCCCTTTCTTTGGAACCGCTTTATTTAAGAGCAGAAGAAAAACTTTTTAAAAAGATAAGATGATTGGCGAAATTGAAATTGTAAAAGCAAAAATAACGGATGTAAAAAAGATAATCGAAATTGAAGAAAAATCGTATAAAGACCCTTGGCCGAGAGATGTTTTTATAATAGACTATATGTTTAACTCTTCTTCAGACTATTTTGTTGCCAAAAGTCATGGAAAAGTACTCGGGTTTATAGGGTTATGGTATGAGGGGGAAAAGTTACACATTATAAATGTTGCTGTTGATCCTGAATCAAGAGGGCAGGGTGTCGGCACCATGCTCCTTGAGTTTGCTATTAATCTTGGCGTACAGAAAGGTTTTGATCTTGTATATCTTGAAGCAAGAAAATCGAATGTTATTGCTCAAAATCTGTATAAAAAACTTGGCTTTAAAGAAGTAGAAGAATTAAAAGCGTATTACCAAGATGGAGAAAATGGTATTCGTATGGAGAAAATACTAAGGAGTAAAAGCGATGATAACTTTAGGAATAGAAACTTCTTGTGATGATACAGCAGTTGCACTTATAGAAAATGATGGGAAAATTCTTAGTAATGTTTTAACTTCCCAAGATGTTTTTCATAGGGATTTTGGTGGTATAGTGCCCGAAATTGCTTCACGAAAACATGCAGAACTCATAGGTTATACGATTGTTGAGGCTTTAAAACTTGCAAAAAAAGAACTTAAAGATATTGACCTTGTTTCTGTAACAAAAGGTCCTGGTTTGGTTGGTTCACTACTTGTTGGAATCGAGGCTGCAAAATCACTCTCTTTTGCATTAGATAAACCACTAATTGGCGTTAACCATCTTGAGGGGCATATATACTCACTTTTTTTAGAAGGTGCACCTCTATATCAAGCTAAAAGTGTTTTTCCGTTTCTCATTCTCATTGTATCCGGAGGGCATACAGAACTTGTTTTAATGGAAGATTTTCTTTCCTATAGGGTTCTTGGTAGAACAAGAGATGATGCTGCAGGAGAAGCAATAGATAAATTTGCACGTTTTCTTGGATACGGTTATCCTGGAGGACCTATAATCGAAAAGTTGGGGGCTGATGGTAACCCGGATAAATATCCTTTTCCTGGGCTTTCATTTAAAGGTTCCTCTTATGAATTCAGTTTTAGTGGTTTAAAAACCGCAGGTATTTACTTTATTCAAAAAAATCCCGACGTTGTAAAAAGTGACCTTTCTTCGCTTTGTGCAAGTTTTGAGAATGCGTTAGTGAAGATACTTGTTGAAAGGACTATTAAAGCGGCAAAAGATTTTAATGTAAAAGGTATTGGTGTTGTTGGAGGTGTTTCGGCAAACAAAAGACTTAGAGAGACTTTTTTAAGTAAATCACCAATTGAAGTATACTTTCCACCAAAACAACTTTCAACAGATAACGCTTCAATGATTGGATTAACAGGTTATTTTCATTACACATTAAAAAATGAGGTTTCTCCTCTTACGCTTGATGCAGTCTCAAGACTTGAACTGTAAAATTAAAAGATACCCTTTTGCAATTGGAATTTAAATTATTAGATGTCAACTTCAAAAACAGAGGCATTGTCTTCTTCAAGGAAAATCGAAATTTTTTTCTCAAAGGAAGCCTTGTCAAATGTTGTGTAGTAGGTTATTTCTCCTATTTTGTTATTTTTTCCTACTTCTTCTAAGTATTTTTGAGTTTCGTATACTACATAGTCTGCAGGGTCTATGGCTTCAACATTATCTCCTACAACGTTTTTTACTACTTTGTAAAGGAAAGGAAAATGTGTGCATCCTAGGACAAGTGTATCAACTGAGGCTCTAAGTAAAGGAGCCAATTTTTCTCTTGCAAGGGAACAGGCATAATCATTATAACTTATTCCATCTTCAACTAAGTTTACAAGTTCTTGGGACCCAACCTCGTAGACTTCGATATTTTTATCAATCCTTTCAATTTCTTTTTTATATGCATGCTTTTTTGCAGTTAATGGTGTTGAAATTACACCTATCTTTTTGTTTCTGGTAGTATTTACTGCGTATCTTGCTCCAGCTTGTATCATTCCAATAACTTTTATCGGTTTTGCTAACTCTGTAAGGTCGTCTATTGCAATTGATGAGACAGTATTGCAAGCAACGATAATGAGTTTAACTTCCTTATTTAGCAAAAATTTTGTTATGGCTCTTGCGCGATTTTTTACTTCTTCTTCAGTTTTTGTCCCATAGGGAAAGTGTTTTAAATCTCCTACGTAGATGATATCTTCTTCTTTAAAGTTTTTCCTTAGAACTCTTACGACACTCAATCCACCTACACCAGAATCGAAAACGCCAATAGGTCTATGGTTGAACATTGAAAAACCTTTCTATCCCTTCAAGAAGTGCTTCTGCTACTTTGTTTTGGAAATTAGGGTCTTTTAAAAGGCTTTCTTCCTGTGGATTTGAAATAAAACCTATCTCAGTTAATATTGCAGGCATTGTGGTAACGTTTTTAACTACATAAAGGGGGCTTTTTTTGATACCTCTATCTAATGTGCTTAATTTACTTACAAGAGCATTTTGTACAGCTTGAGCAAGGGCTTTTGATGTTTCATACCAATAGTAAGTTTCTGTTCCCTTTGCATCTTTATTTGTGGAAGAATTGAGGTGTATTGAGATAAATAAATCTCCTGAAGATATGTTTGCAATGGTGACTCTCCCCTGTAAATTTGGATTGTTTGGATCATCTACTGTTGTATGTGTTAAAATTACCTTTGCCCCTTGTTTTTCAAGGAGTTCTTTTAATTTTAAAGCAATATCAAGCACAAGGTAGGCTTCTTTTGAGCCTGAGAAACCTATTGCCCCAACATCGAGGTATTGGCCTGAATAACTACCGTGTCCTGGATCAATTACGATAATTTTATTTGAAAGTGAGAGATTGGTGTTATAAGCTACTGAAAGTTTAACAATGTTATCTTTTACTTCGATTGAATAGTTATTTGCTGGTATAAAGATTTTAGGCGGTGTAGAAGAGGATCTATGGGAATAGTCGAACTCGATTTTATCAATTGTTTCTGCATTAAAAACGAAAAATTCTTTACCGTTTATTTCTGTTTTTGTTATATTTGTTGGGAAAGAGAATGTAAGGATAATTGAGTTATCATTTTTTTCAATTGATTCAAGATTTGGGTCTATGAAAATTTTATTCTGTATTTTTGTTACAGAGACAGGTAATAAATCACTTATTTTTGATAAAGCAATATAGTTTTCGTTATCGATTGTTTTTAAAACTGAATCTTTAAAATTAATTGTTTTTCCATAGAAGTTTATAGAAGAACCAGTCATTTTCAAATTAAAGCCGTTTAAAAGATCTTCTAAGTTAATGTAGAGTTCATTATCTACCGTATTTACCCTTGTAAATACAATCCTTCCACTAATTTCAAGGAGTTCTTCGTTAACTTTTGGTAATTTAAGATGTAAAATTTGGTTAGTTTGCCCTTTTTCTAATTCGTAAGGAGTTTTTGTTAAAAGATATAAGGTTAGGAGTGTTGAACCGTTTGAAGATGCTATAGCGTATCTTGTGAGTGGAAATATTGACACTTCGCTTTGGGTCGTGGAGGTAAGAAGGTTTGTATTTTTGTAGGTTAAAACAAGTCTTATTGGGTCTTCTAACAGAGTAATAGATGGTTCTTTAAGGGCACTTCCTTCTATTTTTATGTCAATTCCTACTTCTGAGATGCGCCATGTAACGCTATTTATTGTGGATTTTTCCTCTTTTGGAGTGGTAACCGTATCTTCTCTTAACCAGTAAAATTTGTTATTGTATTTTACCTCGAACCACTTTTCTTTATTGGTTGCTACCCCAACTATTGAAAGAACGGTATCTTTGGGAACAAGGTATCCAACTTTATACTGCGTGCTTGGACCCTCTCTTAAATTAGTAGGGTATAGAGTTTTACAATGATTTCCAATGAGGGTAATATCGAGATTAACCTTATCTTTGGCAAAGGTAAAGTAATCACTTATTGCATACCCTGTTTTTCCTTTGTATACAACCTCAATCCATAGTTCTCCTAAGTGGTTTTTTGCAAATCCGCTAATTTCAACTTGGTCGCCTCTATTTATTAAGTCTATTTTCTCATAATCAGTTGAAGGTCCTCTTCTTAAATTGATAAAATCGGTTGCAGTTACTTTGATTTTGGTAGGATTTGTTGTATTAGATGTTTCGTTTTTATTGGTTTGTGAGTTGTCGGGTGGTTTTGTAGTTTCTTCTACCTTTTTTGTATACCAAGATGCAACAAAAAGATACCTGCCATTTTCTTCGTATTTATACCAAACTTCTCCATCGTTTCTTTTTATGATTTTAATTACATTTAATTTTGTGTCCTTTTGGATTCTTTTAACAAGGTTAAATACAGTTCCTGGGCCACTTCTTACATTTAAATAGTCTACACTCACTAAAACGGTAAAATTTGCATCTTCTGAAGTAAAAGTAATACCACTGTTAGTTAATAAATACGATGCTATATAACCAGTTTTATTTCTGTTAAAATCGTAGACCTTGAACCAAAGAGTGCCGTTTTGGTCTTTTGTTGAACCTAATTTTAAAAGATACGTATCTTTTGGGAGCGTTGAAATAATTGAGTAGGAAGTAGAAGGTCCACTTCGAAAATTTACATCGTAGGTGTTTGTTTTTAGTAGTTCGTATGAAGGCAAACCAAAAGAGGAATCTATTACGATAAATTCAAATAGCATTACTATAATAGATAAAATGATAAAATATTTTTTCATCATAGATTCCTCATTTCTCTTTTTGCAATTTTCTCTTCGATTTTTTTCTTATTACCGTAGAGTTTCTTCTTTTTAACAAGCGCAATTGTAAGTTTAATCCTGTTGTTATTCGTATGAACATCTAAAGGGAGTATTGTAAGTCCTTTTTCTTTCACTTTCGTGCTCCAACGAATGATTTCATTTTTGTGTAGTAGTAGTTTTCTTCTCCTTTTTTCACTTGTGTTAGCATGCAGAGATGGCGGCATTTGGATGAACATTTTGTATATGAAAAATTCGTTGTTTGCTTCCTTAACATATGTACCATCTAAACTCACTTTACCCTCTCTTATAGATTTCACCTCAAAACCCTTTAATTCTATACCTACTTCTAATTTATCGATGATTTCAAAATCCCTTAAAATCTTTTTGTTTGTTGCAATTACTTTTTCTTCCATTTCATCCTCAAATCGTCTAAAACAACTTTTAATTCTTCTGGTAGCACCGAAAAAAATCGCATGTTCTTATTTATTATAGGATGTTTAAATGAAATTTCATAAGAGTGGAGAAATTGTCTGTCTATTTTTATGTTCTTATCGGCTTTGCCATACAGTGTGTCTCCAACAACTGGGTGTCCAATATGCGCCATATGGACTCTTATTTGGTGTGTTCTTCCTGTTTCAATTTTTACAGAGAGTAAACTGTACGGTCCTATGGTTTCAATTAACTTATAGTGGGTGATTGCAGGTCTTCCATATACTGAAATTTTCATTTTTGTTGTTCCTGATATTCTTTTAATTGGAAGGTTTATCGTTCCCCATTTTTCTTTTAAATTGCCTTTTACTAGGCATATGTATTTTTTCTCAATTTCGTGATTTTTGAGCATATCGCTTAAAAGTCTATGGGTTGTATCGTCCTTTGCAACAATCATGAGTCCAGAGGTATCTCTATCGAGTCTATGGACAATTCCAGGCCTTAAAGTTCCACCTATTGTTGATAAATCTTTGATATGGTAGAGGAGTCTATTAACAAGTGTATCCTTTGTTTTACTTCCAACGGGATGCACCGTTAGGTGCGCTTCTTTGTCAATAATAACAAGGTATTGGTCCTCGTAAACTATTTTTAAATCTTTGTTTTCGTAGGTAATTTCAGGAGCTTCTTTTTCTTTCTCTTTTATTACAATTTCATCTCCTGGTTTAACTTTAAAAGACGGTTTTAGGACTTGTTTACCATTTACAGAAACAAGACCTTCTTTAATAAGTGTTTGTAAATAGTTCCTGCTGTATTCTGATTTTGACTCAATAACCTTGTCGAGTCTTCCTGCTTCATCAACCTTGAATCTATTCTCCATACTTAAGATAAGTGAATATGAATAGTGCTAATCCAATGTCAATTGAGGCATCGGCGATGTTAAAAACAGGCCAATGGTGGAGGTAGAGAAAATCTGTAACATATTTCAAGAATACTCTGTCTATAAAATTACCTCCAATGCCTCCTAAAATAAGCCCAAGGTAAATTTCTTTAAATGGTAAATTAATACTTTTTTCCAAGATGATAATACCACCCATTACAATTACGCTTATCATAGCAATTATGGTGCTTGAATCTTTAAATAAGCCAAAAAGAGCGCCTGTATTTTTAACATAGGTAATAGAAAATACATGTGGAATTAAAGTAATTTCCTCTCCAATTGGAACGTATTTTCTTACAACGAATTTTGTTAATTGGTCTACTACCATTACAAAGAATGCAATTCCAAAAAAATACAAATCTTTTTTGTTCATAGGTAAATTTTACTCAATTCATTAAAATTTTGAAAGTAAATTTTGTTTTATGTCTATACAATATATAATATACTCTGTATAACTAAATCTGTATTGAGCATAGGAGGTAATTTTATGATTATTAAAGAAGGTAATAGTACTATAGCAATTCGTATGTTTGATGGCGAAGACTTTATGGAATCAATCAAAATTGTATGCAAAAATTACAAAATTGATAGTGCCACCATTTCAGGCATTGGAATGTTTAGAAACGTAGAACTTGGATACTTTAATGGAAAAGAATACGTAAAGAAAACGTTCGAAGGTCTTAGTGAAATTATTTCTCTTAAGGGAAGTATTAGTGTTACAGAATCCGAAGGAGATGTTGTTATCCATGTGCATACTGCAATTGGCCTTCACGATTACACAGTGGTAGGTGGTCATCTTATAAATGGTACACTCTTTAATGGAGAAATTTTCATAGAGAGATTGCACAACATAACCCTTTTGAGGAAGGATGAGAAAACCGGCCTAAAGGGATTATATCCTGCATAAAACTTTTAAAGGGTGAAATTATGGAATTGTCAAAAGAATACGATCCAAAATTAGTTGAAGAAAAAATATATAAGGCATGGGAAGAAAATGGTTATTTTAATTCAGAAATTAATCCCAAGAGAGATAAGTTTGTAATAGTAATGCCACCCCCAAATGTTACAGGAAGATTGCATATTGGACATGCACTAAATTTTACCTTACAAGATATCTTCGTAAGGTTTAATAGGTTGTTTGGTTTAGAAACTCTATTCTTACCGGGTATTGACCATGCAGGTATAGCAACGCAATCTGTTGTTGAAAAAGAACTTCTTTCAAGGGGTATAAAAAAGGATGAATTAGGAAGAGAAAAATTCTTAGAAGAAGTATGGAGTTGGAAAGAAAAATACGGTAATATAATTATTGAGCAATCAAAAAAGCTTGGTGTCTCTGCCGATTGGAGACGTCTGCGTTTTACTCTTGATGACAAATACGTAGATGCCGTTCTTGAAGCGTTTGTTAAATATTACGAAGAAGGTTTACTCTACCGAAGTGAACGAATTATTAATTGGTGTCCTCATTGCCATACGGCGATTTCAGATATTGAAGTTGAATACTTTGAAGAGAAGTCAAAACTCTACTATTTAAAGTATCCACTTGAAGATGGAGGAGATTACATTGTTGTTGCAACTACAAGACCAGAGACGATGCTTGGGGACACAGCAGTTGCAGTAAACCCAGATGATGAGAGGTATAAAAAGTATGTAGGTAAGTTTGTGATCCTTCCTCTTGTCAATAGAAGAATACCAATTATAGCAGACCCTTCCTGTGATCCAAATTTTGGAACAGGAGCAGTAAAAGTTACGCCTGCTCATTCAGTAGAGGATTTTGAAATCGGTAAACGACACAACCTTGAGATTATAACCGTAATAAACGATGTTGCAAAAATGGTTAATGTTCCTGAATGTTATCTTGGTCTAACAACATTAGAAGCAAGAGAAAAGATCATAGAGGATTTGAGTAAAGATGGTTTAGTTGAACGTATCGAGGACTATACACACTCTGTAGGCCATTGCCAGCGCTGTGGCACAGTTATTGAGCCTTTAGTTTCAAAACAGTGGTTTTTATCTATGGAAACTCTTGCCAAAGAGGCTAAAGAGGCTGTAAAGAGCGGAAAAGTTAAAATTATCCCTGATAAATGGGTTAAAGTATATTTTAACTGGCTTGATAACATAAGAGATTGGTGTGTTTCAAGGCAACTGTGGTGGGGACATAGAATTCCTGCATACTACTGTGATGATTGTGGAGAAGTGGTTGTTTCAAAAGAGAAGCCTGAGCAGTGTCCAAAATGTGGAAGTAAAAATATACACCAAGACGGAGATGTTCTTGACACATGGTTTTCTTCTGCGCTATGGCCTTTTGCTACATTAGGTTGGCCAGAGAAAACACCTGAGTTAGGCTACTATTATCCTACTTCACTTCTTATCACTGGTTACGATATACTTTTCTTCTGGGTTGCAAGAATGGTGTGGAGCGGAATGCACTTTATGAAAGAAGAACCATTTAAAGTAGTTATGCTCCACGGTCTTGTAAGAGATGAGAAGGGTAGAAAGATGAGTAAATCCCTTAAAAATATCGTCGATCCGCTTAACCTCATCGAAGAATACGGTGCTGATGCTCTAAGATTTACTCTTGCCTCTCTTAGCACATTAGGAGGTCAGGATATTAACCTTTCTAAAGAGAGACTAAAAGCATCAAGAAACTTTATTAACAAGATATGGAATGCTTCGAGGTTTGTTCTTATGAATCTTGAAGATTTTAACCCAAACGAAATAAAGGAAGATGAATTAGAACTTGAAATTGAAGACAAATGGTTTTTAAGTAGGCTTAATAAACATATAAAAACGGAAGTTGAGTATCTTAAAGATTACGATGTAGGTGAAGCGGCAAGGAAGTTGTACGAGTTTGTTTGGGGTGAGTTTTGTGATTGGTATATTGAACTTTCTAAATTGAGGCTTTATAGTGATAATGTTAGTAAAAAGAAAACGGCACAATTTTTGCTTTGGAAGTCACTTATAAGTATTTTAAAGATGTTACACCCATATATACCCTTTGTAACAGAAGAAATTTATTCTTATATTCCCAATGTTGATAAGCCACTTATAAAAGCTCCATTTCCGCAGGTTGAAGAGGCTTACATTAACGACGAAGTCGAGCGTAAGGCTGATTTTATTTTCCAAGTTATAAAAGGTATTAGAAGTATAAAAGCAGAGCTTGGCTTACCACTTATAACTGAACTTAATGCAAGCTACTTCTCACTTTCGGAGGATGAAAAAAGTCTTATTGAACAAGAAAAAGATAAGGTTATGAAGATCACAAAAGTTAAAGACTTATCTTTTGTAGAAGAGAAACCGGATAGAGCTTTAAGAAGTGTTATCTTAGGAACAACCGTATACGTTGAACTACCATTTGAATTTGATTTAGAAAAGGAAAAAGAGAAGTTCATTAAAAAGCTTGAAAGTGTAGATAAGGAACTAAAGGCTATAAATTCACGATTACTTAACCCTAGCTATCTTGAAAAAGCGTCAAAAGATGTTATAGAAAAAGATAAAAGACTTGCCTTGGAACTTGAAAAGACTAAATTGGTTTTACTAAACCATATAGAAGACTTAGGGGGCAAGTGAGGCTCAAGGAGAGTTTAGACGAAATCTTTAAGTTAGGAGGCAGGTTAAACCAACCTGCTAAGTATGGATTGGAAAATATAAAAGGGGTACTTGATGCGCTTGGTAATCCAGAGAGCAAAGTACCCTATTTTCATGTAACTGGAACAAAAGGCAAAGGCTCTACAACGAATTTTATTACTTCAATATTGAAAAGGCATGGTTATAAAGTTGGAATGTATGTCTCTCCATCGCTATTTTCAACCCTTGAAAGGATTAATATTAACGGTGAACTCATTTCTCCTAAAGAATTTGTTTTAATCTGGGAGGCTCTTTGGGAAATATTGAAAAATCTTGATAGAGAAAAACTTCCTTCTACTTTTGAAACTTTTACCATCATAGCATTTTTGTATTTTCTTAAAAATAGTGTTGATTTCGGTGTGATTGAGGTTGGCCTTGGAGGTCGGCTTGATGCTACAAATGTTATAAAATCACCTCTTGTAAGTGTTATTACTGATATAAGTTTTGATCACCAAAAATATCTTGGGAATACACTTAAAGAAATCGCCTTTGAAAAGTCAAAGATCATAAAAGAAAACCGCCCAGTTGTAATTGGTGTAAAAGACGAAGAAGCAAAAGAAGTTATACTAAATGAGGCAAAAATTAACAAATCTCCGTATTTTATTTTGGGAAAGGATTTTGAATTTAGAAATATTAAAGTTTACAATGATTTCCAAGTGTTTGATTTTGTTTCACTTTCACATGGTTTTAGGCTAAATGAAATAAAACTACATAATTTAGGATATTTTGAGATTATTGATGCTTCAATTGCCATTCAGTCGATTTTGGTAAGCAATGTAAATATCTCAAAAGATGATATTCTAATGGGCATTGAATCGAGTTTTTGGCCTGGAAGATTTGAAGTTATCCATAAAAACCCTCTTGTGATAATTGATGGTGCTCATAACGATGCCTCTTCAAAAATTTTGAGTGATACTATTAAAAACTTAACGGATAAAAAAATAACGCTATTATTTTCGATGTTAAGTGATAAAAACGTCTTTTCTTTTTTATCGAATATAAAAGATATTGTTGATAAACTTGTGATTACCACCGTCCCAAACTCCTATTCAAGAGCGTTGAATCCATATGAAATTTACAATACCGCAAGGTTGTTTTTTAAAGAAAGCATGATTGATGTAATAGAAAACCCGAGAAAAGCCTATTTTGATACCAAAGATTCTCTTAAAGAAGATGATATCCTTCTTATAACTGGTTCTCTTTATCTTGTTGGATTTGTTCGTTCTCTTGAAAATATTTTCACTTTTGGCTCAAAATTGGTATACTAAGAATGTATGGGTAAAATATTAGATAGCCTTTCAATTTTTTTGCCTGTTCTGTCAAAAACAGAGATCTATTTAATTGTTTTAGCATTTGTAATCCTTAACTTTGCAATTGCACTTTTCATCTATAACGATAGTAAAAACCGTGGTGGAAAAAGTATAGGATGGGTTATTTCCTCAATCCTTTTGGGAGGCATTATTCCGCTTATTTTTTATCTAATGGTAAGGAGTCCTTATACTCTTGATGAAATAAGAGAAGATAATGAAAGAAAGGAGGTTTTATCGCTACAGAAAAAATATTATCAGTTAATGATTAGTAAAGAAGTTTATAAGTGTCCTATTTGTGGGGAAGAGGTAAAAAGTGACTATTTATTTTGTCCGCATTGTTTTACCCAATTAAGAAAGAAATGTCCTAAATGTGGAGCAATAATTGAAAAAGATGCAAAAATTTGCCCTTACTGCGGCTTTATCTTTGAAGGGAAGGAGTGATGTATGAAAGTATTTACTTACTCTCCGGGTGGTGTTCACCCCGATGAAAGTAAAATTACAAAAGACTTTCCGTTTGAAGTATTTAAGTCTCCTCCGGTTGTTGTTATTCCTTTGCAACAACATACAGGTGCACCAAATAATCCCCTTGTTTCAGTTGGGGATTACGTAAAGGTTGGTCAAAAAATTGGTGATACTAACCAGTTTGTTGCAGCTCCAGTGCATGCTTCGGTATCTGGAAAAGTTTTAGCAATTGAGGATAGACTTTTGCCTAACGGCACAAAAGGAAAATGTGTTGTAATTGAAAACGACTACAAAGACGAATGGGTTGAACTTAGTAAAAGAGACTCTTTTAATGATTTACCAAAGGAAGAGATTTTAAAAATCATTAGAGACAAAGGTATCGTGGGATTGGGAGGAGCAGCTTTTCCTACAGCAGTAAAACTCTCTCCTCCACCAAATAAAGTAATTGATACGATCATTGGAAATGGAGCAGAATGCGAGCCTTATTTAACTGTTGACAATAGGGTTATGCTTGAATACCCTGAAAAAATCATCAAAGGTATTCTCATCGAGATGCAGATTACTGGTGCAAAAAGGGGTATTATAGCAGTCGAAGAAAATAAAGAAGGTGCAGCTTTACTTCTTCATAAGAAAGTGCAAGAAATGGGTTTATCAAATATTGAGGTTGTTCTTGTTAAAACAAAATATCCTCAAGGAGGCGAAAAGCAACTCATAAAAGCAGTGCTTAATAGAGAAGTTCCTTCGGGAGGGTTGCCTTTGAATGTTGGTGTTGTTGTGCAGAATGTCCAGACTTTGAAGGCAATAACTGAGGCTATATTGGAAGATAAACCTGTAATTGGAAGAGGCATTACCGTTTCAGGTGATGCTGTTGAGAAAAAGGGTAATTTTATAGTGCGTATTGGAACGCCTGCAAGTTTTATCATTGATACTCTTGGGCTCAATAGGAAATTAAGAAAACTCATATTTGGTGGCCCAATGACGGGAATTGCCCAGGCATCTGTCGATGTGCCTGTAATTAAAGGAACTTCAGGTATTCTTATGTTTGGTGAGAAAGCCTTGGAAATGGCTCCGCAGGAAGAATTGTCTTGTATAAGATGTGCAAGTTGTGTTGATAGTTGCCCTATGGGACTTATGCCTGTTCTTATTGACCATGCTTCAAGAAGAAAAGATTTGCAAGAAGCAGAAAGGCTCCGTGCTCTTGATTGCATAGAATGTGGAGTTTGTTCCTATGTTTGTCCTTCAAAAAGACATTTGACCGAAAACATTAAGAGTGTAAAACAAGCAATTATTAAGCAGAAGAAAATTGAAGCTGCAAAACAAGCTGCCTTTGAGAAACTCAAGCAACAACGACAAAAAGAAAAGGAAATGTCTCAGAAGGAGGAAAAAAATGGCTAACTATGATATCGATCTTGTTGTTAATGCTGCCCCTCACATAAGGGATAAGGTGAATACTTCCTCCATCATGAGAGATGTTGTTTTAGCTTTAATCCCAGCAGTGGTTGGAAGTGTTTTTATTTTTGGTGGGAAAGTAATTGTTGTTTATTTGGTTTCGATAGTTTCTTCAATTCTTGCAGAATATGTGGGCAATCTTCTATTTCATAAAAAGTCATCACTAAAAGATTTTTCTGCGGTTGTGACTGGTGTTTTATTTGCGATGACTCTACCGCCGAGCTCTCCATGGTGGATGGTTGTAGTAGGGGCATTTTCAGGAATTTTACTTGGAAAGATGATTTTTGGTGGAATTGGCTCAAACCCATTCAACCCTGCTCTTGTAGGAAGAGCTGTTCTAATGGTTTCTTGGCCTACCTATATGACTACATGGGATAAACCACGGTTTTTCATAGGATTTCCTTTCAGAATTTTAAACCTCGATACCGTTACATCGGCAACTCCTTTGAATGTAGTTCAATTACAAAGTTATTCTCAACTTATTTCTGAATTTGGCAGCAAACTAAACTTGTATACTTCTCTTTTCTTTGGCACTGTGGGTGGTAGTATTGGAGAAACTTCAGCACTTCTTCTTTTAATAGGAGCTATTTATCTATTTATAAGAAAAGTCATTGATTGGAAAATTCCTACTTTTTATATCACAACTGTTTTCGTTTTGTCATTTATTTTTGGTAGAGACCCAGTGTTTTCAATCTTTGCTGGTGGTCTATTTCTCGGCGCATTTTTCATGGCAACTGACTATAGTTCATCTCCAATAACACCACTTGGTAAGGTTTATTATGGCATATTTCTTGGCATTTTGACCGTTATAATCCGTCAGTTTGCTGCTTACCCAGAAGGTGTAATGTTTTCAATTCTTTTAGGTAATGCTTTAGTTCCGTATTTTGATAAGGTTATGCCAAGAGTTTATGGTGTTTTTCCTAAAAAAGAGGTGTCAAAATGAAAAATGTGCTTAAGTTCGCTTTGAATTTTGGTATAATCGCTGCAATTATTGGTTTAGCTTTAGCGGTAGTTTTTCAAATAACGGATCCTATTATTAAACTTCAAGATGAGAGAGCACTGCAGGAAGGATTGCAAAACGTATTTAGTGGTAATTATGAATTTGTAAAACTTAAAGATCCCATCCAATCATTGGATTCTTCTGTTCAGATTCTTGATACATTTCTTGTGAAGGATAAAAACTCTAATTCGATTGAAGGAGGGGTTTTAACAGTTGCAGTTGCAGGGTCTCAAGCACCCATTAAGATGCTTGTGGGAGTTAAAAAAGACGGAACAATTTCTGGAATAACGATTTTATCAATTCAGGAGACGGCTGGCTTGGGCGCTAACGCTGATAACCCTTCTTACTATGTTGATAAGAAAAACAAGATAACATTTTTAGGTCAATTCAAGGGTAAGAATGTTGAAAAAGAAAAATTAATCCCAAAAGAAGATATAATTGCGATAACTGGTGCAACAATTACTTCTAAGGCGATATCTACAGGTGCTAAAGTTGCAGGGGAGTCGTTTCTTCAATATTTAAAGGAGGCTCACCAATGAAAAAATTAAAAATCATTTGGGATGCAATAATACCAAATAACCCTGTTCTTATAATTTCGATAGGTTTGTGTTCGGTTATTGCGGTTTCTAACTCCGTTAAAAGTGCACTTCTTATGACTTTTGTTTTTGCATTAGTGCAGATTCCATCAAACGTTTTAATCTCAGCCATGAGAAAAATTATTCCTAACGAATTAAGAGTCCCCATCTTTGTAAGCGTAATTGCTGCTTTTACAACTATTGCGGCTTTGTTATCTCGGGCGTTTTTTAATCCAATATACCAGGTCATTAAACTCTACATTCTTCTTGTAGTTGTAAACTGTATTATCATTGGAAGAGCCGAAGCTTTTGCCTATAAAAATGGTATTTTTGATTCGCTTCTTGATGGAATAGGGAACACTATTGGTTATGGTTTGGTGCTTGTTACTATTGCTATAGGAAGGGAACTAATTGGAAAAGGAACTCTTGCAGGTATCCAAATAATGCCCGAAAGTTATCAACCTATGCTTCTTATGATTCTTCCGCCAGCAGGTTTTATTTTTGTTGGAATTTTAACTGGTGCAATTGAAACATACCTCAAGCAAAAGGGAGGTAAGAAATGAGTTATTTAGAAAATCTTATAAAGATATTTATTTCTTCAAGCATAATTAATAACATAATTCTTATTCAGTTTCTTGGTTTGTGTTCTTACATAGGATTAACCGATAACCTTTCATCTTCAATTGGAATGAGCTTTGCAGTAATTTTTGTAACGGTTTCTTCTTCGATTCTTGCCTGGATGATTGATAACTGGATTCTTATACCTACAGGGCTTCAACCAGCTCTTCAAATTACAGCATTTATTCTTGTGATTGGTTCTTTTGTTGGACTTGTTGAGCTATACATTAAAAAGGCTTCTCCAAATCTATATAAAGCAATGGGTATTTACCTTCCACTTATTGCAACAAACTGTCTTATACTTGGTGTAACATTTATCAACTCAATGACCAAATACGATTTTGTTGAATCAATTGTTTCTGGCTTTGGTATAGCAACTGGTTATGCAATTGCCATGTTACTTCTTGCAGGCATTAGGGAAAGATTAAGGAATTCTGATTTACCTTCGTTTTTTAAAGGGAAGGCAATCGCCTTTATGATTTCTGGTATTCTTTCCCTTGCATTTTTAGGCTTTAGCGGGATAATAAAATAGAGGTGTAGTATGAAAGATTTGTTGGTTTCTGTAGGCACTTTAGGTGTGTTAGGAGCTTTGTTTGGAGCGTTAATTGGAGTATTTGCAGAAAAATTTAAAGTTGAAGAAAGTCCTTTAGTCTCCGCAATTTATGAGGTGTTACCACATGGAGAATGCGGAGCCTGCGGATTTCCTGGTTGTCATCCTTGTGCCGAAGCAATTGCTGAAAAAAGAGCTCCCTACGATGCTTGTTCTGTGGGTGGAAAAGAGGTGGCAGATAAAGTTAAGGCGATTATGGAGGAAGCAGAAAAATCTCCTTCCTAATTTTTATTTTTCATAGTAAAATAAAAAAGGGGAAGTAATGAAAAAGTTTATTATTTTTGCTCTTATTTGTGTATTAGTTTTTGGTTACGTGCATACATCACGATCTCAATCTGTAGTTAATATTGTCTTTGAAAATACATTGAACATAAAGGTTGCAAAAACTGTTTCCTTTAGTATTGATAAGTCGGTTTTTAATGGACTAACGGGTTTTGAACTTTTAGATGGTCAAAATAGACTTCCCCTTTCCTTTACAGAAAAAGGAAATACAATAATTTTTAAAACTTATTTGAATTTTAGTCCTTTAGAGAAGAAAAACTTAAAACTTGCCTATGGTGTTTCAAACCCTCAGTATGTTGAATTTTTCGTTCCCGATTACTATGGAACTCATTTTATTATACCCACTTCATGTAACGTGAATGTTTTCTCCCCTTCTTCCGATAACAACGTAAAAATTATAAAGAAAGATACTAATAAAATTTATTTTGATATTATTCTTAATGAGAAGGGTTTTAAAACCATTAAATTATTGGAAGACGGAGTCTATGAATTAGTCTCTAATAGACCTGTTTTAGTAAGTATTTCGACTTTAACTGCTCCTTTTGATAAGAATTCTTCTGACGATATTTCTTCTCTCTATGGTGCGTATTTTGGAATTTATATCCCGAAGTTTCTTTTTATTTTTACTCAAGATAATGCCCATATAAGAGTTGAAGATAGTGAAGGCAAAATTGTAACCGAAAGCGACATTGCTGAAGGTTCTTTCTACATGAATACTAACCTAAAAGAAGGTTTTTACATTATTTCCTCTGATAAGCCTGTTTTGGTTGAATATGGTTATGCTTCAGATAATGTTTTTGCAACTATTTTGGGACTTGGAAATTTAGAATTTGAATCTTTTGGAGGGTTTGGAGTATCATCTATATTTAAAGATACAGAAATTAGCGTTGAATTTGGTGGCGTAAAGAAAACTTTTACTCTTAAGGATGTTAATGATTTTGAGTATTTTGAAACACAGTTAGATAAAACTGGGAATAACCCATTAAAGATGGTTCCGGTAAAGGTAAATGCTTCAAAATCTGTTGTGATTTATACTTACGGTGTTTATGGTAATACGGATGCAGAACAGTTACCAGGGTTTAACAATTTTACTAAGTATGATTTTAGGGCTGGTAAGGTTACAAACATCTATGGTGAGAGAAAAAGAAGAGTTGTTGTCATTCCAGTAAGCGACGATACTTCTTTTTATGCCAATGGGTCAAAATATACGCAAGGCGCATATGAGAAAAAAGAGTTCTTGTTTAATGAAAGTTTTTCAAGAGTTGATATATCATCCAACAAGCAAATTGTGGTATTTGACCTTGGTATTGCAAAAAATAGAGAGATATTTAGCACTCTTATTCCCTATAAAACTTCTGAGTTTATAAAAATCTCAACTGTTGCCCCATCTCAAGAGAGTGGAAATAACACTGTAAATAACCCTAGTCCTTCAGATAACGAGTCTACCCAGGAAAAAAGTTTATTAGAAAAGGTAAAAGGTACTATACTATCAATAGTGGGGAAAATAATGGAATTCTTTAAAAATACGTTTAGTGGTTTTGATGTAGCTTATACATTCAGCATTATTGCTTCTTTTTTTAAAAATATTTCACTAAAAATCCTTGAATTTCTTAAGCCTTTATCTTTACAGATTTACAATTACACAAAAAATTATCTTCCAAATTTAACTCCAGACTTAATTTCCTCTATTATATCCTTAGCAGTTTTATTAATTCTTTTAGTAATTTTATTCCCTAAAAGGCATAATAAAAAAATAAAAGAAGTTTCTTTTAAAGAAATAAAAAAGAAACCCATTGTTTTTGATGTTAAAGATATCGAAATAAGGGAAATTGAAAAACCAGTTGAGGGAGCAAAACCTGTTGAAGAAAAAGCTGAAGTTCCTGTTATAAAATTAAAGCCTGAAGAAAAAGCCCCTGTTAAAGAGGGTAAAAAAATAGCAGAGGAGCAAATAGTTAAAGAAGAGAAAATCCTTAGACCAATCCCGCAGAAAAGATTTGGCGAAAAACCTATTATTGAACCTACAAAGATTATTAAACCTTCAGAGAAAAAGGAAGAAAAGCCTATTATAAAAGTAGAAGAAGTAAAAGAAAAAGAGGAAGTCCCTCAAACTAAGCCTGTAGAAGCAGTTGAAGAAGTTTCTTTTGCAGATTTTGCGCAACCTCCTGAAGATACTGAAACTTTGAAAAAAACTGAAGAAGTAAAAAAGGTAGAAGAGGTAGCGGAGGAAAAGAAGGAGTCTTCCCAAAAGGAACAATTTAGATCTACTTTTGATGAGCTTTTGTCTAAGTTAGAGAAGGAAAAGCAAGAGCAAACCGAAAAGAAAGAAGCTGCCGAACCTATAAAAGAAGATGTCAGTAAAGCAAAAGAAGAAAAGTTAATAAGTGAACCGCATGTTAAAATTGAACTTAAAGATAGATTCGTTATCGATGCAGCCTCTTTTAGAAAGATTTTTGAAAACGATAAATTAAGCAAATCCGAAAAAGATAATATTTTAAATAGGGCATTTGTTGCTGCTTCAGAAAAAGCCAAGATTAACGACATTATTTTAGAAGGTGGTTATAAGCCTGCTGTTATTGCTCTCTCGCAGATTGAAGAAAGGCTTGCAGAGGATATTGCAAAGAGAATTGGAAGTAATATTACAACAGCCTTCAATATTTTAATTGCTAAGAAGATTCGAGTTTCTGATGTTGTTGTTGATGATAATCCAAAAATAAAAAATTATCAAAACACAAGGATTATTTCAATAGAAGAAATGATTTAATTCTGTTTTTTAAGTAAGTTGTATAGTTGTCCAGATATCTCAAAAGATGATAGTTTAGTTCTTGCGATGATGATTGAGTTTAACTCAGCCTTTTTTAAAGTTTCTTCTTCAGGGGTATTACTCTCAGTAACTATAATAATCGGTATCCTCTTAATTGTTGCAACACCTACTACATTGATGTTAGATTGAACAGTTATCCAAGTAGTTTCTTCTTCAGCCTTTGAAAGAACATTGCTCAGTAAATCGCAAGTGTAAGCTTCTTCTACTATTTTATCTAAATCTTTTTCGGTGAAATTTGTAAGCACTTCAAGTTTTAATTCTTCTATTAACTTTCTTATTTTCATTTTGACACCTCCAAGAGTAGTATTGTTTCTCCAAACTTCGAAAAGAAGGTATGTCCCTTTTCCAAATGTGGAGATTAAGAAGAAAAAATCAGAAATTTTTTCGATATTCTTAAGGCCCATACCTGCACCAAACCCAAGCATTCTTGCTTTTTCCGATGCCGTTGAATAACCAGGTTTTAAAGCAAGAATGAGGTTTTTTATCCCTGGTCCTATGTCTTTTGCAATTGAGACAATTTTTTGCTTGTATAGTATTGTTTTAATAAAACCAAACTTTGCGTGTATCACTATATTTGCTTCGGCTTCATAGAGGCAGATGCCAGATTTTCTTACAATTTCTTTTTCTCTACTTTTGCTCGCATTTAAAATGGGTGTATTAAGTGCTTTTAGAAGTGACTCCCTTATTCTTAAAGTTGCATCTCCAAGATGATCAAAGTCTTCTCCAAAAATCGGGAATTCTAAAACTAATATTGTATCTTCCATGGAGCTCCTTTGAGTCCTGCTTCGTAAAGCAGTCCGCATGTTACAAAAACAATATATTTAGTGCGTAATAGAATAATGTTTTCTTTTTTTGCTAATTCTATGGTTGATGCTTCAATTGGCTTTCCTCTTGCAATAAGCACCACTGGTATATCTAGAATTTTTGCGGTTTTTACTACAGATGGGTTTGTCACACCAGTTATAAGGAGAACTGGTTCTTCTTCTCTACTGATAACAAACAATGTATCTGAGAGAAGGTCAGCCGCAAATCCGTATTTGATGTTTACATCCCAGTTGCCTTCTTCTTGTAAGACTACTGCATCTACAATTTTAATAATTTCTACTACCTTCATCTTTTATATATTTTAACATAAAAAAATTTTTAGAATAGTGCTTTTTATAACAAAAAAATATATTTTACAATTTTTGTAATGTTGCATTATAATTATAACAAAAAAGTGAATAATATCACATACTTTGCAAAATTTAAATTTTTTGTTATAATTAAGTGATGAGAAAGCGGCAACAACTATGTGATAATTTTAAAAAATGTGTTCAAGTATCAGAATTTCTATCTGCTATAAGCAATCCTGTAAGAATTGGTATTATCTGTTATCTAACAACTGGGGAGAGATCTGTTAACGAAATTGTTGATAAACTTAAAATTTCTCAACCCACTGTGTCTCTTAATCTGTTTAGGCTCTACAGAGCAGGTTGGCTTTCAAGAAGGCGTGTTGGGAAAAATGTTTATTACAAAATAGCAAAAGATGAGTACAGGGAAATTATTGAAAAGATTAGTGATTTATATTTAAAAAAGATTAAAATAGAAAAAACACTATGAAAGGAGGAACGATGGAGGTAAAAACATTCCCTGCAGTTGATATGGAAATCAGGAAATGGGGTGCAAAACCAGAATCCCTTATACAGGTGCTGCATGGCACTCAAGAAAGCCTTGGGTATCTACCTGAAGAGGTGCTTACTTACATTTCAGAGAAACTTAACGTGCCCCTTTCTAAAATCTATGGAGTTGTGACTTTTTACAATTTTTTTAAACTTAAAAAAGATGCTGGACATGTAATTATGGTTTGTATGGGGACGGCTTGCTATGTAAAAGGCTCGGAAAATATTTTAGATGTTATCTGTAATCATTTGGGTATTAAACCAAACGAAATTACAAAAGATGGAAGATTTGCTGTGAGAATTGTTAGATGTCTTGGGTGTTGTGGTCTTGCTCCTGCTATTATGGTTGACGGGAAAGATGTTTATGGAAAAGTGACCAAAGAAAAAGTATTAGAAATCCTTACAAAATATTCTTAAATGAAAGAACTTTCCTTAAATATTCTTGATATAATTGAAAATTCACTTAAAGCAAAGGCAAAAAATATTGAACTTACAATCATTGAAGATGATTCGAAAGACCTACTTTTAATTGAAGTAAAAGACGATGGAGTTGGAATGGATGAAACCTTATTAAAAGAAGTCTTTGACCCATTCATGACTACATCTAAAAACAAAAAGGTTGGTTTAGGGCTTCCGTTATTGAAACTTGAGGCAGAATCATGTGATGGGGGTGTATTTATTGAAAGTAAAAAGGGTTTAGGGATGATTGTAAAGGTATGCTTTAAAAAGTCTCATATTGATGTGCCACCTTTGGGGGATTTACCTGCAACCATTGTTAGTATCATTGCAACGCATCCTGAAGTGAATTTGAAGTTCAAACATGTTGTAAATAACAAAACTTTTGAGATTTCAACAGAGGATCTGAGGAAAACGTGTGAGGAATCACTTTGCACTCCATTTTTATTGAGTAGTATCAAAACTTTTTTAGAAGAAAAAATAAAAGAACTACATGGAGGTGTTTAAATGGACAAAATTAAGTCGATTGAAGACTTGAGAAAATTGAGAGAACAAGCAAAAGCATTTTTAAGAACAAGGCAAGGAGAAGTAAAAGTAAAAATTTACATTAGCATGGGAACTGTTGGTATTGCAGCAGGGTCAAGAGATGTCCTTTTGGCAATATTAGATGAACTTCAAAAAAGAAATTTTACAGATGTTCAGATTATTGAAAGGGGTTCCATGGGGTTGGATGTTGAAGAACCTGTTGTGGGAGTTGATAGAGATGGGGTTGTAGTTTACTATGGGCATGTTGCTCCGGAGATGGCAAGGCAAATTGTAGCATCCCATGTAATCAATGGACAGATTATTAGTGATTGGGTTATTGCAAAGGAGTAGTACATGAAAATCTATAGGATTCATGCATTAATTTGTGCTGGTGCTCAATGCATTGCTGCAGGTGGAAATGGTTTTGAAGATGCCTTAAAAGACGAACTTAAAAAGCACGAACTGCTTAAAGAGGTAAACATTATAGAAACAGGATGCATGGGTTCGTGTCAACTTGGACCACTCATGGCTGTTTATCCTGAGGGGGTTATTTATACAAAACTAAAACCGGAAGATGCTAAAGAAATAGTAGAAGAACATTTCTTAAAAGGAAGAGCTGTGAAGAGATTGATGTGGAAGGAAAAAGAGACTGTCCTCCCATCTTTAAGTGAAATCCCATTTTTTGCAAAACAGACGAAAATTGTTTTAAGAAACTGTGGAATTATAAATCCTGAGGATATTAACGAATATATCGCTCAAGGTGGTTATGAAGCACTTGGTAAAGCATTAACAGAAATGACACGAGAAGACGTTATTCAAGTTGTAAAAGATTCTGGCTTAAGAGGCAGAGGTGGTGCTGGTTTTCCAACAGGAAAGAAGTGGCAACTTGCCTATGAACAGGACTCCCCTATCAAATATATTGTATGCAATGCCGATGAAGGTGATCCTGGTGCCTATATGAATAGATCAGTCTTAGAGGGTGATCCACATTCTGTTTTGGAAGGTATGACTATAGCAGGTTATGCAATAGGTGCTCAGAAAGGGTTTATTTATGTCCGTGCTGAGTATCCTCTTGCGGTAAAAAGATTAGAAATTGCAATAAAACAAGCAAAGCAGGCAGGCTTATTAGGAAAGAACATATTGGGAACTAATTTTTCATTTGATATTGAATTAAGAATAGGTGCAGGTGCTTTTGTTTGTGGTGAAGAAACTGCTTTAATTAATTCTATTGAAGGTAAACGTGGTGAACCAAGAAAGAAGCCACCATTCCCAGTTCAAAAAGGTGTATTCGGCTTTCCTACTGTAATAAATAACGTGGAAACGCTCGCTAACATTCCCGTTATTATAGAAAAGGGTGCTAAATTCTTCAGAAGCTTTGGGACAGAAAAAAGTCCTGGCACAAAAGTTTTCGCACTTGCAGGTAAAGTCAACATAACAGGCTTGGTAGAAGTGCCTCTTGGCACACCTTTAAGGACAATAATTTACGATATCGGTGGAGGGATTCCAGAAGGACATTCTTTTAAAGCAGCTCAAACTGGAGGACCTTCAGGCGGTGTAATTCCCTCTCAGTATATCGATGTTCCAATGGATTACGAAAGCCTTACATCTTTAGGTGCAATTATGGGTTCGGGTGGTTTAATTGTAATGGATGAAACAAGTTGCATGGTTGATGTAGCAAAGTTCTTCCTAAAGTTTACAGTTGATGAATCTTGTGGTAAATGCACTCCTTGTAGGGAAGGAACTCGTCAGATGCTCAATATCCTTGAAAGGATTACCTCTGGAAAAGGTCAAATGGAAGATTTAGAATTGCTTGAAAAGCTTGGAAATACAATAAAACTTGCTTCTTTGTGTGGTTTAGGACAAACTGCTCCTAACCCAGTTCTTACAACATTAAGATACTTTAGAGATGAATACATAGCTCACATAAAGGATAAGAAGTGTCCCTCAAATGTTTGTAAACTTTCTTCGGAGGTAAAAAATGAAAGAAAAGTCTTTAATAGATCTTCTTCATGACGTTCAGGAAAGTAACCCTAAAAATTACGTATCTAAAGATTTAGCCAAAAAAGTTGCAGAAACCTCTAATCTTTCTCTTTCAAAAGTTTACGGCGTTGCAACCTTTTATACGATGTTTTCGGTTACTCAAAGGGGAAAGCACATTATAAGGGTTTGTAGGAGTTTATCTTGTCATCTTGCAAATGGAGAGTCTATTTTAAACAAACTTAAAGAAGTCCTTGGAATAGATATCGGAGAAACTACATCAGACGGCGAGTTTACATTAGAAGAATCTAGTTGTCTTGGTATGTGCTCAATTGCCCCTTCAATGATGATAGATGATGTTCCTTTTGGTAATCTTAAAGAAGAAGATATTGAAGGTATTATAAAGAAGTTTAAGGAGGGGGCGTTATGAAATTTTATAGAACTCATGTGCTAGTTGCAGAGGACTCAAAAAGCCTTTCAAAAGGAGCAAAAGAAATTGAGGAATTACTTTTAAGAGAAATAAGAAACCTTGGACTTGAAAAGGAAATCCTTATTACGCCAACAGGAAGCCTTGGATACGAAGATATTGGTGTTGCAATTGCCGTTTATCCTGAAGGCATTATATATGCTCCTGTTACACCAAAAGATGTGCCTTTAATTGTAAAGGAGCATTTTCTTAAAGGTAGGATTTTATCTAATATCTCCCATGAAATTGGTAAAAAGGATGTTTCACTTGGTATAAGTAAGGCAGAAAAAGTTTTATCAGTGCAGAAGAAGGTGTTATTAAGAAGAGTTGGGAGTATTAATCCTGAATCAATTGAAGAATACATTGCAGAGGATGGTTATCTTGCACTTGAAAAGGCTTTTGAAAATGGAAGTGAATGGGTTTTGAATGAGGTGAAGAATTCAGAATTGAGAGGCAGAGGTGGAGCAGGTTTTCCAACAGGAAAGAAGTGGGAATTTACTGCAATGGCAAAAAGTGATGTTAAATTTGTCATCTGTAATGCGGACGAGGGAGAACCTGGAACTTTTAAAGACAGAGTCCTCATGGAAGGTGATCCCCATTCTATTATTGAAGGGATGATTTTAGCAGGTTTTGCAACGGGAGCAACCTATGGGTATATCTACATAAGAGGGGAATACGAACTTTCTATCAAAAGGCTTTCTAAAGCAATAGAGCAAGCATATGATTATGGTTTTCTCGGTAAAGATATTTTAGGCTCAGGTTTTGACTTTGATATAGAGATCAAAAAAGGTGCAGGTGCATACGTCTGTGGTGAAGAAACCGCTCTTTTAGAGTCAATCGAAGGGAAACGCGGCGAACCAAGGAAAAAACCTCCGTATCCTCCAACATCTGGCTTATTTAAGAGACCCACAGTAATAAACAATGTTGAAACACTTGCAAACATACCTCCAATACTGGTAAATGGTTCTAACTGGTTTAAACAAATAGGAGTTCCTGGGTCGTATGGAACAAAACTGTTTAGTTTGATGGGCGATGTAAATTACAAAGGAGTAATCGAAATACCATTTGGCGTAAAACTAAGAGAGATAATAGAAGAAGTAGGTTTTGGAGTTAAGGGTGGTAAAAATCTTAAAGTAGTAATTTTAGGTGGTGTTTCAGGCAGCCTTATTTCAAAAGAAGAAATTGATACGGAAGTTGATTTTAATTCCCTTGCAAAAATTGAGGCAGGCCCTGGTTCGGGATCGATTGTTGTCTTAAGCGAAGATCGCTGTATTGTTGATGTTGTCAAAAACATCGCTTATTTCTTTAGGCATGAATCTTGTGGTAAGTGCACTCCCTGTAGAGTTGGAACGGATGTAATTTATAGGATAGTTGATAACGTATCAAAAGGGAATGGGCAAAGAGAAGATTTAGTGAAACTCGAAAAATTATCAAACGCAATGAAACTAACATCTTTTTGTGGCTTAGGGCAAACAACACCAAATATCTTGTTGCAGTCTCTCACAAAATTTAAAGAAGAGTGGCTTGCACATATTGATGAAAGAAAATGCCCTTCAAATATTTGCCAATTTGAACCAATAAAAGAGGAGGTCATAAATGAGTGATTTAGTAAACGTTAAAATTAATGGTAAAAGTTATCAATTTCCAAGAGGAAAAAGAATTCTTGATGCGTGTAAAGATGTAGGAATTGAAATCCCTACCCTTTGTTATCTTGAGGGTATTGCTGAAGAGGGTTCTTGTGGAATGTGCGTAGTGGAAGTTAAAGGCTCTAAAACTCTTCAAAGAGCATGTATTACAGAAATAGCCGAAGGAATGGAAATAACTACAAATTCTCAGATCGTTGAAGAAGCAAGAAGAATGAATCTTGAACTTGCCCTTGCACATCACCCTTTGGATTGTATGACCTGTGATAAAGACGGAGATTGCATCTTGCAAGGTCTTGCATATGAATTTGGGATAAAAAAGAGTCAATTTCTTGATGAGAAAGAAGCATTTGAATATCCAAAGGAAACTCCCTGGGATACGAATCCGTTCATTCAATTTGATCCCCAAAAATGTATTCTATGTAGACGCTGTGTTGATGCCTGCGAAAACCA
Organism: Caldisericum exile; assembly: GCA_020722505.1. Taxonomy (GTDB): domain Bacteria; phylum Caldisericota; class Caldisericia; order Caldisericales; family Caldisericaceae; genus Caldisericum; species Caldisericum exile_C. The sequence goes on along the minus strand of DYKR01000002.1, from coordinate 57,930 downwards.
AGCAATTGTTGAGGCAATTGGGATTGCTATGAGAGGGTATAAATCAATCGTCTCAACTCCGTTTAATTTGCCTCTTGAACAAACGGATTGTCAATTTTGTGCGGAATGCGTCCAAGCCTGTCCAACTAGTGCTCTAATTGAAAAAACGAGAGTTGGTAAAGGTAAGATTTTCCAATTAGAAGCAACTGATACTGTCTGTGCATACTGCGGAGTGGGATGTAATATTACTCTCTACCGTAATAAGAAAAATGAGCTTGTTATGGCAAAATCAAAAGACGTTAAGCCCAACAAAGGAAGACTTTGTGTTAAAGGACGTTATGGATATGAATACGTTAACTCCAACGAGAGATTAACAAAACCTCTTATAAAAGAAAACGGTGTTTTTAGAGAAGCAACCTGGGAAGAAGCCCTTGACTATACGGCAAAAAAATTGTTAGAAATAAAAAATAAATATGGACCTGATGCTATTGGTGTTTTAGGTTCTTCTCGATGCACAAATGAAGACAACTATTTAATCCAGAAATTTGCAAGAGCCGTGATAGGCACCAATAACGTTGATAACTGTGCAAGACTTTGTCATGCTTCAACTATTGCTGGTTTAGGTAAAGCTTTAGGAGCTGCTGCTGCGACAAACCCAATAGACGATATAAAGAATGCTGACGTAATGTTTGTTATTGGTTCTAATACAACCGAAACACATCCAGTAATTGCGCAGTTCATTAAAGAAAATAAAAAGAAAAAGGGTGCAAAACTCATAGTATGTGACCCAAGAAATATAGATCTTGCAAAGGATGCAGATATTTTCATACAACACTATCCTGGAAGTGACGTTGCCCTTTTGAATGGCATGATGAAAGTCATTGTTGAAAAAGGTCTTTTGAATAAAGAATTTATTGAAAGCCATACAGAAGGTTTTGAGAATCTCTTAAAGGTCCTTGAAGAAGTTGATCTTGATGAAGTTTCTAAAATTACCGGAGTTGAAAAGAAGCTCATTGAAGATGCGGCAGTGATGTATGCAAAAGGTCCAAATTCATTGATTTTCTATACAATGGGTATTACCCAACACCGCATAGGCACAGATAACGTGCTTTCAATAGCAAATCTTGCTCTTATTACAGGCCATATTGGGAGAGAAGGTAATGGAATAAATCCACTAAGAGGCCAGGCAAATGTTCAGGGTGCTTGCGATGTTGGTGTGCTTCCTGATGTGTTCACAGGTTATCAAAAAGTAACTGATGAAACCGCACGTAAAAAATTTGAGGAGTTCTATGGGGTTAATCTTCCAACTGAAGTTGGATATGCAGTTACCCAATTTGGAGATCTTGCTCTCAATGGGAAGATTAAAGCAGTCTATGCAATGGGTGAAAACCCGTTAGTAACAGAGGCAGATGTAAAACATGTTAAAGAAGGATTTGAAAAGTTAGAATTCCTTGCAGTTCAGGAAATTTTCCTTTCAGAAACTGCTCAGCTTGCAGATGTTGTTTTTCCTTCTAAGGCTGCATATGAAAAGCATGGTACATTTACAAATACGGAACGTAGGATACAGTTATTACATCCTGCAAGAGAAGTTCCATACGGTATTAAGGACGATTGGGAAATTGTTTTAGAAGTTGCAAAGAGAATGGGCTATAATATGGATTATCAATCATCCGAAGATATCTGGAACGAAATAAGAGAGCTTACTCCTACGTTTAAGGGAGTAAATTATGAAAGACTTAAAGAACAATCATTGCAATGGCCTTGTCCAGAAGAAACATACCCTGGGACAAGTATTTTACATTACGGGGGAAACTTTAAAAGACCTAATGGAAAGGCTCTTATTACTGGTGTAAAATATGAACCTCCCGTTGAGACCCCCGATGAAGAGTATCCTTTCATTTTAACAACAGGTAGAATACTGTTCCATTATCATTCAAGAAATGAAACAAGAAGGGTTAAAGTTTTAGAATCTTTTGTTCCAGAAAACTATGTTGAGATTAATCCAAAAGATGCTGAAGAGCTTGGTATTAAAAATGGTGATAAGGTGGAGATTAAAACAAGAAGAGGAAGTGTAAATGTAAAAGCAAAAATTTCAACAAAACCAAAGAAAGGCATTGCGTTTATTAGCTTCCATTTTTCCGAGGCAAACGCAAATGTTCTTACGATAAATGCCATTGATCCAATTGCAAAAATTCCTGAATTTAAAGCATGTGCGTGTTCAATTAAAAAAATTTAAATAAAAGGGGGTAAAAAATGAACGAAGTTAATTTCTTTCCACCAAAAGAAGTTGCACAGAAATTATGTGAAACTGGTATTTCAAAATGTAAACTACCTATCTTAAAGATGTTTGTCCTTGCAATTCTTGCCGGGGTTTATATTGCCTTTGGTGCACAGTTATCATTACTTGTTAGCTCTGACACTACACTTGGTTTCGGCTTTACAAGATTTTTATCGGCAAGTGTCTTTACCGTAGGACTTATGTTAGTAGTTGTTGCTGGAGCAGAACTATTTACGGGGAACAACCTTGTGTTGATTGCTGCCCTTGATAAAAGGGCTAAGTGGAGTGAGCTTCTTAAGAATTGGGTTGTTGTATATATAGGGAATTTTGTAGGTTCAATTCTCATTGCGGCGTTTTTATTCTGGGGTGGCACTTGGGCATTTAATGGTAACCTTGTTGGTGCAAATAGCCTTAAGGTTGCTCTTTCTAAAACAACGCTTACCTTTGGTCAGGCGTTTTTTAGAGGTATCCTCTGCAACTGGTTGGTGTGTTTAGCCGTATGGATGGCAATGTCATCAAAGGATATCATCGGCAAACTCTTTGCAATATACTTCCCGATTATGGCTTTTGTTGCATCTGGTTTTGAACACTCTGTTGCAAACATGTTCTTTATCCCTTATGGAATTTTCTTAAAGAGCATTCCAGAAGTAGTCCAAGCAACAGGTAAAACACTTTCAGATTTTGCTTCGCTAAATTTCGGTAGCTTCATAACTGCAAATCTAATTCCCGTTACACTTGGCAATTTAGTTGGCGGTGCTTTCTTTGTGGGGTTTGTTTACTGGTTAGTTTATTTAATGAATAAAAATGGTTAAACCAATTATTCTTGTTGGCGGAAAAAGTAGAAGATTTGGAAGCGATAAATTTTTCCTAAAGGTTAAAGGAAATACAATTTTTAAAAGGACCTATACTATCTTAAAATCTGTATTTGTGGAAGAGCCTGTTTTTGTAGGCAGGCTCTCTTTAATGCCTCATTACGAATTTTACCCTGATCTTATCCCAAATATTGGTCCAATTGGCGGACTTTACACGGCATTAAAAATTTTTAGTTGTGATTATGTATTTCTTGTTGCATGCGATATGCCGTTTATTAAAAGAGAACTTCTCTTATACATGTTTAATAATTTGGATTATTCTAAAGAAGTATACATTCCGAAACTAAGTAATGGATACATAGAGCCACTTTTTGCCTTTTATAGTAGAAGACTCTTACCAAAAATTGAAGAGAACATAGGCAAAGGTATGTTTAAGTTGAGCTATTTAATTGAAGAGAGTAAAACACAGTATCTTAGTCCTAATGAAATAAATAAATTCGACCCTGAGTTTTACACCTTTTTGAACATAAATACGAAGAGTGATTATTATAAAATTATGGATATACTCTCTTATGATGAAAAGATATCCGATATTTAGATTCGAAAACGGAAATATCATAAGATTAGAAGATTATGTTGTAGAAGAAAATCTTCTAAATATATTCGTAAATGATGAATTCGTGGATTCTATTTTCTACTCTAACGGAGAAGAATTTCTTTTATCCTTAGGGTTTCTTTTTGTAAACGGCATAATAATGCATAAAGGTGATATTAAGGGCTTTAAGTATGTCGGAAACGAATTTTCAAAAAATTATTACTTTGAGGTTGAAAAAAATAGTAGCTCTTTTTTTGATGATGGAAAGCCTATTTCCATTGATAGTAATAGATTATTCTCTTTAATGAAGGAACTTCTTTCATACTCAAAGGTATTTGCTATCACAGGAGGGACTCATATCGTTGGGATTGCAAACGGAGAAGGAGTGATGAGTTATTTTGAAGATATCTCACGGCTTTCGGCAACTTTAAAAAATGTAGGTTTCATTATTGACAGGGAAATAAAAGAAAAAGTTATACTTTTAACCTCTGGGAGGATAAATTTTAATATTGTTGAAATTGCAAAACAGGCACATATACCTCTTATCGTGTCTCAATCAGCAGTTTCTACTCTTGCAATAAATGAGGCTAAAGATAACGATATTGCTCTCATAGGATTTTTAAGAGGTAATCGCTTTAATATCTACACATCAAGTTCTCAAATTTTACTTAAATAACTATATCTGTATAATATCTCTTGATGGAAATCTATCATACACCGGTTTTATTAAAAGAAGTATTGGATTTGCTTAATTTAAAAGAAGATTCGATTGTTGTTGATGCAACTCTTGGAGAAGGTGGGCATTCTGTTGAGATTTTAAAAAGAATTCCCAAGGGCTTATTAATAGGTATAGATCTCGATGAAGAAGCAATTAAAAAAGCAGAAGAGCGTTTAAAAGAGGTTGGAGATAACTTTGTTCTCGTGCCCTCAAATTTTAAAGAAATTAGGGCTATTGTGTTATCGAACGCTCAAGGTGCAACCCAAATTCTTGCCGATCTTGGTGTTTCTTCACTTCAATTGGAAGAAGCTGAACGCGGTTTTTCCTTCATGAAGGAAGGACCTCTCGATATGAGGATGTGTAAACCTTGCACTCGGTATTCTGCCTATGACGTGGTTAACACTTTTTCTTTTGAAGAGTTGAGAGACATTATTTACACTTACGGTGAAGACCCTTTTGCAGAGAGGATTGCAAGAAAAATCGTTTCTGAAAGAAAGAAAATGCCAATTTCAACGACTTTAGAGCTTGCAGACATTGTAAGAAGTGTTTATCCTAAAGGTTATTATCGGATTCATCCTGCAACAAAAACCTTCCAAGCGTTGAGAATTTTTGTTAATAGAGAACTCGATAACCTAAAAAAATTTTTAGAAGATGCGCCTTTAGTTTTACTTCCAAAAGGGAGAATCGCAATAATCACGTACCACTCACTTGAGGATAGGCTCGTTAAAAAAACTTTTAAAGAAAATGTTTCTTTAAAACCTGTAGTAAAACACGTAGTTAAACCAACCAAAGAAGAGATATCCATTAACCGACGGAGTAGAAGTGCAAAATTGAGGGTTTATGAGGAGATTGGGTAGAGTTAGCAATAAATTGCTTATATTTGTTTTAGTTGTTGTGGTTGTTTTGAATTCGGTGTTTTTTTTCGCTACCCTTGGCTTGAAAAAGAAGGTTGCTGATTTAGAAAGAGAAATTGATATTTTAAAGGCAGACACCTCAAAACTATCATCTACTTATTATAATTTGATTAATCCTTTAAGAATTGAAAAGTTAGCTAAAGAGAAATTAAAGATGGTTGAGGTTAAGAAATTCTATGTGGTCGAACTTGAAGCAAAGTAGAGAAGATGTTTTTAAGAAAAGAATTATTGCTGTTTTTTTGTTATTTTTTGTTATCTTTTTTTCTTTTATTTTTAGGGTAATTCAAATTGATGTCTTCGAAAGAAATAGATTGCTTGCAGAGTTTGCTCCACAGGTTGTGCCTACTTATGATGTATTGCGCGCTGAAAGAGGAGAGATAATCGATAGAAATGGAAATAAGCTTGCAACAAATGAAATTACTTATCAACTTGATATAAATCCAACACTCATTGAAAAATCCAAAGTAGAACCTTTAAAAGAAATACTGAGTAAATATCTCAAGTTATCTTCATCAGATTTAAAAAGCATTTTTTCATATAACGCTTATACTGTTGTTTCAACTTCAGTCACCGAAAGCCTAAAAAAAGAAATCGATAAATTAGAAATTAATAACGGAGTTGTATTTACTAAGACTTACAAAAGAGTTTATCCGTATGGTGAAATAGTAGCGCCTCTTATTGGAGTTGTTGGTCTTGATAATGATGGTTTGAGTGGTATAGAACTTTATTTTAATGATTTTTTAAAAGGAAAAAAAGGTAGAGCCTTTAGAACATACAATTTTAACGAGCCAGAAATACTAGGTAAACCTACTTATATGATTTATCCTAAAAAGGGTAGTACAGTTCAGTTAACAATCGATATAAATATACAGGCAAAACTATACGCTTTAGTGAAAGAAACTGTTGAGAAATACAACGCAAAGCAGGGTTTTGCTATAGTAACAGAGCCAAAAACCAATAAAATTCTTGCAATGGTGAGTTATCCATCTTTTAACCCACAAAATATTGATAGCATCAAACCTAACTTGCCAATCAGTTATAATTATGAACCTGGTTCGGTTATGAAACCTATTGTTGCCTTTGCTGCGCTTGAAGAAGGAACGCTTAAAGAAAACGATGAGTTTTATTGTAGTGGTTCGATTAAGGTAAAAGATACCGTAATTTCCTGTTGGAAAAAACATGGGGAAGAGCATGGAGTTAGAGATATCCTTGTGAATTCTTGCGATGTTGCGTTTGCCAAAGTTGCTCTCGGTTTAGGAAAGGAAAATCTTTTAAAGTATTTTAATTTATTTGGTTTTGGTGAAAAGACTGGTTTGGAAATTGCTGCAGAAGAAAAAGGAATCATACCTAAATTAGAAAATATTAACGATGTTGAAACTGCTACAATGGGCTTTGGTCAAGGAGTTGCTGTTACTCAATTACAAATGGTTACTGCATTAAATGCCATTGTTAATGGCGGTAAACTATATACACCTCATATTATTAAAAAGATAGAAGATTCAGGCAATGTAATTTATGAATCCTACTCCATTCTAAAAAATGTTGTTGGTTCAGTTGATAATCTTAATTTGGTGAAAAGTGCAATGGTTGATGTTGTTGAGGTTGGTGCTCCAAAAGCAAAAATAGAAGGGTATAAGGTTATGGGTAAAACAGGCACAGCACAAAAGATTGATCCAATCACAAAAAGTTATTCTCATGCTAAGTTGATATACAGTTTTTATGGAGCCGTTCCCTACCCTGATCCAGAATTTTCGGTAATAGTTTCTATAGATGAGACGAAATATCCTCAGTATTCTACAACGGTAGCAGCACCGCTATTTGCAAAGATTGGTAATTTTCTTGTAAAATATCTAAGGATTGAACCATGAAAATAGAAGATATAGGAAAGGTTTTAAAAGATTGTAAGATTTACGGCAACCATGAAGTTGAGTTTTTGTCATTACAACACGATTCAAGAAAGATTAGAAAAGGCGATCTGTTTGTTGCAATAAGTGGGCAAAATAACGACGGACACAATTTTATTGAAGATGCAATAAAAAATGGAGCAGTGGGTGCTATTATAGAAAAGGAAACTACGAAAACTTTTGCCATCCCTCTTATTAAAGTAGATGATAGTAAAGTTGCCTATGCAATTTTATCAGCCCATATGTTTAACAACCCATCCTCCCAATTAAAAATAGTTGGTATAACTGGAACCATGGGTAAAACAACTATTGCTTATATACTTTACAGGCTTTTTAATTACGCTTCAATTCCTTCTTCTTTTATTGGCACTATTGGTATTGGCATAAAAGATGACTTCGAGTTAAAAGACCTTGAGCCTCCTACAACACCATTCCCTTTTGAATTGAATAAGTATTTGAGTTTAATGAAAGATAACAACGTTAAATACGTATTTATGGAAGTAACTTCCCATGCTATTAAAGATAAAAGAGTCTTTGGCATTGATTTCTATAAAAAGATTCTCTCAACGATGGGGGTGGACCATCTTGATTTTCATAAAACACTTGAAGATTATTTAGATACTAAGGTTTCATTTTTTGTTGATGCTTTTTCCCCCATTTTAAATGGTGAAAGTTTATATATTGAAAGGTTTTTGGAAGTTTCTAAAGACCCCTTACTTTACGGCGAAAATCCATCTTTTGATTTTTCATACGAATTTATAAACTCACAAGATATACTGCTTTTGTTTAATGTTTTTAAAAAGGGCAGTTTAGTTGGCGAAGTTAAAATTCCTTTGGTGTCTAAGTTCAATATTGTTAATTTTCTTGCTGCTACTTCTTTTGCGATGGTTGAAGGTATCCCTTTTAGCGTAATTAGAGAATTTGGAAAAACTGTTTCTATCCCTGGAAGGATGGAAATAAGAAAAGTCTCTGATAGAGTAATAGTAGTAGATTATGCACACAATCCTTCTGAAATTAGGAGTGTTCTTGAAAACCTTAGTTTGAATAAAAAGGGGCGACTTATAGTGGTTTTCGGAGCAGTTGGCACATCTAATACAGAGAAGAGGATAGAGATGGGGAGAGTTGTAAGTAATTTTGCGGATTTTTGTTATGTAACTTCCGATGATTCAAGAGGATTTGATGAAAAAAAGATCATCGATGACATTTTAAAAGGTGTTTCAATTGACCACAAAGTGTTAGAAGACAGGCGCCTTGCAATTAAAGAAGCAGTATTGAAGTCGAAACCTAACGATACAATTGCAATTTTGGGTAGAGGCGTTGAAAGTAAAATGCATCTTAAAGGTGGACGTATAGTAAATTTTAGAGACTTAGATGTTGTAGAGGAGACAGTTTATGAACTTTAAATTGGAAGAGTTTCTTAATGGCTTTGATGGGATTAGTATAAATAGAATACCTGAGACTTTTAATAAGTTCAAGATAGATTCAAGAACTGTTGAAAAAGGAGATATTTTTATTGCTTTAAAAGGTTCAAAGTATGATGGGCATGATTTTGTAAAAGATGCAATTCAAAAAGGTGCTTTAGGTGTTGTTGTTGAAAAAGAGTTCCCTCTAAATGATACTTTTGAATTTGTTGTAAATTCTACCAAAGATTTCATTAAACACATCGGGTTAGTTGGAAGAAAGCATGCTTTAGGTTGTGTGTTAGGTATTACAGGAAGCGCTGGTAAAACTACTCTCAAGGAATCTGTTGCTAATGCCTTATCAAAAAAATTTTCCGTTTTAAAGACAGAAGGTAACCTCAATACAGATGTTTCTTTACCGTTATTTTTTGCAAATGAAGTTAATTTAAGAGAAGATTTTATTGTTGTGGAATTAGGTGTTCAAAAACCTCATGATATGGATTACCTTCTTGAGTTAACTCAACCACACTACGGAGTTATTACAAATATTGGCGACTCTCACATTGAATACCTACAATCAAAAGAAGGGGTATTGAATGAGAAATTTAAACTCGCTAAATACGTTGATAATGATGGTATTGCCTTTTTAAATGGTGATGATGATTTGTTGTTTGAAGCCTCGCATAATCTTAAAAATAGAGTCCTTATAGGTTTTAATAAGAGAAACGATGTAGTAATTGATTTATTAACTAAAGAAGATGTTAAGAGGGTGAATTTGAGTTTTGCCGATCGAAAATTTTCCTTTTCCCTGCCTTTTTACGGTTATCAGTTTGTTTACACTTTGGCTTTTACTTTTGCAATTGCCTTCCATTTTGGAGTTGATCCTGATTTAATAGTTTCCTCTTTAAAAGAATTTAAACCATTCAAAGGAAGAGGAGAGATTATAAATTTTTCAAAGATGTCCATATTGGATGATACTTATAACTCAAATCCAGTTTCTCTTACTTTTGCCTTAAAATCCCTTTTGGATGTTAATAAACCAAAGGTTATAATACTCGGAGATATGCTTGAACTTGGTAAGGATGCTTATGAGATTCATAAAAGTTTTGTCTCTTTAATTGAAGAAGTGGATCCCTACCTACTTATAACTTACGGGGATTTTACAAAATCTATATACGAAAATGCTTCGACTGCTTTAAAATTTCATTTTACCGATTCAGATGCCCTAAAGGAGTTTTTAGAGGAATTTGATTTTAAAAAAGGTTCTTTAATTTTTTTAAAAGGATCACGCGGCATGAAGATGGAAAGTTTTGTTGAAGTTTTGAAAGGAAGGTTTAAAGATGGATAAGAACGTCTCAAACATTATCTTTGCTTTTGTTATCTTAATTGAATTTTTTTTATTGTTGTATTTTGAAAAATTTCTCATTTTATATCTTAAGAAACGGCACGCAGTCCAATTTGTGCGTGATGAAATGGGCGATATTTACAAAATAAAGGAAGGCACACCAAGAGGTGGCGGAATAGTATTTCTTCTTGCACCTATCTTTTTTCTTCCCTTTAATCATTCGAAAGTTGCACTCTTTGTTGCATCTTCAGTGCTCTTATTTGGTATAATTGGGCTTATTGATGATGTTCTTACTTTTAAAAAGCACTCTTCAGATGGACTTTCCGTTAGAAATAAACTTATTTTACATTTTCTTGCAACTCTTATTCTGTTTGTGATTTTTAAGGATATTTTTTCTTTCAATGTTAAATTTTTATCTTTCGATTTAAATTTGGGTTGGTTTATTTATTTTATACTTTTCTTAACGATGTTTATTGGCTCTGCTAATGCTTTTAACCTGACAGATGGAGTAGACGGGCTTCTTGGAAGTGTTACTGTTACCATGCTTCTTTTACTATCTTTAATTGCAAATACCTTTGGAAACACTTCTCATTTGTATTTGATACTTGTTTTTATTATTGCAATTCTTGCCTTTTTATGGTTCAATAGCCCAAAGGCTTCAATTTTTATGGGGGATGTTGGATCGGGTGCTTTAGGTGCACTTGTTGCTTCCCTTTCGATTATTTTAAAAATAGAGTTGTATCTTCCAATTATTGCTATTATTCCTGTTATTGAAGCTCTTTCAATTTTTATCCAGATTACATATTTTAAAAGGACTCACGGTAAGAGAATATTTAAAATGACGCCCATCCATCACCATTTTGAGTTATCTGGACTTAGTGAAGCACAGATTGATTTTAGGTTTTCTATTATAACATTGGTAGCATCTATTGTTGTCTTCTTTTTAAAGTTGTATTTTGGTTAGGAGGTATAATGTGAAAGTTCTTGTGTTGGGAGCTCGTAAATCCGGTGTTTATGCAAGTATCCTTGCAAAAAGTAAAGGCTTTAGTGTATTTGTATCTGAACTAAACGATAACCATGAAACACGTTTGTTTGAACCACTTCTTAAAGAACACAACATCCCTTATGAGATAGGTAAGCATAGTTTTGATAAATTTAAAGATTTTGACCTCGTTGTTTTGTCTCCTGGCATACCTTTGAATGCGCCAGTTGTAAGATATCTTGAAGAACACGGTAAAAAAATTATAGGAGAATTGGAATTTGCAAATATGTTTGCTTCAAATACCAAAGTTGTTGCAATTACAGGCACCAATGGTAAGAGCACTACAACAGCCCTTACTTACCATATCATTAAAGACTTTTATCCCTCCTCTGTTTTTGGTGGTAATTTAGGCACTCCTTATTCTTTTCTTCTTTTAGAGAATCCAAATCCACAGTTTGCTATTCTTGAAACGAGTTGTTTTCAACTTGAGACAATCGAACAATACCACCCAAAGGTATCTGTATTTTTAAACTTTACAGAAGACCACCTTGATAGGTATGGCACCATGGAAAATTATTTAAACGCAAAGAGAAGGATTTTTTTAAACCAGACTGAATCTGACTTTGCCGTTTTGCATTTTGACGACAGCACCTCAAGAGAACTTGCAAAAGAATTAAGACCCACGGTCTATTTTTTCTCTTTAAAGGGTAAAGTTGATAGAGGTGCCTATCTTTTGGGTGATGAAATTTATTTTAGGTTTGCTACAACCTCTGAACCCATAAAGATTATAAATAGAAGCGATATCCCCCTTTTGGGACTTCACAACGTTGAAAATACACTTGCTTCGATTACTGCCTCAATGTTAATTGGTGTTGATGTGGATACGATTGCTAAATCAATTAAAACTTTTAAAGGTCTTCCCCATAGGCTTGAATTTGTAAGGGAAGTTGATGGCATAACGTTCATAAATGATTCAAAGTCTACAACACCTGATTCTACAATTAAGGCACTTGAATCTTTTGATAGGAAAGTAATTCTTATTGCAGGAGGAAGCTCAAAGAATAACGATTTTACAAATTTGGGTAAAATGTTTCCACGAAAAGTTAAATACCTTATACTTATAGGGCAAACAGCAAATGAAGTAAAGGAGGCCGCAATAAAAGCAAATTTTAATAACTTTTCAGTTGTAGAAAGCTTAAAAGATGCAATTCTTCTTGCAAAATCAAAAGCAGGTCGTTTTGATGTAGTTTTATTATCACCTGCTTGTGCAAGCTTTGACATGTTTAGGGATTTTGAAGATAGAGGCGATCGATTTAAGGAAATCGTAAATTCGTTATGAAAAAGATTTTAAACCCGTATTCCATTTCTCTTATTTTCTTTGTAACCTTATTATCCATTATTGGTATCATATCAAGTGTTAGTCTTAGTGTAGTTTACCCAAATACGTATATAAGACAATTAATTTCAGTTGCTATAGGATATTTGTTGATGATCTTTTTTGCATTTTTTGACCACCACATCTTACGAAAACTTGCTAAGATTAGCACCTTCATATTGTTTTTATTACTCATCTACCTTCTTTTTCAAGGGGGTGTTTCAAGATTCATTAGCTTTGGGATCTTTAATTTTCAGCCTTCTCAGTTTGCATACATAGTTTTATCTTTACTTATTGCAAAAATTTTTTCTAACAAGATAAAGGATGATGAACTTCCAAAGGTTTTTCTTGTTTCTCTTGCGGCGATTGGGGTTTTTTCTTTGCTCATTACTTTAGAACCAGATATGGGTTCAGCTGCACAGTTATTTTTGACGTGCTTTTTAACCCTTGTAATTATTGGTATACCTCTTATCCATATTTTTGCGTTTTCTACTTTCAGTATAGTTTCGTTTTTACTTCTACTTGGCTTTAGTGAGGAATGGAGAAGAAGAATAGAAGCCTTTTTGAACCCAGAAGCATATGCAACTTCAGATGCGCTTCAAACGCTACAATCTCTTAAAGCATTTGCAAGAGGTGGTATTAACGGTGTCGGTTTTCTAAAGGGTATTTTTAAGTATCCTCAAGTTTTACCTGTATCAGTTTCAGACTTCATTTTACCAGTCATTGGAGAAGAATTAGGAGGGGTTGTTATCATTATAATTGCAGCTTCCTACTTGGGGCTTTTGTATACGGGCTTTAAGATTGCAAGTGCAGCACAATCTCTTTTTTCTAGGATTCTTGCGATTGGTCTTACTTTGGGGATTTGTATGTTTGCAACAATTAATTTTGCAGTGAATTTGGGTTTAATGCCAGTAACAGGGGTGCCTTTGCCGTTTATAAGTATGGGGTTTAACAATATGGTTGCTAATTTTATATCTGTAGGTATACTTATCAATATTTCAAGAAAAGAGGTTGCCGAATGAAAGTAATTATAGCAGGTGGTGGAACTGGAGGACATGTTTATCCTCTTGTGCCCATAGGAAAAGAGCTTAAAAAAAGAAATTTTGATGTGGTATTTGTAGGAAGAAAAGGGGGAATTGAAGATAGGATTTTTGCTTCCTACGGTTTTGATATGGAATTTGTGAGTGCATCTCAATTTGATTTCAATATTAAAACAATCTTTTTATTTATCTTTAACTTTTTTAAGGGTGTCACTGAATCTTTTAGAATTATCAAAAAACATAAGCCTGATGCTGTATTGGGTGGTGGTGGTTATGTTTCGCTTCCTGTTCTTATTGCTTCTGTTTTAACGAAGGTCCCAATCTTTATCTACGAACAAAACATCATCCCTGGAAGGACAAATTTGCTATTTAAAAGGTTTGCTTTAAAAATTTTTCTTGGATTTCCTGATGTAAACAATATTTTTAAAGAAAAAGGTATGTTTGTTGGCAATCCAGTAAGAAAAGAAGTTATTGGAGTTGAAAAGAGAGTTGGTTTGGATTTTTTTAATTTTGAGGATAAATTTACCCTTCTTGTATTTGGAGGCTCTGGTGGTGCGTATAAACTTAATAAAACTGTTTTCTCTATCATTGAGGAGCTTCTTAAATTTGACATGCAGATCATTTTTATAACTGGGAAGAAGTTTTATAAAGACTTTAAAGACAAAATTGTTCATAAGAATTTGAGAATGTTTCCTTATCTTGACCATATGGGTTATGCTTATGCAGTTTCTCACCTTGCCATTACAAGAGGTGGAGCAATGACTCTTTCTGAACTTGTATTAAATGGGGTTTATTCAATGGTTATCCCTTTTCCTTATGCAAGAGATAACCACCAATATTTTAACGCAAAGTACTTTGAATCTTTAGGCTGTGTTGAAGTAATTGAAGAAAATGCCCTAAATGAAAAATTGCTTTTAAATAGGATTTTAGAATTAAAGGGAAAATTACGTATAATAAAAATGGGTTGTAGTAGTTTATACCCAAAAGATAGCGAGGTAAAGATTGTTGATACAATTGAGGAAATTATAAATAAACATGGATAAAATATTAATGCTTGGTATTTTAGGCGTTGGCATGAGGAGGCTTGCCGAGATTTACAATAGCCTTGGCTACGACATATACGGTTTTGATGTTAATTCAGGCAGTGCAAAACAACATTTAGAAAATTTAGGAATTAAGTTCATTGATAAGGACTTTGTGGTTGATAAGTCTTTTAAAAAAGTTATTATCTCTTCAGCTATTCCAGAAAATAATGAATTACTTAAAAAAGCTAAATCTTTAGATATACCAATAGTAAAAAGAGGAGAGGCTCTATCAGAAATTGCAAAAAACTACAAAAGTATAGTTGTTGCAGGGACTCATGGTAAAACGTCTACAACTTCAATAATTTCTACCTTACTATCTTCTAACTTGTCGGTAAATGCATACATTGGTGGTAAACATCCTGAGAATAGCACTTTCTTAAAAGATGCCGAATACTTCGTTATTGAATCAGATGAAAGTGATCGCACCTTCCTTTTATTTAAACCTTATATTGGAGTTGTTACAAGTATCGATAAAGACCATCTTAACGCCTACAATTTTAGTTTTGAGAATCTTAAAAATGCCTTTAGAGGATTCATGCTTAATAGTGAGACTTTGGTTTTGAATGGTGAAGATAAAAATGTTGTTGAAGTTTCCAAACATATACCTAAAAATAAATTTTTTTATGGTCTTTGGAATAGAGAACTTGATGCCTATGTGGATAGTGTTAAATTTCTCAAAAACGGTATATTGTTTCAAGCAAACATTTTAGGGGAAACTTTGTCTGAAATTTTTGTTAATATGTTCGGTGAGAAATACTTATTAAACACCATTGGTTCATTGCTGGTTGCAAAACTTCTTGGTGCTGATTTTAGTAGATTTTCTGAAGTGTTGGGTAGTTTTAGTTTGCCTAAAAGAAGGTTAGAATTTATTGGTAAATATTACGATGCGTATTTTTTTGATGACCATGCGGATCATCCGACAGAAGTTGAAGCCTCTCTTTCTGCTTTAAAAAAACATTTTCAAAACAATAGAATCATAGCAATTTTTGAACCACATAGATACACAAGAGTTTACACCCTCGGTAGTGAGATTGGACGGCCGTTTTATCTATCTAACGTAGTGGTTGTTTTACCGATTGCTTCTGCTTTTGAAGCTCCAATTGATGGGATTAACGATGAACAAGTATTTAATTGGATAAAAGAAACAAACCCTCAAAAAATCGTAATTAAAGCATCTAACTACGATGAAGCAGCAGACATTGTTTTAAAATTGTTGAAAAAAGATGATTTAGTTATAACCCTTGGACCATCCAAAGTAAATTTTGTTTTAGAAAAAATTTTGCTAAAATCAGGTGGGATATGAAAACTATAGAGAAAATAAGAAATTTGACTAAAGGGACTGTGCTTTTTGAAGAGCCTCTTTCTAAACACACTTCTTTTAAGATTGGAGGTCCTGCTGAAATTTTCGTGGAACCTTCTTGTGTAGATGATCTTGAGAAAGTCATTAAATTTGCAAAACAAAACAATCTCGAAGTTACAGTTATAGGAAATGGAACAAACATCCTTGTTGCAGATGAAGGCATTAGAGGCATTGTAATTAAACTTGGAAATAAGTTTGGTAAATTTACGTTTTCTCAAAATATTGCCTTTATTGAGGCTGGTGCCTCTTTACAATTTTTTATTGAACAATCTATGAGGCACAATCTTGGTGGCTTAGAGTTTGCTTTTGGTATTCCTGGTGCAATTGGTGGTGCAATTGCGATGAATGCAGGAACTAATTCCCACTACATAAGCACTAAAGTTTTATATGGGGATGTAATGGATTTAAATGGTAAAATTTATCGATTCAAACACGATGATTTTCACTTTGATTATAGGTATTCGATTTTGCAAGACGAAAGACTAATTTTGTTAAATGCTGTAATCGCCATGGAAGAAAAAGATGAAAAGGAAATTGTTAAAGCAAAAGAGATGAATCTGAGAGTACGTTATGATAAGCAGCCACTTGATTTTCCATGTGCGGGCAGTGTTTTTAAAAATCCTCCCACTACCTATGCCGGTAAGGTTTTGGAAGAGTCAGGGTGTAAGGGTTTGCATTTTGGAGATGCAATTATTTCTGATAAGCATGCAAATTTTATTGTAAATCTCGGCAACGCAACAGCAGATGATGTGGTAAACTTAATTAGGGAAGCTCAATCGAGAGTTTATAAGAATAAAGACCTTGTGTTGGAACTCGAGATTAAACTTTTAGGTGATTTTAAAAATCTTGGGCTTATTGAAAGGAAGAAATGAGTATAAGAGTTTTGGTATTGTATGGTGGAAAATCCACCGAAAGAGAAGTCTCGATAAGAAGTGGAAAAGCAATTGCTTCAGCGTTAAGAAGTAAGGGATATGATGTAGTTGAACACGATTTTCAGAATGAACTCGAAAGTATTATTAAAAAAACTTTACCTGACGTTGTGTTTATTGCTCTTCACGGGAAATTTGGTGAAGATGGGACAGTGCAGGCTGTTCTTGAACTCTACGGAATTCCCTATACAGGTTCTTCATTTTTTGCAAGTGCACTCTGTATGAATAAACTCTTTACCAAATTTATGTTTAGAGAAATTGACGTTAAAACACCATCATTTACTTATTTTAAGAAGGACAATGCCCTTTCTTATTCCTATGCTTCAGAACTTTTGGGAAATAAAACACTTGTAGTTAAACCAAATGATCAAGGCTCTACGATTGGCGTTACAATAGTAGAAGATGAGAACTCATACAATTTGGGCTTGGCTAAGGCATTTGAATTAAGTGAAATGGTTTTAGTCGAGGACTACATAAAGGGGACAGAAATTACAGTTGCAATTATTGGCAACTATCCTGATATCCATGTCCTTCCAATTATTGAGATTGTTCCTGCCCATGAATTTTATGATTACGAATCTAAATATACACCTTTGATGTCAAAGCATATAATACCTGCAAGGATTAACTCTTATCAGAAGAATCTCGCCGAAGAATACGGAAGGCGTATCTATAAAGAGTTTGGACTAAGAGATTTTGCAAGAATCGATATGATAGCAAATAAAGATGATGTCTATGTGCTTGAGGTAAATACGATTCCTGGTTTTACTGAGACAAGTCTCGTGCCAGATGCGGCAAAAGCAGAAAATATAAGTTTCGAGGACCTTGTTGACTTTATCTTACAAGAAGCACTTCAAAGAAAAAGGTGAAAAAACTCTTAACAATTTTTATAGTTATTTTGTTAGTATTCATTCCCTTTTACTATTCCATTTTTGTTTTAGAAAGTAAAATTAAAATAAATTCTAATGTTCCAATTGAACCCTCCTTTCTTTTAAATCATTTAGGTCCTGTTTACTTAACGCTCTTACCTAAAAAAGATGTAAAAATTGAAAGAAACCACTTTTCTATTGAAGTCTTTTATGTGGAGAAAACTATTTTGAAAGTGAAATTTAAAGACGGTGTTTTTGATATTACCGAAAGGGGATACTTAGCAAAAAGTGATAATGGAGTCTTTGATGTAATTTGTAATTTTAATTCTAATTTATATAATTTAGAAATAAAAAATTTTCTTTTTAGTTTGAAAAAAATGGGCTTTTTAAATTTGGTCAAATATGTTGATTTTCAAAATAGGGGTATTGTATTTATTGACAAAAATAATATCATTGTATTAGTAGGACTGGGGGATTATGTGAAAAAAATTGAAGAATACAGTAAAACAGTTGAATTTTTAAAAAATAACTTAAAACAGGTCGAATCAATAGATTTAAGATTTAATATGCAAGCAATTATCGAATGGAGGGAGAATGGATAGGGTAGTTGCAGCACTCGATTTAGGGAGCCAAACAATTAAATATTTGATTGCAGAAATTGAGGATGGTAATGCTTCAATAATTGGGGTAGGCTCCGTTCCTTCCAAAAGTATTAATAAGGGTGTTGTAATTGATTTGAATAAGGCTTCTGAAGCAGTATCCGAAGCAAAAAAAATTGCAGAAACCATGGCTTATAAAAAGACAAACAGTGTTTATGTTTCCGTTTCTGGCACACACGTGTTTTCTTTAAATAACAAAGGAAGTGTAGTCGTCTCAAGAGAGGGAAGAGAGATTTCAAAAGACGATATTAGAAGAGTTGAAGAAGCCTCAAGAGTTCTTTTACTTCAAGCAAATCAAAAGGTCATTCACTCCATACCAAGGCAGTTTATAATTGATGGTCAAGGTGGAATAAGAAACCCTATTGGTATGTCCGGGATTAAACTTGAAGAAGAAGTTCATATAATAACTGGTTCTTCCACAGTTCTTTACAATATTGAAAAAGTAATTTCAATGGTTGGCCTTCAAAAAGAAGCGTTTGTTTTACAAGCACTTGCTTCTTCTATTTCCGTTCTTAGGGATCAGGAAAAGGAATTAGGCGTTGCACTTGTTGATATTGGGGCAGGCACTGGAGATCTTGCAGTTTACACAAATGGAAGTATTGCACATACCTCTGTTCTTCCTATTGGTGGTGAATACATAACAAAAGATATTGCCTATGCTTTGAGGATTTCTCTTGAAGAGGCAGAGCGTATAAAAAAAGAATACGGATTTGCAAAGTGTGATGATAGCACTACTGAAGGTGTTGAAATTGAAGCAACTCAGATTGGCACAGATGAGAAATTAAAGGTTAACTTGGATTATTTATCTGAAGTGATTACAGCAAGGGTTGATGAGATATTACAAACTATTAAACTCGAGTTAATTAAGTCAGGGTATTGGGGATCTCTTCATTCTGGGGTTGTTATAACTGGTGGCACTGCTAAACTTAAAAACATTGCGAAAAGAGCAAATGAGATTTTAGAATTGCCAGTAAGAGTTGGTTTTCCGAAGGGCGAATTTTCTTTTTCTGATATTTTGAATGCACCAGAATATTCTACTTCTATCGGACTAATCCTTTATGCCCTGAATGAAGACACAACCCATTCAAAGAAGAAATCAATCTTTTCTTCTTTTTCCTGGCTTAAGGATATTTTTGAATAGGAGGTGCTTTTATGTTTGATATGGATCCTTGGAAGATAAGTGCAGCAAGAATAAAGGTTTTAGGAGTTGGCGGCGGGGGAGGAAATGCAATAAACAGGATGATAGATGAGGGAATTAACGGAGTTGAGTTTATTGCAATAAATACTGATGTTCAAGTCCTATCACTTAACAAAGCAGAAAAGAAAGTCCAGATTGGTCCAAGGACAACAGGAGGCCTTGGTGCTGGGAGTTTCCCAGAAATTGGAAGAAAGTCTGCTGAAGAAAGTAAAGATGAACTTAGGAAGATCATAGAAGGTGCAGACCTTGTGTTTATAACGGCAGGCATGGGTGGTGGCACTGGCACTGGTGCATCTCCAGTTATTGCTTCTATCACTAAGGAACTCGGTATTCTAACTGTTGGAGTTGTTACAAAGCCTTTTACTTTTGAAGGTAAAAAGAGAATTGAGCAAGCAGAAGAAGGTATAAGGCAACTAAATGAGTTCGTTGATACACTTATTCTTATTTCAAATGACAAATTACTTAAAATAATAGATAAAAAAACTCCTATTAATGAAGCTTTTAGAGTTGCTGACAACGTGCTTTTCTACGCTGTTAAAGGAATTTCAGAAATTATTACTAAACCAGGTCTTGTTAATGTTGATTTTGCAGATGTAAGAACAACCTTAGCAGGAGCTGGAAACGCTTGGTTTGGTATAGGAGTTGGAAGGGGCGAAAATAGAGCAGTTGATGCAGCAAAACAGGCTATTTCAAGTCCATTACTTGAGTATTCTATAGAAGGCGCAACAAGGGTCCTTTTGAATATCACAGGAAGCCCTAAGAATCTTACCCTCTTTGAGGTGAACGAGGCTGCTACTTTTGTAAAGGAAACGGTGGTAAATGATTCGAATTTAATTTTCGGAACCGTCTTTCAAGAGGATCTTGAAGATGAAGTAAGAATCTCGCTTATTGCAGCAGGATTTGATAAGTCTAAAGAGGCAAGACCAAAAGAGAAACTGATAAAAATTGAAGAATCAATTGACCAGGGAGATTTTGAAATTCCAGCATTCTTGCGTAAGAAAAAATAGTGTTCACTAAATGCAAAAAAAACTTGTTTATATCCTTATTTTCGTTTTGTTTTTGGTATTGGTTTTAAATTCTATTAAAGATATAAGGGGCTTCTTAAAGAAAAATTTGTCCAAATTTGAAGTTGTGAATGTATCTTACTACAAGATAACTAAAGAAGTCCCGTTTGTTTTATTTCTTCCTTGTATTAATGTAATTACCCCTGGTAATGGAAGCATAGAATATTTAAAGTCAAATTTTGACTATGTGAAAAAAGATGAACTTATTGCAAAACTTTACTCAAAAGAAAGTGTCCAAGGCATTTATGCAACTGAAGAAGGGATTTTTTTATTTGGTTTTGGGAATAATAACAAATCTTACTTTTTTAACGATACCCAAAATTTTAGTTTTGTTCACCTGAATAAAAAAAATTTTTCCGTTGGTGAACCCATTGGTTGTATAGTGAGTAATAACAATTTCTTTGTAGGTATCAAAAAAGATATCTATTCTTATAATTCTTTAAAAGTTTTACTTGACGAGTTTTTAGTTACTTCTGGAAAGAAGATTTACGAAAACAATGAGTATTGTTTTTATGAATTTTCTTGTTATCTCTATGAATTTCTAAAGGAAAAAACTTCTGTTACAATTCTTGTAGATGTTGTTTATGGTATAAAGGTTCCAAGAAGTAGTGTAATAGCTGATGCCGGTAAAAAATATGTGTATATAGTAAATGGTAATATAATCCAAAAAGCGGAAATAAAGTTTGAAGGTGTGGAAAACGATTATGTGGTTGCGAGTTTTCTTGACAAAAACCTTTTGGGTTTTAATTCATTTATTGTAGTTAGAACTCCATATTTGTTTAAAGTTGGTGAGGTTGTGGGTAATTTTTAGTGTAACTTTTTTGTTTAATTTACGTATATATAGGTGAAGGATTGGACGAATTTGAAATTGTAAAGAAGCTAAAAGATGGTGACGAGAAGGCATTCGTTGAGTTTTTTAACTACTATTTTGACAGGATCTTTAACTATGTTTACAAAAGGGTGAAGATGAGAGAAGTTGCTGAAGATTTGACTTCTGAAACTTTTTTGAAGTTTATTAAGAGTTTGAAAAATTTTGAAATTAAAGAGGGATACCATCTTGATACCTGGATGTATGCAATTGCAAGGAATAACATAAGAGATTGGTTTAGACAGAACCTCGGCCATGATGTGCTTCCTCTTGAAGAAAAATTTGAAAAAACTTATCATCCTATCCTTTACGATGTTTACGGTAGTTTTACCGTTGAAGATGTTGACCAAATTGTTAAATTGGCCTTAAATAAACTTCCAGAGGATTATAGATCGGTGCTATTAATGAGATTCTACGAAAGAAAGTCCGTTAAGGAAATTGCTTTAACTTTGGGTAAAACGGAAAGTGCTGTGAAGATAACGCAATTTAGAGGATTGAAGAGATTAAAGGAGATTATAGAGGAGTTATTAAATGGATAGAGAAGATAAACTTAACGACGTTATTGAAAATTTTTTAGATGAAAAAGAAATTGATTTTGCTGATATTTCAGATGAATTGAAAGATATATTTGAAATTGCAATTTTACTTAAGAAAGATAAGGCTGATTCTAAAATAGCAAAGGAAAAAGTTTTTAGCAGCACTTTAGGAACCTATAGAGAAGAAGTAGGCATTAATAAAAAGAAAGACGAGATCAATTTTTTAGGATTTCTGTTAAATTTTCTTTTTTTAATTTTTGATTACTATCCCTATAATTTTGAGACTCGCTCTAAACCAAATATAAGCGATTACGCTTACACTGATTTTAGAAATATAAAATCTTCTTTATATTTGCAATCCCATCAATTTCTGTATAATTATATAGGTAATTTTGTTTTACCTGTGATGCAAACTCTACGTTAAAAGGAGGTGAGAAGTTGCAAAAAATTTTCGAAAAGTGGTTTTTAAAAAACAAAGAAGAAGGAGGTAAAAGTATGAAGAAAGTATTAGTTGTATTTCTTGCAGTTGTAATGGTTTTAACGCTTTTTGCAGTTAGGCCCTTAAGTGTTTTGGGTGCAGGTTTTAAAGATCTTCCCGCTGATTATTGGGCAAAAGACCAAATTGATTATTTGGTTTCAAAAGGCGTAATTGCAGGTTTTCCTGATGGAACATTCAAGCCAGAGAGCCCTGTAACAAGAGAACAATTTGCAAAAATGATTTGCATTGCAAAAGGGCTCAAAGAGTATAAACCTGCAACACCAACATTTAAGGATGTAAGTGCATCTCGTTGGTCATTTGGTTATGTAGAAGCAGCGGTAAAAGCTGGTTACATTAAAGGTTATCCTGATGGAACCTTTAAACCAGAAAATTCCATCACAAGACAAGAGCTTGCAGTCCTTGGAGTAAGAGTGCTTGGCAAAGAAAAAGAAGCACAGGCATTCAAGGGTGAACCAATTGTTTGGGCAAACGATTGGAAAAAGATTGCTTCTTGGGCAGTGGGAGCAGTTACACTTGCCTACAGACCTGATATCCAGATTCTTACTTACCATACAAAAGAAGCAACTGTTGACCCAACAATGGCAGCAACAAGGTCAGAGTGTGCATATACAATCTATAAGATTGTTGTGCCCCCACAGGTTGGTGGGAGAGTAGTTATTGCACAAACACAGGAACCTGATGCGTTAATGAGTTTTGCAACTTCAATGATGGCACAGCGTAATATCGCTATGCAGTATGAAGATGGTTTAATTATGGCATTCCCTAATGGAGTAGTAGCACCAAGGATGGCACTTAATGTTCCAAACTTTAAAGATGGCACCTGGACAACTTATAAGGTAAATGACAAGACCTATATGAAGACAACTTACTACCTTAGAAAAGGTGTTAAATGGTCTGATGGCGTTCCTGTAAATTACGAAGAAGATATTAAATTTGGTGTATTTGACATTTATCTTTCTGGAAAAATCGAGCAGATACCTACAACCGATCCTTATGATAAGATTGAAAAAATTGAATTCCCCAACCCATACACAATGGTTGTAACCTGGAATGATACAACACCATATGCAAACCTTGGTCTTCCAATGTATCCTAAACACTTCTATAGCCAGGTTCCATTAGAACAAATTACATCTTCAGCCCTTGCAAAGAAACCTGTCCATGCAGGTCCATACAAGATTAAAGATTGGGTTGAAGGGGCATATATTTCTCTTGAACCAAATCCTAACTGGTTTGGTTGGGCCGGCTCAAAGCCACTTGTCCAGGAGTTTGTGTATCAGTGGATACCTGATACAAATACCATGTTGATGAATGTTCTTGCAGGAAAGGTTGATTTAACTCTCATAGGACTTGGAGAGAAAGAGGCTCAACAGGCAGAAAAAATTAAAACCATTAAAGTTCAAAAGGTTCTTTCAACCTTCTGGGAACATCTAGAAGTTAATACAACCGATCCAATCCTTTCTGATGTAAAAGTTCGTAAAGCACTTGCCTATGGTATTGATTGCGATGATTTGAGCAAGCGTGTATTCTTAGGTCAAAGAAGAGTTAGCTACTATCCTTATATTGCACTCTTTAACGAATTCTATAGAAATCCAAAAGCAACTACACCAAAATACGATCCTGCAATGGCAAATAAACTTCTTGATGAAGCAGGTTGGAAGATGGGTTCTGATGGCTTCAGATACAAAGATGGAAAGAAGTTAACCATTGAACTCTCGACAACAACACGACAAGATAGAAAAGACGAAGCTGTAGTCTTACAAGCTCAACTTAAGAAAATTGGCGTTGATATTCAAACAAAATTCCTATCAGCAGCTTACTTCTTTGGCACTTATACAACCCACAGGATGTTCCAGTTAGCAATGTTTGCTTGGGGTGGAGATCCACTTGACCCAGGTGGATATACACTTTATTCTTCCGACCAAATTCCAACCGAAGCAAATGAATGGGAAGGACAAAACTACACCGGCATTTCTGATCCTACCCTTAGTGAAGCAATTTACAAGGCAACTCACGAAGTTGACCCAGTAGTTCGTCAAAAGAACTACTATATTGCAGATCAAAGGATTGCAGACCTTGTGCCACAAATTGGATTAGTTTTATGGACTGATATCTATACACCAAAAGCAAATCTTGCTATGGCAGGCTTTGATTATGTGGTTTCTTCTTCTATTGGTTACACATACAATTCAGAACTCTGGTATTGGGAAAAGAAATAAGGTTTAGTTAGTTAAAATTTGCGGGGACCTCCGCAAAGAGGTCCCCTTTTTTAAAGGATAAGGAGGTTTAGGAAAAGGTGAGAAACTATGTAATAAGAAGAATTTTGCAGATGATTCCTCTGTTTTTAGGGGTTGCAATTGTTACCTTTGCTGTTTTGAGTTTAGTTGGTGATCCCTTTGCGCAAATGGCGATAAATCCAAGGATTAGACCAGAGGATATACAGAGATTAAAACATGCTTGGGGTTTTGACCTTCCTTGGTATCTTAGATTTTTTAAATGGTTTTGGTCGATGATCACAGGCAATTGGGGTGTTTCAATTTTTGCAGGTGGTAAACCTGTAGTTGAAATTGTAGCAAGAGCAATTAGTTATACGTTAAGGTTTTCAATTGCCTCTCTTATATTTGCTTTTGTTATTGCCGTTCCTATTGGCATATATTCAGCCTTACACCAATACACTCTATTTGATTATGTGTTTACATTTTTTGCCTTTTTTGGAATGTCTATGCCAACTTTCTGGTTTGGTTTTATTTTGATGATGATATTTGGTTTGAGATTAAATTGGCTTCCGATAGGTGGCGTTATGACTCCAGGAATGGAATCGGCTCCGTTCTTTGCACGTATGCTTGACCAAGTAAAATATATGGTTCTTCCAGTAATTGTTCTTTCTCTTTTTGGGATGGGTTCATGGATGAGATATGCAAGAAGTTCTATGCTTGAAGTTATAAGGCAAGATTATGTAAGAACTGCAAGAGCAAAAGGACTTCCAGAAAGAACAGTAATATTTAAACATGCTTTACGTAACGCATTGATTCCTATCGTAACCCTTTTAGGACTCACACTACCTGGTATTATCTCTGGTGCAACAATTACCGAAACTGTATTTAGTATCCCAGGTATGGGTAGGCTTACCGTAGATGCAATGTTATCAAATGACTATCCTGTTGCAATGGTCTGTTTACTTTTAGAGTCAACTCTTTTGATTGTGGGTAATCTTATTGCAGATTTACTATATGCCGTAGTCGACCCACGAATACGGTATAGTTAGGAGGTTGGTTGATATGGCTATTGATATAACTACTTCAGAAGAAACTTTAACGGGAAGAATTGAAACCTATTGGAGTATTGTTGGAAAAAGATTAAGAAAGCATAAACTTGCCATGCTTTCTTTAGTTGTATTAATCCTTGTAATTGCTATATGTATTGTAGGACCTTTTATTTCTCCTTATAAATTTTCTGAACTTGGTTCCATAGAAGAAGTTTTGCAACCACCAAGCTTAAGGCACTGGCTTGGGACAGATGAGTTAGGAAGAGATGTTCTTACACGATTATTTTATGGTGGTAGAGTTTCTCTTCTTGTTGGCTTTTCATCGGTTTTTTCAGCGCTTATTGTTGGCATAATCATTGGTGCATATGCAGGTTATTATGGTGGAGTTCTTGATACCATTCTAATGAGATTTACAGATATTATGTTTTCAATTCCAGTGTTACCTCTTCTTATTGTTCTTGCCTCAGTTATCCCTGGTGCAGGAGTTTGGAAAATCGTTTTGGTAATAGCAATTTTTGGTTGGATGACCGATGCAAGAATTGTAAGAGGTATGTTTCTTTCTTTAAGAGAAAATGAGTATGTAGAGGCTGCAAAAGCAGTTGGCGTATCAAATAGCAGAATTATATGGAGGCATATTCTTCCAAATTCTCTTGCTCCTATTATTGTTTCTGCTACTCTTGGCGTTGGTGGAAATATAATATACGAAGCTGCGTTAAGCTATCTTGGCTTTGGTGTTATGCCTCCTACGCCATCTTGGGGTAATATGCTTCAAAATGCTCAATATGCAATGGCTATTGCTCCATGGCTTGTGTGGTCTCCTGGGCTTGCAATGTTTATAACTGTTCTTGCATTTAATTATCTTGGCGATGGACTTAGAGATGCAATGGACCCAAGGTTATATAGGTAGGTGAAATATGGAAAAAAGCGAAGTATTATTGGAAGTAAAGGATTTAAAAACTTATTTCTATACAGACGATGGTGTTGTAAAAGCGGTTGATGGAATGAGTTATACAATACATAAAGGGGAAGTTTTAGGGCTTGTGGGTGAAAGTGGTTGTGGAAAAAGTGTTTCTGCAATGTCAATTTTGGGCCTTATCGATGTTCCTGGAAAAATTGTCGGTGGAGAAATTATTTTTAAAGGAGAAAATTTAGTTGGAAAGACACCAGAGCAACTAAGAAAAATAAGGGGTGCTGAAATTTCAATGATTTTCCAAGAACCGATGAGTGCTTTAAACCCTGTGTTTACAATTGGTGACCAGATAATGGAAGCAATCCTAATCCACCAAGATGTAAGTGAAGAAGAAGCCAAAAATAAGACAATTGAACTTCTCGGGCTTGTTGGTATTCCCGAGCCTGAAAGGAGATTTAACCAATATCCTCATGAATTAAGTGGTGGCATGAGACAAAGGGTTATGATTGCAATGGCAATGTCTTGTAATCCAGACCTTCTTATTTCTGATGAAGCAACTACTGCTCTTGATGTAACAATTCAAGCACAAATTCTTGAACTTATGAAAGACCTTCAAAAAAGAACAGGTATGGCAGTTTTATTTATTACCCATGACTTAGCCCTTGTTGCAGAAATGGCAAATAGTGTTTACGTTGCCTATACTGGTAAAATTGTAGAAAGTGGTGATGTGGTATCTATTTTTAGAAGGCCGAGACATCCTTATACTTATGGGCTATTAAGTTCTATTCCAAATTTAGTTTCTGAGAAGACAAAAACTCCGCTTCCTGCAATAGAAGGAATGGTGCCTAACCCCTACCATATGCCACTTGGTTGTCATTTCAATCCAAGGTGCCCATTTGCAACAGAGAGGTGTAGGAAAGAAATGCCCGAACTTGCTGAAATTGAAAACAACCATTTTGTAAGATGTTTCCATCCTGTTTTAGTTAATGAAAGTGAGGTTGTATCGTGAAAAAACTTCTTGAGATAAATAATTTAGTGAAGCATTTTCCTGTTGTTGGAGGTGTTTTCTCAAGACCCATCGGCTGGGTAAGGGCAGTTGATGATATATCCTTCCATATTTTTGAAGGAGAAACTTTTGGTCTTGTGGGAGAAAGTGGAAGCGGAAAGACAACTGCAGGAAAAACAATTATAAAGTTAATTGAACCTACAAAAGGCCAAATTATTTTTAATGGTATCGATATAACAAAGTTTGGAGAAAATAAAATTAGGCCTCTAAGAAGAGAAATGCAGATAATTTTCCAAGACCCCTATGGCTCTTTGAACCCGAGAATGCCGATTGGAGAGATTATAAAAGAACCTTTAATGGTCCATAATATTGGTGATAAAAAAGAGCAGGAAGAACGAGTTGTTGAGATCATGAAGTTAGTAGGTCTTAGACCTGAATATTTAAGAAGATATCCGCATGAATTTTCTGGCGGACAGAGACAGAGAATAGGTATCGCAAGAGCCGTAGTTCTTAATCCTAAATTTATTGTTGCAGACGAGCCTGTTTCGGCGCTTGATGCATCAATCCAAGCACAGGTGTTGAACCTTCTTCTTGAACTTCAACAAAAACTTGCACTTACTTATTTACTAGTTGCGCATAACCTTGCTGTTGTGAGGCACGTATCCGATAGGATAGGAGTTATGTACCTTGGTAAATTAGTAGAAGTTGCCGAAACAAAAGAATTATTCAAGAATCCTCTTCATCCTTATACACAGGCTCTACTTTCCGCAATACCCATACCAGATCCTGAGATAAAAAAAGAAAGAATTCTTCTTCAAGGAGATATCCCCTCACCCATTAATCCACCGTCAGGTTGTAGATTTAGAACCCGTTGCCGATATGCAAAAGATATCTGTAAAGAATCTGAACCACCTTTAGTTGATGTTGGTTCTGGGCATTATGTTGCATGTCACTTTGTAAAAGAGGGCAAAGTTGTAGAATACTCTAAATAAATTAGTATATTTATTAACTTTATGGGGGATTAAATCCCCCATTTTTGTTTTATCTTTCTTATCCTTTGGCTCTGTCTTGTTAAATTTACAAAAATCTTATTTGGGTATTCGGATTTGCAAGATATCTTTTAGTTCAAAAATCTGTTGTAATACGTTATTAAAATTCTTACTCCTAAAAGGTTCTATTAATAAGTTTTGGTTAATGTTAATAATTTCTCCCCTTGACTAAAAAAAACTTTTATGTAAAATAGTTATGCATATGTAACAGGGCCCGTAGCTCAACGGCAGAGCGGTTGGCTCATAACCAATTGGTTCTTGGTTCGAATCCAAGCGGGCCCACCATAGAGGGAGGCTTTAATAATGTCATTTATTAGCAAAGTTTATGAAGTCGAGAAGAAACTTTCCCAGACCTTAAAGAAAGAAAAACGTGTTAAAGAGATAGAAGAAGAATTAAAAATAGAAGAGCAGATTAGCAATTATGAAACAGAGAAGGAAGAGTTAGACCTTTCTAAAAAAGGTTTGGTTAGCAGAAAAAATGAGATTGAACGTGAAATAGAAGATGCAGAAAAAGAACTACAAAGTATAAAAAATGCAATCGATAGTAGTACCTTTAAAACTCAAAAAGAACTTAAAATTGCAAAAAAAACGGAAGAGAATCTTTTAGCCAAAATGGAAGAGTATGAAAAAAATCTTAACTTTGTGCTAAATGAGTTAAAAGAAAGAGATACAAAAATTGAAGAGTTGGATAAAGCAATTGATAACTTGAAAAAGAAAAGTGAAAAAATTAGAGAAGAATACGAAAAATTAGAAGAGGAACTTAAAGAAGAAAGAGTTCTATTAAATAAAGAATTTGATGAGGTTATTTCTTCTTTGCCTCACGATTTTGTAACAAGATATTTAGAGATAAGAAAGAGTTTCCCAGGTGGTGCCATTGAAAAGGTTGACCATGGGTTCTGTGGTAATTGTGGTGTGAAATTACCGCTTGAAACCATTGCCTTGCTTCAGGAAACAAAGGGAAATGAAATTATCCAATGCGAAATCTGTGGTAAAATTCTATACATAGATGAAGATTTGACTTAAGTAAGGAAGGCAGCCTCAGAATAGTTTGAACTATTCTGAGGAAAGTCCGGACTCCTTGGAGCAGAGTGCTTGGGAAATCCAAGCGGGGGCGACCCTAGGGAAAGTGCCACAGAAAATAGACCGCCTTAGCTTTAAGGTAAGGGTGAAAAGGTGGTGTAAGAGACCACCGGTAATGCTGGTGACAGCATTACGCAAGGCAAACCCCACTCGGAGCAAGGCCAAATAGAGTAGCGAAGAGGAAGCTCCACCTCATGCTACTGGGTTGGCCGCTTAGATAAATGGCTGCCATCTCCTTATGGAGATACAGAATCTGGCTTATTCCTTACTTAAGTCTTTTGTTTTTTATTAAAAACTGCTTGTATTTTTAACAAATTTATATATAATTCATTGGGTTCATCATTATATATAATTCATTGGGTTCATCAAGAGGTAAGGTTTCGGGGCGTGGCGCAGTTTGGTAAGCGCACCTGCATGGGGTGCAGGGGGTCGGAAGTTCGAATCTTCTCGCCCCGACCATTACGGGATGTGGCCCAGTTTGGTTAGAGCGCTTGGTTCGGGACCAAGAGGTCGTGGGTTCGAATCCCACCATCCCGACCACTAAAAATAGAGTGGAGGTAGAATTGGAACAAGAAAAAGCACCTCTATATGAGGCTGTGTCTAAATACATTAAGAGGAAGATGATTCCCTTCCACATGCCAGGACACTCCCAAGGTAAGGGTGCCCCAAGAATTCTTAAAAAACTATTTGGTGAAAAATTTTTTGATTTCGATCTTACAGAAGTTTCAGGTCTTGATTATCTTCACTATGCTCAAGGTGTCATTCGAGAAGCAGAAAATTTAGCAAGCAAACTCTATGGAACTGAATCTACTATTTTTCTAATTAATGGCACTACTGCTGGTGTCCATGCTATGATACTCGATTCCGTAAAAGAGAATGAAAAAATTATAATTGGAAGAAATTCCCATAGATCAGTTATTGGCGGCATTCTTCTTGCAAGAGCAAAGCCTGTGTTTGTTGAACCAGAATTTAATGAGGAGTTTGGAATCATTACCAACCTTACAGTTGAAGAAATTGAGAAAGCCATAAAAGAAAATCCAGATGCAAAAGTTTTACTTGTCACTACTCCGAATTATTACGGACTTCAAGGCAGAGTAAAAGACATAATAGATTTAGGACACAAATACGGCTTAAGGGTTCTTATAGATGAAGCGCATGGAGCACATTTTCCATTTAATGAAAAATTTCCAAAGTCCGCTATATACCTTGGAGCAGACCTTGTAACTCAAAGTGCCCACAAAACTTTACCAACTCTCACGCAAACTTCTTTCTTACATATCCCCTCAAAGTCAGTGAATGTTGATAGAGTTGAGCAAGTCTTAAGTATTATAGAAAGTTCTAGCCCTTCGTATATCTTTATGACTGCATTAGATGTTGCAAGGCGAGAAATGGCTTTACATGGTAAGGAAATGTGGGACCGTGCAATTGAAGTTGCCGAATACGCAAGAGAAAAAATAAGCGCACTCCAAGGGTTTAAGGTTATTACTGAAAAAATTGTAAATGGAATTGATATTTACGCTTTTGATCCAATTAAACTCACAAT
Source organism: Caldisericum exile (assembly GCA_020722505.1). GTDB lineage: Bacteria > Caldisericota > Caldisericia > Caldisericales > Caldisericaceae > Caldisericum > Caldisericum exile_C. The sequence continues at coordinate 26,668 of DYKR01000002.1, read as the reverse complement.
TAACGTTGAAGATTTGGGGTATTCTGGTTTTGAATTCGAACACTTCCTTAATAAAAATGGTATAGAGATAGAACTTGCCGATCTTCAGAATGTTTTACTTTTTATTACTGTAGGCACTTCAAAAAGAGATATTGATATACTCTTGTCAGTCCTTAGGAAGGTGCAACCGAAAAAAGAAAAAAATAAAATTAAAATGGAAAGAACACCCAAAGCACCACCTTTTGCAATGATGCCTTTTGAAACTCTAAAGAAAGATTTTGAAGTTATTCCTCTGAAAGAAGCAAAAGGGAGAGTTTCTTGGGGTATTGTTGCTCCTTATCCTCCAGGTATCCCTGTGCTTGCTCCAGGCATGGTTATAGATGATGATTGCATAGATTTTATAGATGAAGTTTTTAAATATGGCGGACTTGTGCAAGGTTCTGTAAGACAGGGAAGTGAAATTGCAATTAGGGTAGTGAAAGGAGTATAACACATGGTAGAAAGAGATATTTTAAACGCCATTAAATCTTTCGAAGAAGAAGCAGAGAAGATTTTAAAAGAAGCAGAGTCTACGGTAAAGGCTTTAAAAGAAGAACTAAATGAGAAAAAGTTAGCTTTACGTAAGCTATACGAAAATAACTTTTTAAAGGAAGTTGAAAATTACAAGTCAAATGCCCTAAAGCTTTTCGACGAAGAAGCTAAAAAGATAGAAAGTGAAAACAAACAATTTTTAAAACTGCTCGAAGAAAAAGCATCAGAAAAAATTGATAAAATTATTGGTAATTATTTAAAAGAGGTTGTTGATTATGTCAATAGAGAAGCTTAAAAAAGTTTTGATTTTAAGCGATGTAGCACAGAAAGATGAAATTCTTGAGTCTTTGTATGATCTTAGGATCTTCCACATTGAAAGTGTGCGATCAGAAATTCTTGCAAGTATTGATAGTTTAAAACCCTTAATACCAGAAAAAACCTACGACGAAGAGCTGAATAAGATTGATAGTGCATTTTCTATATTCAAAGAATTTAGATTGGGCAAACAGGGTTTTATTCAAGGTTTTTTGCCACAGGATTTTGAGGTAAGTGAAGAATATTTTAAAGATATTGTTCATAACTTTCCTCTTGATGATTTTGTAAAAAAACTCAACGATTTAAAAAATTCCTACGATAAAATTCTTGAAGAAGAAGCAAAATTACATGAAGATAAAAAATCTTTGATGACGTTTCAGGGGTTTCCCTTTCAGTTTTCTATCTTACATGGAACAAGTAGGACTTACGCAATAATAGGCGAAATAAAAAAGAAGAACCTTGAAAAATTTAAAAGTGATGAAGTAGTAAACAATTTTTACGTTAATGTTTTTTATACTGATAAAAATACTGCAAGAGTGTTTTTTCTATACGTAAAAGAAGATACCGAATTACTTGAAAAAGTTATTAAGGATTATGGAATTGCAAAAATAACACCCAGCAATCGATTCACTGGATATTTTGAGGAAGAGGTTCAGCGAATTGAAAAAAGACTTTTAGAACTTGAAAGCAATAAAGAGATTATATTAGCAAAAATAAAGGAATACTTTGAAGAGAATGATAAGTTAATAGTGCTTAGAGATTATTTCCAATCCCTTGCAAACAAGGGAAAAGATATCACAAAGTGTTTAAAAGGAAAAACATTTGTTGTTATTAAAGGTTTTGCAAAAGAAAAAGATTTTAACGTTTTGATTAATAAAATTTCAAAGTTTACAGATCTTATTTTCGAGGTGCAAATAGAAGATAGTGATTTCATTCCTGTTAGTTTGAATAACCCTTTGATATTCAAACCATTTGAATTTTTAGTAAAATTATTCGGTCTGCCTTCTTATAGCAATATAGATCCATCTCCTATTGTTGCGATTCTTTTCTCCGTTTTCTTTGGTTTTGCTTTAGGAGATGCAGGTTATGGTTTTATCCTTTTCCTATTTAGTCTTTTATTTTTAATTAAATATAAGAGCAATGGGGGTGCTGCAAGATTTTTTAGCATACTTCTTTATGGAAGTATATCCTCTATAGCAGTCGGTGTGTTAACAAACTCATATTTTGGAGACATACTCCAAACTTACTTTCCAAATTTTGCACTTACTAAATTTCTTAGTAAACTTGCAGTCATTAACCCTACTTCTCCAGATGGATCCATTAAGTTCATGATACTTTCAGTTGTCATAGGTGTTACTTCACAATTGATCGGGGTTTTAATAAGCTTCATTGTAAAACTAAAAAGCAGAAGTTATCTTGATGCAATCTTTAATGGCTTAGGTTGGTTACTTTTCCTTACTGGTATCATCTTGTTTTTCTTTAAATCAACTTTTCCTCAACTGGCATTAGCTCCAAACATAATGGTTATTGTGGGCGTTTTATTCATTTTAATCGGTGGGTGGATGTCCATAAGAAGTCCTCTTTTTAAACCGGTAGCTGCTCTTGTAAACCTCTACGGTATAAGAAGTTCCTACGGTATCTCTGGTTTTTTAGGTGATACGCTTTCTTATCTTCGTCTTTTTGCGTTGGGTCTAAGTTCTGGTATCCTTGCTTCTTCGTTCAACTTGATGTCAAAAGTGATAGGAAGTATGTTGGGACCAGTTGGAATTATTGTCACGATAATTTTACTTTTTGTCTTGCATAGTCTTGCTTTCTTTATGAATATTCTTGGTGCATTTATCCACTCAATGCGTTTGAATTTCCTTGAATTCTTTGGAAGGTTCTATGACTTAGGTGGTTATGAATTCAAACCTTTTGGGTTTGAGTTTAAAAATATAAGAATTGGAAAATCACAAGGAGGTAAGTAAAATGAGTTTGAATGGTTCAATGTTTGTTGCAATTGGTGCTTCTTTTGTGGCAGCAATGGGTGCAATCGGCTCTGGCATTGGTATTGGTAGGACAACTTCACATGCAGCAGGTATTCTTTCTGAAAAACCAGAATTATTTGGTAAAATGCTTGTTATTATGGCTCTTCCTGGAACGCAGGGTTTTTATGCTCTTGTTGTTATGTTCCTTATGATGCAATTCTTTGGTTTTATTAGTGGTTCTCCAAAGGCTTCTTTGGGGCAGGGACTTGCGGCATTATTTATCGGTATTTTAGTTGGTATTATTGAATTTAAAACTGCATTAGACCAGGCACATGCAGCAATTGGCTCAGAAGATCTTGTTGCAAAAAGACCAGAGGAAAGCGGTAGAGCAATACTTTTACCAGCACTTGTTGAAACCTATGCTATTTTAGGACTTCTTGCCGGTGTGCTTTTGTCTCTTTGGGTTTCGGCAGCAGCATTTTAATTTGCTATGAGTCTTGATAAAATTAAGGAAAAAATCATCTCTTCATCACAAAAACAGGCAGAAGAGATGATCAATAAAGCTAAAAGTGATATCGAGAATGAGTTAAATAATTTTGAAAATTCTCTTAAGAAAGAATTTGCATCTAAATTTGAGCGAGAAAAGAAATTAATCGATGATGAAATCGTTAAATTACGAATTTCTCACAATTTACAGACTGAAAAAGAAATTAACCTTTTGAAGAATAAGATTATTGAAAGGTTCTTTTCTGTTCTTAAGGAGAAAATTTTAAGTGATGATAATCTTTATTTAAGCCTTATTACTAAACTTATCGAGAAAGACGCTCCTAATGGTAGCGTTGTTTACATTAACGAAAAGGATTTTAATTTGTTTGGGAAGAAGATTAAATCATTTATTGATGAAAGACTTAAAGGGAAGAATGTTAAACTTTCTAACACTCCTGTTGAAATTAGCGGCGGATGTGTTATAAAAACTGAAAATTACGAAGTAAACGACTCTCTTGATGAAATTATCAACACATTAAAAGAAGAAAAAGAGATTGAAGTTGCAAGGGAGATTTTTAGTAATGGATAATTTTTCTTTTGAAATAAAGGAAAAAAGTTACTACGATTTTCTCTGTGGACGTGTAAAAGTTTTAGAAACCTACCTTTTGGATACTGATACTTTAATTGCACTTAAAAATAAAGATTTCCAATCGTTTGTTTCTGTCCTTCAGGGTTATCCGTATAAAAAGTATATTAGTAAGATTGATTTTCCCGAGGTAAGGGAAGCGATTTTTAAAAGAAGAGAAGAAGAATTTGAAGAATTTTCTAAGTTTGGTCTTGAACCTTTTATAAACGTTTTTTTAAGAAGTGCAAATTACTTTTTGTTGGTTAAAAAGGCATATCTTGGTTACAAAGTAAGTGATGACTTTAAAGAATTCCTCTTGAAAGGTGTTGGTTCTTATCCTAAACATTTTTATGAGTGTTTTTCCGACTTAAAAAAGAATAAATATCCATCTTACTTAATTCCTATAGTGATTGATTCTTATTACCTTTCATTTTTGATGGACTATGCAAAATTAACCAAAAGCGCTTTTATAGAGGAGTATTACCAATCTTTTACTGAGGCAATTTTAATCCAAATTCTAATGAGAAGTTATAATTTTCTAAATGTAGGTTTTTTAAAAGAGGATGAGTTTCTTAAAATAGTTGAATTTTTAAACCAAAAATTTCAAAATATTTCGATCCTTAAAGGTATAGATTCGGTTTCTTCCTTTACACGCATGATTAATACCCAGAAGTATTTTTATCGGGAGAAAAGTCTTTCCGAAAACTGGGAAGTGCTTACTCAAGAAATTTTAAAAAGTATTTTATTAAAAGGTAAATATTTTAACGAGGGAATCGAACCGATTTTTGTGTATTTGCTAAAATTAAATGCCGAAACTTCTGTTTTACAAAAACTTGCATATGCTCTCTACTATGGCTTAGAAACAAGTGATATAAGCGAACTGGAGTTAGTCTATGAATAAAGTTGCTTTTGTTGGAAGTAAAAGACTTGGTATTTTACTAAAAAATTTTGGTATTGAGTATTTTGTAGCTGAAAAAGAAACCATAATAAATGAGATAAAGACATTAGCAAAGTCAAATGAATATACTGTAATTTTTACTGAAGAAACGTTCTTTGATTTGGTTAAAAATTACCTTCAAGAAAAAACAGAATCGCTTCCTGTAATAATGATGTTACCAACTGTGATGGTAAAAAACAGAACCTTGAATCTAATAGGTGAAGTTGTTAAAAAAGCAGTTGGTATTAATATCCTTACAAAAAATGAAGATAGAGGAGAGTGATCTATGGCGGAAAAAGTTGGTTATGTAGTGAAAGTTGCAGGTCCTCTTGTTATTGCAAAAGATGTTCCAAATGCTAAAATGTATGAAATGGTTTACGTTTCGGACCTGAAACTTTTCGGAGAAATTATCGAAGTAAAAGGGAATCTATCATCAATACAAGTTTACGAAGATACATCGTTAATAGGTCCTAACGAGCCTGTTTATGCAACAGGTTTGCCTTTGAGTGTTGAGCTTGGTCCTGGACTTATTGGTTCAATTTATGATGGAGTTCAAAGACCTCTTGACGAATTAATGGCGCATTATGGTAGTTTTGTTGAAAGGGGAGTTTCACTGCCATCTCTTAATAGAGAAAAGCTTTTCCACTTTATTCCAAAAGTAACAGTAGGAAAAGAGGTTGTAGGAGGAGATGTAATTGGAACAGTCCAGGAAACTACCATTGTTGAGCATAGAATACTTGTTCCACCAAATATCAAAGGTAAAATTACAAAAATTGCAAAAGAAGGCGACTACACGGTGGAGGAGATTATTGCTGTAGTTAATGACGGGCAAAAGGAAACTGAGTTGAAAATGTTCCACAAGTGGCCAGTGAGGTTTCCAAGACCTGTCAAAAACCGAGTTCCTCCCGATGAGCCACTTATAACTGGTCAAAGGGTTATAGACACTTTCTTCCCTGTTGCAAAAGGTGGAACGGCTTGTATCCCTGGACCATTTGGTAGTGGAAAAACGGTTGTGCAACACCAACTTTCTAAGTGGGCGGATGCTGACATCATTGTTTTCATTGGTTGTGGTGAAAGAGGAAACGAGATGACAGATGTTTTGATAGAGTTTCCCGAATTGAAAGACCCTAAAACCGGAAGACCTCTTATGGAAAGGACAGTTCTAATTGCAAATACTTCAAATATGCCTGTTGCAGCAAGAGAGGCATCTGTTTTTACTGGTATTACGATTGCAGAATACTATAGAGATATGGGTTATAACGTTGCTCTTATGGCTGATTCAACTTCTCGTTGGGCGGAAGCTATGAGAGAAATGTCTGGAAGACTTGAAGAGATGCCTGGAGAAGAAGGGTATCCAGCGTATCTTGCTTCAAGAATTTCTTCTTTCTATGAAAGAGCAGGCAAGGTATTTATTCTTGGATTTCAGGATAAGGTATCAAGTCTGAGTGTTGTAGGTGCTGTGTCTCCTCCAGGTGGAGACCTTTCAGATCCAGTAGTGCAGTCAACTCTTAGAACGGTGCGTGTTTTCTGGTCTTTGGATGCTTCACTTGCCTACGCAAGACATTTCCCTGCAATTCAGTGGTTGAGGAGTTATTCTCTTTATGCAGAACAGTTAAAAGATTACTACGAGAAAAATGCAGGTCCCAATTTCATTGATTATAGAACAAGAGCCCTTGCCATCTTAAGAAAAGAAGCTGAACTTCAAGAAATGGTTAGGTTGGTGGGAATTGATGCACTTTCTCCACAAGACCGCCTAACGCTTGAAATTGCAAAATCGATAAGAGAAGATTTCCTCCAGCAGGATGCTTTTGATCCAGAAGACACTTACGCTTCCTTGAAAAAACAGTATAGAATGATAAAATTGATCTTCCTATTTGCGGATTACGCAAAAGATGCCTTAGAAAAGAATGTTGATTTGAATAAAATTATAACTCTCCCTGTGCGAGTTGATATTTCCAGAGCCAAACTTATTCCAGAAAAGAATTTAGAAGCCTTTGATAAACTCGAAGAAAAAGTCAAAAAATCTTTTGATGATCTTTTAAGTGAGGTGGCACATGTCTAAGGAATACACAACTGCAAAAGAGATATCAGGACCACTGCTACTTGTTGATAATATTGAGAAAGCAACTTATAACGAAATTGTTGAAATCAAAACTTTAGATAGAACTATCAAGCGAGGACAAGTTCTCGAAGTTAATGGAAATATGGCATTAATTCAGGTGTTTGAAGGAACATCTGGGTTAAGCCTTGGCGAAGCAAAGGTTAAGTTTTTAGGTCATGGTGTTGAACTGGGTGTTTCTCCTCAAATTCTTGGAAGGATATTTGATGGTTCTGGAAGGCCCATAGATGGTGCACCTCCTATCATTCCTGAGAAGAAAATAGATACAAATGGTGCTCCTATTAATCCTTATGCAAGAGATTATCCATCAGAATTTATTCAAACAGGAATTTCTGCAATTGATGGGCTCAATACTCTTGTCAGAGGTCAAAAATTGCCTATCTTCTCTGGTTCTGGTTTACCCCATGCTGAACTTGCTGCTCAAATTGCAAGGCAGGCTAAAGTTTTAGGTAAAGAAGAAAAGTTTGCCGTTGTTTTTGTAGCGATGGGTATCTCATTTGAAGAGGCAAATTACTTTATCAATAGTTTTACAGAATCAGGAGCACTTGAAAGGTCTGTTATGTTTATTAATTTAGGAAATAGCCCCGTTATTGAACGTATTGCAGCCCCTCGTTTTGGATTAACTGCAGCAGAGTATCTTGCCTTTGAGCTCGGAATGCACGTCCTTGTAATAATGACTGATATGACAAACTATTGCGAAGCGCTTCGTGAAATATCTGCAGCGAGAAAAGAAGTTCCTGGAAGACGAGGGTATCCTGGGTACATGTACACAGACCTTGCTACAATTTATGAAAGGGCAGGTAGAATAAAAGGTAAAAAAGGCTCGATTACCCAGATTCCTGTCTTAACTATGCCAGAAGATGATAAGACCCATCCTATACCAGATTTAACGGGTTATATTACTGAGGGGCAGATTTTCCTTTCAAGAAGCCTTTATCAGCAGGGTATATATCCTCCAATAGATGTCCTACCAAGTTTGTCGAGATTAAAAGATAAAGGTATTGGAAAAGGAAAAACAAGAGAAGACCACAACGCTATTTTAAACCAACTGTTTGCCTCTTATGCAAGAGGAAGAGAAGCAAGAGAATTGCTTACGGTTTTGGGAGAAAGTGCTCTTACAGAAATTGATTTACTCCATGTTAAATTTGCGGATGAATTTGAAAGGCATTTTGTTCAGCAAGGCTTAAATGAGGACCGTTCAATTGAGGAAACTCTTGACCTTGGTTGGAAACTACTTTCAATGTTACCGATAGAAGAACTAAAGAGAGTGAAGCCTGAGTTTATTGAAAAATACCTTAAAAAAGAGGTAATTTAGTATGCTACTTAATGTTAATCCAACGAGAATGGAGCTTCTTCGCTTAAAGGAGAGGCTCACTCTTGCTAAAAGAGGACATAAACTTTTAAAAGATAAACTTGAGGGGTTGATGCGTAATTTCCTTAATGTTGCAAAGGCTTATGTTGTAAGGCGATCAGACTTTGATGAAAAGTTTTCAGAAGCTTTGAAAAAATTTGAAAATAGCACTCAAGACATTGAAGATGACACCCTCATTGCTCTTTTTGAAGGTGGGACTTTTAGCCTTACGCTTTTGCATAAAATTAAAAGTGTAATGAATGTAAAGTATCCAGTGTTTGATGTTAAAACAGAGGGTAACCCCATATCTTATCCGTTTTCTTTAACGACTGTTTTGCTTGATAGAGCTATGCTACAGCTACTTCCCCTTGTTAAAGAGATGTTGGAACTTGCTTCAATTGAGCAGGAGATTTATTCCATTGCATTAGAGTTAGCAAAAATAAGAAGAAGAGTTAATGCCCTTGAATATGTTATTATTCCTAATCTTGAAGAGACAATCAAATATATAGAACAAAAACTTGAAGAGGCTGATAGGGAAAACATAGCAAGACTTTTGAAAGTAAAGGATATCATTAGAGAGCATTGATATAATTTATGGAAATTGTTAAAAAAGAGACCCTCTTTAAGGGAAGATTACTTTCTATTATTAAAAAAACCGTTAAAAATAGCGACGGAACTCTTTGGGATAGGGAAGTTGTAACTTACGGGGGTAATGCTTCAGTTGTTTTAGCTTTGGTAGATAATAAAGTGGTTTTCGTAAAACAGTTTAGACCTACAGTTGAAGGTTTTATTTTAGAATTACCAGCAGGTAGAATTGAGAATAACGAAACCCCTTATGATTGTGCAAAAAGAGAATTAGAAGAGGAAACAGGGCTAATTCCTAAAAATCTTAAGTTTTTATTTGAGTTTTACCCTTCACCTGGTTTTGTTGATGAAAAGTTGTATCTGTTTTTAGCAACTGAATTTTCACAAGGTAAAGTGAATTTAGATGTAGGAGAAGAAGTTAAAACACTTTTTATTCCTGTAGATGATGCACTTAGCTATCTTGATAACGGAACTATCATTGATGGTAAAACTATTATAGGGCTTTTATATGTAAGGTTAATGTTAAAATAAGATGCTAACACAGTTATACAATCTGGGTATAAAATTTATAAGATATTTTCCTCAAGGCTTTGTTTACGGAACAGCTCGGTTTTTGGGCTTTATGTCTTTTTTATTTGATAGAAAGAGGAAAAATGTCCTTAAAAATTTAGCAGTTTTTACAAAAGAAAAAGGTATAAAATTAATTTTATTAGGTGTTGAATTTTATATAAATTTTGCATTAAACATTGCAGACTATTTTATATTGGAAGAAAAAGGCTTAGATAAGATAAAAATTTTAACCCCAGCGTATGAGTTAAAAGAAACTTTGGAAAAGTTAAAAAGTGAAAATATGGGAGTTGTCGTTCCTACAGCACACCTTGGTAATTGGGAGATTGCAGGAGCATTTGTTGGTTCTCTTGGCTTTAGAGCACATGGTATAGGTTTACCGCAACAGGAAAAAGAAGTAGAAAAGTTTTATAAAAGCTTTAGGGAGAAATACAATGTGATTGTCCATCCTTTTCAGAGTGGTTTTATTGGTGCATACAAAGGAGTTAAAGCAGGTGATATTGCAACCATTGTTAGCGATAGAGATATTAACAAAGATGGTGTTTGCACACTGTTTTTTGGAAGGAATATTACCTTCCCCAAAGGTGCTTCAGTTTTATCATACAGAACAAAAGCCCGTAGTGTTTTTGCTACGTTAGTAAGAGAAAAAGGTGGTTATAAAGTGTATTTTTCTCAAGAGTTCAAACTCGATTTCAGTTTGAATGAAAGAGAATTTGTAGAAGATTATGTGAAGCAATTTACTAAAATCCTTGAGGATTATGTAAAAAAATATCCTACCCAATTTTTTCATTTTTTTGACTATTTTACGGAGTATAAATGCTAATTGCTATAATTCCAGCTAAGGACGAAGCGTTAAACATTGGTGAAGTAGTTTCAAAAACTAAAAAGTATGTAGATTTTGTGCTTGTAATTGATGATGCCTCGTTAGATAACACAAAGGAAATTGCCGAGGTGAATGGGGCTTACGTAATTAGAAATGCTCATAACCTGGGTAAGGCAGATTGCTTAAAGATTGGTTTTAAGTATGTAATTGAAAACAATTTTGATAGGATCGTTCTCATCGATGGTGACGGACAACACGATCCAGATGAAATTCCAAAACTACTTAAAAAGTTAGACGAGGGATACGATATTGTTGTAGGAGCAAGAAGTTTCAATCTAAAAGAAATGCCTTTTTTAAGGGTATTTGCAAATAGTTTTTCCTCTCTTCTCTTAAGTAAAATCACTCACGTAAAAATCCTTGATAGTCAGTCTGGCTATAGAGTTTTAAAAACTGATGTAGTCAAGAAAATAATTTTTGAGACTAGAAGATACCAACTTGATACGGAAATGTTAGTTAAAGCCGCAAGATGCTCTTTTAAAATTGGTTTCGTTCCCATAAAGACTATTTATGCTGAAAAGGCAAAAAGCAAGATTAACCAACTAATAGACCCCATCAAGTTTCTAATTGTGGCTTTGAGGCTGTCATTTTATAGATGCAAAAAGTAGATTTCGTTGATCTACACATTCACTCCAAGTTTAGTATTCCTTCAAGTAAAAGTATGGGGTTAGAGAATATAGCGAAGTTCGCTAAAAAAAGAGGTGTGACTATTATTGGAACAGGGGACATCCTTTTTCCTGAATGGAGAAAAGAAGTAGAAAAAAACATGGAATTTGAAAACGGCTTCTACTATTTTAATGATTTGCGGTTTGTTCTAACTGCTGAAGTTAATATCATTTTTGAGATGTTTTCATCTATTAAAAAGTTTCACATGGTCCTTGCTTTTCATGATTTTAAAAAAGTAGATGAGTTTAAAAAGGCATTTAATAGATATACCAATTTTGATAGGATTGCTCGTCCAAATATCAATATCCACCCAAAAGAGTTTCTTCGTATTGTTGAAGAAATAAGGGGTATCCACATTATACTTGCACACATTTTTACTCCTTACTACGGGATTCTTGGTGCAAAAAATAATTTAAGTAATGTTAACGAAGTTTTTGATAAAGATGTTTCTCGGATAATTTTTCTTGAAACAGGCTTAAGTGCAGATCCTTCAATGATTTTTAAGATCAAACACTTGAGAAGTTTTATTGCTTTGTCGAATTCTGACGCCCATTCCTTGGAGAGTATTGGACGAGAAAGCAGTGGGGTTCCTTATTCAAAAACTTATGATGAACTGTTTTTTAATCTTAAGAATAAAAGTGCCATCTTTACCATAGAAGAATTTTCTGAAATCGGTAAATACTATTTAGATGGACACAGGAAATGTAAGTTTAAAACAAAAGATTTTGCTTTAGCAAACTGCCCAATCTGTGGGAAGCCTTTAACTAAAGGCGTTTTACATAGGGTTTTTGAATTATCTCAAGATAAAAGTGTATTTGATGAGAATTCTTTAATACAGGAATTCTATTTTTTCGTCCCGCTAAAAGATGCGCTTCTTCTACTATTTAATAAAAGTAAGATAAATTACATCTATGATGAAATCCTTGAAAACTTCCATAGTGAATACAACTTTTTCTTTTTAAATAGCGATTTTGACTCTTATGATTTTTTACCAAATGATTTAATTACAATTGTTAAGAATATAAAAGATAAGATGGTGACTTTTGATTACGGATATGATGGTGTTTATGGTAGTTGGAGGCTTTTGAGTGCTTAAAGACAATTTTGGAAGGGAGATAACGTATTTAAGATTTTCCATTACTCAGCGTTGTAATTTTAGGTGTGTGTATTGCCATTCTTATAATAATATGTCTTCCGAGCCATCTTTAGATGATATTTCTTTTATAGTTAATGTCTTCTCTTCCCTTGGTTTTAAAAAAATTCGCATTACTGGTGGGGAGCCACTTGTAAGAAACGATATTGTTGATATTGTAAGAGTTGTAAAACAAGCCAAATTTGATGAGGTAGTTATGACTACAAATGGTTATAGACTCCATCAAGTTGCAAGAGATTTAAAAGCTGCTGGTCTTGATAGGATAAATATTAGTATTGATTCTCTAAATAGGTCAACATTCTTAAGCATAACAAGTCTTGACAAATTTGATGATGTATATAAAGGGCTTTTAGAAGCAATTTCAGTGGGATTCAATCCTGTAAAAATAAATACAGTTCTTTTAAGGGGAATTAATGAAAGCGATATCTTGCCTTTGGTAGAAATGACTAAAGATAACAACTTAATAGTTAGATTTATAGAACTTATGCCCGTTAAAGGGAATTCTTTTTTTGATGAGCATTTCTTAAGCTATAGAGATGCAATTAAAATAATTGAAAGTAAATATAAACTTGAGAAGCATCCAACTCCATGGCATGAGGTTGCAAGTTACTATAAAATTAATGGGTTTAAAGGTTTAATTGGTTTTATAACCTCTGTAAGCCAGCATTTTTGTGGAAGTTGTAATAGGCTTCGACTTACCTCGACATTTAAAATCTTCCCGTGTCTTTTTTCTTCTGAGTATGTTTCTATTAAAGATGCAGTTTTATATAGGGATGAAAAATTGCTTAAAGACCTTATCATGGAGTCTGTTAACATAAAACCTCCTGCTCATGGAGAAATAAAGATAGGAACAAAAGAATTTATAGAGAATATGCAAGAATTAGGAGGATAACGATGAGCCATTTTGATGCCGATGGCAAAGCACATATGATTGATGTATCCAATAAGGGCGATACTTTAAGAACAGCAAGAGCCTTTGCAAGGGTTTTGTTATCTAAAGACACTTTAGAAAAGATTAAGAGAGGGGAGATAGGAAAAGGAGAGGTGCTTACAGTTGCAAAAGTTGCTGGAATTAGTGCTGCAAAAAAAACTTGGGAACTTATTCCAATGTGCCATCCGTTGAATCTTACCTATGTTGATATCAACTTTTCTTTAGTCGATGATCCTTCTTCTATTGAAATTGAGAGTTTTGTTTCTCTTATTGGTAAAACTGGGGCTGAAATGGAAGCTTTAGTTGCAGTTAGTATTGCTTCTCTTACGGTTTACGATATGTGTAAGGGAATAGATAAGTCAATTACAATAGAAGATATATATCTTTTAGAAAAAACTGGGGGAAAATCTCAAAGATTTATTAGAAATGTATAATTTGACTTTTTAATTTTTTTTGCTATAATAAAAAATTGCGTATTTACTTAAGGAGGTACGATGGATAAAATTTTTGATTTTAGCACAACGAAAGTAAAAGTACCTTTGCCAAACTTGTTACAAGTGCAGTTAAATTCATACGATGACTTTCTAAAGAATGGAATTTCTGATGTTTTAGGAAAAGTTTTTCCTATTGATACCAAGAATATTAGAGTTGAATTTGTCGAGCATTATGTAGGCGAACCTATTAGGACTCCAGAGGATTGCATTAGAGTTGGTGTTACATACGATGTTCCAATTAAAGCTAAATTTAGACTTATCTATAAGAATACAGGGGAGGTGAAAGAGCAGGAGGCTTATATAGCTGATGTCCCGAAAATGCTTTCTGATGGGACTTTTATTATTAACGGAAAGAAAAGGGTAGTGGTTCAGCAGTTAATTAGGTCGCCTGGAATTTACTTTCAAACGGAGAAAGATGTAGAAACTGGTTTTTTGAATTATATAGTAACAGTCATTCCTGATCGTGGCAATTGGATGGAGGTTAAGGTTAGTAAAGATAACGTTATATACATCCGTTTGAAAAAAGGAATGAAAAAACTTCCCGTTACAGTTGTTTTAAAGGCAATTGGTTTTAAGAATAATGAAGAAATCCTTGAACATTTCTACAGGGAGATGACTGTTGAGGTTTTGACAACTTCTCCTTTCTCCTACGATTTGGTGCTTGGAAAAAAACTTCTTGAGGATATCGTAGCTTCTAACAAGGTAATTCTTAAAAAAGGGACAGTCCTTACGGAAGAGAGTTTTGAAAAATTAAGAGAGAATAATATTCAAAGATATACATTTAAAGTAGAGGGATATGATTACTGGATTGAGCAAACCCTTAAAAAGGATAAAACTACTAATTCAGAGGAAGCCAAGGTTGAAATTTATAAAATATTCCATCCGAAAGAAAGGGTTACTTCTGAAGCTGCAGAAGAACTCGTGCATAACATCCTTATGGATGAACGTCGAAATGAATACTATCCGATTTCAAGGTATAAAATCAACAGGAAGTTCAATACCAATAGCCAAGGCCACATACTAACAAAAGATGACTTTATAAATACGATTCTGTATTTACTTAAAGTAAGAGATGGTATCGAGAAAGAAGATGATATTGATAGCCTTGCAAATAGACGTGTAAAAACAGTTGGTAAACTAGTTAATGAAGAATTCGAAAAAGGTGCCTCTAAAGTTCAAAGAAGTGTAAGAGAAGCAATCTCAATCAGAAAACCTGAAGAAATAACTATTTCTTCTATATTCAGTAATAAAGCTATCACGGGCCAACTGAGACAATTTTTTGGTGTCAGCCAATTATCACAATTTATGGAGGAAACCAATCCTCTTGCCTCTCTTACCCATAAAAGACGTTTAACTTCATTAGGCGCAGGGGGTCTTCACAGGAAAAGGGCTGGAATCGAGGTAAGAGATGTTCACCCATCACATTACGGAAGAATATGTCCTATTGAAACACCAGAAGGTCAGAATATCGGTCTTATTAATTCACCTACTATCTTTGCATCTGTTAACGAATACGGATTTTTAACAACTCCTTACAGAAAAGTTAAAGATGGTGTTGTATTGGATGAAATCGTTTTTCTTCCTTTTGATGAAGAAGAAAAATACATTATTGCTCAGTCAAATACTAGGATAGATGCAAATGGTCGAATTTTGGACGACCAAGTCGTTGCAAGAAGAAGAACTGGCTTTGGAGAGATATTGCCTCAGTATGTTGATAAAAATTTGGTTCAGTTAATGGACGTCTCTCCCCAACAGGTTATAAGCCCTTCTGCTTCTCTTATTCCTTTCCTTGAACATGATGATGCAAACAGGGCTCTAATGGGTTGCAACATGCAAAGACAGGCAGTTCCTCTTTTGGACCCCAATTTGTCAAGAGTTTCTACCGGGTATGAATCAAAGGTTGCAGTTGACGACATGGATCTTCCCATTTCAGAATACGATGGAATTGTTTCTTATGTTGATGGCAATGAAATTCACATAGTTCCAAATATTGGAAAGACCAAAGTCGTTTCTATCTATAGAGAAGCATCCGACCTTAGGCACAGTCTTCTTAACCGAATAAAGCAAAAAGAAGTTGTTCTTTTTGACATAAAGCCTGAGAATGAAGAGTATTACAAGTTTATAGGTGAAAAGATTACAAGCCAAATTGTTGATAAACTTATAACTCACGGAATAGAGCAAATTTCGATTCTTGAAAATGAAAAAATACAGAAATTTTCAATGTTAGATCTATTTGAGAAAGAAAGAAACGAAACCCTTGTGGGACTTATTGCTAAAGAGACTGTGTTAAGCAAAAAGGGTAAACCCATCATTGAGGAAGGACAGAAAATTTCAGACACAAAGTTTAACAGGCTTTACGAACAAAGTGCAGTAAAGGAGATTAAGGTCGAAGAGAATGGGGAAGTTGTAACAAAACCTATTTTTAGAATTGCCTTAACTCCTCTTGGTAAAAGCCTTATTGGTAAGAGTCTTTTTGCTACACTTACAAATACAAAGAAGACAATTAGAATGGGTGAGATTCTTACAGAAGATCTTCTTAAAACTCTATATGCTCAAGGCATAACAGATGTGTTAGTTTTTTCTAACAAGGAAGTAGAGATATTCAATTTAGGAAAAATTAACGAAGAGATATTGGATACGGTAGTTGCAAAAACTTATAAAAACGAGGCTCAAGAAGTAATTGTAAATGAAGGAGAAATACTTGACTATGATAAACTTCGTAAACTTGTTGAGGCTGGAATAAATAAAATTGAAATAAAAGAAAGTGTTGTTTATAAACTAAGAAAGTTCGAAAGAACAAATCAGGATACTTGTAGAAACGAGCGTCCGATTGTCAAGAAGGGCGATATCGTTAAAAAAGGCCAACCTTTGGCAGATGGCTTTGCAACAAAGAATGGCGAAGCAGCCCTTGGTATAAACGTGCTAATTGCGTATCTGTCCTGGTATGGTTACAATTATCAAGATGCTATTGTGATTAGTAGAAGGCTTGTTTCGGAGGATAGATTTACTTCTATACATATTAAAGAATACACAGTAGAAGTTCATGAAACCGATCAAGGACCGGAAGAACTTACGCCAGACATAAAAGATGTAAGAAAAGAAGCTCTTAGGTTCCTTGATGAGAGGGGTATTGTAAAAGTTGGTTCTAAAGTAAAGGCTGGCGATGTTTTGGTTGGTAAGGTTACTCCTTTCCCAGAAGAGGAAGAATCAAATGAAGCAAAGATTTGGAGGAGCCTTTGGAGTAATAGAAATAGTAATTTAAAAAATAGTTCGTTTGTTGTTCCACCAGGCGAGGATGGTGTTGTTATTGGTGTAGAAGTTTTCTCAAGGGAAGAAGGTTATGAACTTACGAAAAATGCATTGAAACTGATAAAGATATTTGTTGCGAAAAAGAGAAAGATAATCGTAGGAGATAAACTTGCAGGAAGACATGGTAATAAGGGAGTAGTCAGTAAGATTGTCGAAGAAGAGGATCTTCCTTATCTTGAAGATGGCACTACTATTGATGTAATTTTAAGCCCACTCGGAGTTCCTTCGAGAATGAACATAGGGCAGATCTTAGAAGCAAACCTCGGTGTTGCAGCAAGAAAATTGAATCTAAGGGTAGTTACTCCGTCTTTTATTGGGGCAACAGAAAAAGATGTGAAAGATTTACTTAAAAAAGCTGGTTATAGTGAATCAGGTCAGATGACAGTTTATGATGGTAGGACTGGGAAACCTTTTGAATATAAAGTAACAGTTGGGGAAGCGTACTTTCTTAAACTTAATCACCTTGCTGAAGACAAGATTCATGCAAGGGCTGTGGGCAAATATACTCTCATTACCCAGCAGCCAGTTGGTGGTAAGGCTCAATTTGGTGGGCAGAGATTAGGAGAAATGGAAGTCTGGGCACTTGAAGCATATGGAGCAGCCAATCTTTTGCATGAGATGTTAACAATTAAATCTGATGACCTTGAAGGAAGAAAAAGAGCGTATGAGGCAATTTCCAATGGTATTACGATTTTTGGCACCGGGATCCCAGAATCATTCAACGTGCTTAAGAGAACTCTACGCGGACTTGCCATTGATCTAAAGCTATTGCCTTCCCAGAAGCCCGAATTGAAAATTAAGGAGCCGTTGTATCCAAAACCAGTAAATAAAAAAATAAAAATTGAAAAATCTTCAAGGGAGGAGTAAAATGAAGGTTCAGGAGACTAAGAAAATTAGAAATGTAGTGCTTGTTTCTCATGGTAATGTAGGTAAAACTACACTTTTAGAAGCAATTTTATTTAAGAAAAAGTTCATTCAGAGAATGGGTAGAGTTGAGGATGGCAACACAGTTTCTGACTATCAACCTGAGGAAAAGAATAGGAAATTTAGCATTAGCCTTTCTTTGGTGCCGGTAGAACATAAAGGGATAAAGATTAATTTTTTAGATACACCTGGTTATGCAGATTTTGTAGCCGAGGTTTTAAGTGGTATTAGGGCAGCAGAAAATGGAGTTCTGCTTATAAACGCTTCTTCTGGCATTGAAGTGCAGACTAAGAAATACTGGAAGTTCCTTGAAACTGAAAATAAACCACGCGCAATCTTTATTAATAAAGTTGATATTGAAGGAATTGATTTAGGGGCTTTACTAAATCATATTAGGGATTTCTTTGGATACAAGGCTATCCCTCTTAATTATCCTGTTTTTGAGAACGGAAAATTTACAAAAGTGAGTTCGATTTTTGAGAATCCTGAATTTGAAAATTATAAACATGCAATTTATGAAATCGCTGCAGAAAATGATGATGCAATGCTTGAGAAATACCTTGGTGGTGAAGAATTGACTTTAGACGAAGTAAATACTGGTATGAAGAAAGCATATATGAAAGGTAACTTCTACCCTATCTTTTTTGGGTCTGCATTAAACCTTGTAGGTATTGACGAACTTCTTAATTTTATCACAGATGTCATGATGAGCCCGGAAGATTTAGGCGAAGGAAAAGGTATCAACCCAACAAATAAACAAGAAGAAACAAGGAAGATTTCTACTGACGAGTCTTTCTCTGCGTTTGTATTTAAAACCTTATCAGATCCTTATGTAGGTAAGCTTTCTTTTACTAAAGTTTATTCTGGTATTCTTAAGTCGAATGCTACAGTGTATAACTCCTCAAAGGGTGTTGTAGAGAAAACTGGGCAGGTGGTTTATCTTACTGGTAGTGTTCAAGAGCCTGTAGATGAAGTAATTGCAGGTGATATTGCTGTAATAACTAAACTTACCGTAACTCAGACGAATGACACTCTTTGTGATAGTGATAACCCAATAGAATTCCCAAAAATTGATTTTCCAGAGCCCATGCTTACTCGTGCGATGCGTCCAAAAACAAAAACGGATGAAGATAGGATGAGTTTAGGACTTTCTAAAATTACAGAAGAAGACCCAACTGTTAAAATATCCAAGAATTTAGAAACAAAAGAGCAACTTATTTCTGGAATTGGCGAAACGCACCTCTCAGTAATAATGGAAAAACTCAGTGGAAGGTACAATGTGAATATTACCCTCACTCAGCCAAGAATTCCCTATAGAGAAACTATTACTACGAAAGTAAAAGTTGAAGGTAAATACAAGAAACAAACAGGTGGTCATGGTCAATACGGTCATTGTTTCCTTGAAGTTGAACCTCTTGAAAGAGGAAAAGAGTATAGCTTTGAAAGCAGAATATTTGGTGGAGCAATTCCAAAGCAGTACATACCAGCGGTAGAAAAAGGTGTTAAAGAAGCCATGGAAGCAGGAATATTAGCAGGTTACCCAGTTATCGATGTAGGTATAGCAGTTGTGGATGGATCGTATCATCCTGTTGACTCTTCGGAACTTGCATTCAAAATCGCAGGTTCTATGGCGTTAAAGAAAGCATTAGAGCAAGGTAATTCTATTCTTTTAGAACCTATTGAGCACATAATAGTGATAGTTGATGAGCAGTATATGGGTGATGTTATTGGTGATCTTAACGCAAGGAGAGGAAGAGTCCTTGGAATGAAATCAGAAAATGGCAAACAGATAATAGAAGCTTATGTTCCTCTTGCAGAATTGTTAAATTATGCAAACGATCTCAATTCAATCACTCAGGGTACAGGTGAATTTAAGATGGAGCATTCACATTATGAGCTTGTTCCACCTAAAATTGCTGAAAAGATAATCCAAGAGTCTCAATTGAATAAAAAAGAAGAAGCAGAATAAATTAGGGGGTGACTTTTTTGAATAAGGTAGATATAAAGGCTTTAAAAATACTCCTTGCCTCTTCTCAAGAGATAAGAGACTGGTCTCATGGGGAGGTAAAGAGGGGAGACACTTATAGTTATAGAAATTATTTACCAGAGCCAGATGGTTTATTCTGTGAAAAAATCTTTGGTCCCATTCATTCTTATCAATGCCATTGCGGAAAATTGAAAGGAAAACAGCATGAGGGACTTACATGTCCTAACTGTGGTGTTGAAATACTTCCCTCAAGCGTAAGGAGGGAAAGATTTGGTCATATCGAGCTTGCAACTCCTGTTGTTCATATCTGGTATTTTAAAAACAACATCAACTATATTGCACTTCTTCTTGATATGAAATCAACTGATATCGAAAAAATAATCTATTTTGTGTCGTTCGTGGTAACAGATCCTAAAAAGACAAAACTCCGTTATAAACAAGTTCTCTCAGAAGAAGAATATTACACATTTAAGTTTGAAGAAAACTTAGATTTTGTTGCAAAGAAAGGTGGAGAAGCAATAAAAGAGCTTCTTGACAAAGTTGACTTGAAGGAATTAAATGAGAAAGCTACCAAGCAAATTAATAGCGGAACAACCCAAGAAAAAATAGCTGCAGTGAGACTTTTAAGTGTGGTAGATGGGTTATTGGAAAACGATAGAAAGCCTGAAGATATGGTTCTCACAGCTATTCCCGTTATTCCACCAGACCTTAGACCTTTGGTGCCGCTTGAAGGTGGTAAGTATGCTTCTGATGATTTAAATGAGTTGTATAGAAGGGTTATCAATAGAAATAACCGTTTAAAGAAACTATACGAAGTTGAAGCGCCAGATATCATGCTTGAGAATGAGAAAAGAATGCTCCAAGAAGCTGTTGATGCCTTATTTGATAATGGAAGAAGACCATATCCGGTTGTTAACGCTAACAAAAGGCCGTTAAGGTCTCTTACAGATATTCTAAAAGGTAAAGAAGGTAGATTTAGGGAAAACCTCCTTGGTAAGAGAGTTGATTATTCAGGTAGAGCGGTAATCGTTGTTGGCCCAGAATTGAAAATTGATGAGTGTGGCGTCCCCAAGGAAATGGCGCTTGAGCTATTTAAACCTTTTGTAACCTACGAACTTTCAAAATTAGAATACAATAAGAAGAAGGCAAAAGAATTAATTGAAAACCCCACAGAAGAAGTATGGAAAGCCGTTGAAGATCTTTCTAAAAACTACGTTGTTTTACTCAACAGGGCTCCAACTCTACATAGATTGAGTATCCAAGCTTTTAAGCCTGTTCTTATAGAAGGTAAAGCAATTCAAATTTCTCCTCTTGTATGCACACCTTTTAATGCAGATTTTGATGGAGACCAAATGGCTATCCATTTGCCTTTGTCTTTACAATCTCAAATGGAAGCAAAATTACTTATGCTTTCTTCGAACAATATTCTTTCCCCTGCTCACAGTGGTCCTCTTGATACCCCTGTTCAGGATATGGTTATTGGTATTTACTACCTTACACTTGAGAAAAAGGGTGGTAAATTAAAAACTAAGCATATCTATGATAATCCATACCTTGTGGAATTACTTTATGAAAGAGGCACATTCTCACTTCACGATAAGATTAAATTTTATTTCAGGGGAGAAACAATTGAGACAACTGTTGGGCGTGTGATTTTTAACGCGAAATTGAGAGAAGGCATATTCTCTGATGGAGAAGATGATTATCTATTTATTAACGAGGTAGTTGGAAAGAAACAATTAGAAAAGATTATTTCTGACTTCTATGATAGGTATGGTATTGTTAAGACTGACATACTTCTTGACAATCTAAAAGAAATAGGCTTTAAATTTGCGACCGTTAGTGGAGTAAGTATTGGACTTGACGATATTAAAATTCCGAAAAAACGAGAGAAAGTTATAGAAGAAGCTCAGACATCTTCCGATCATGTTGAAGAGTTATACCAAAATGGTCTCAAAAATGAAGGCGAAAGATACGAAGCAGTTGTTGAGATTTGGAGAAAAGCAGCTGAAAAGATCCAACAGTTAGTTTTTAATAATTTTGACGATTTTGATCCTGTTTATATGATGGCAATTTCTGGTGCAAGAGGAAATCCTAGCCAGATTACACAAATGGCAGGTATAAGGGGTTTAATGGCTGGACCTACAGGAAAAATTATTGAGTTTCCAATCCTTTCTAACTTAAGGGAAGGTTTAAGTGTTCTTGAATATTTCCTTTCAACACACGGTGCAAGAAAAGGGCAAGCTGATACTGCGTTAAGAACGGCGGATTCTGGTTATTTAACCCGTAGGCTTGTTGATGTTGCACATGAAATTATTGTTAAAGAAGATGATTGTTCTTTAAGAAGAGTTAAACCCACAAAAATTGGTGATGAGGTAATAGAACCCCTTTCAGCAAAGGTTGTTCATAAGATAGCACAAGAAGATGTTATTGATGGGAGCACTGGAAAAGCCTTTATTAAAAAAGGAGACGTTATTTCCTTTGAGCAAGCTAAAATGCTTGATGAGCGCCAAATTGACTCCATCCTTATAGAGGATTACGTTAACGGTATTGAAGTAGAACCTATTGTTGAGGGTAATAACTACGATAAACCTGTTATATCATTATCCGAGCAGATATGGGGAAGATTTGCATCTGAAAATGTTTTTGCTCCCGTAGAGGTAAAGAAAATAAAGGTAAATAAAAAGGCTCTTGGCCATACACTGGCTGAAGATGTCCATGATAGTAATGGAGTAGTTTTAGAGAAAGGTAAAAAGATTACCGAAAATGTTTTGAAGATTTTAGAGGAACTTAATATTGATAAGGTTGATGTTTTTAATAGTAATGCAGAAATAGTAGTTAAGAGGAATGAACTAATTACAAAAGAGATTGCTAAGAGGATTGAAGACTTAGGTATAAGAAAAGTCAAAGTGCGTTCTCCTGTAACATGTAATGTTGAACATGGAGTATGCGCAAAATGTTACGGTATAGATCTTTCCAATAGGCAAGTAGTGAAAATTGGGGAAGCCGTTGGTGTTGTGGCATCAGAATCCATTGGGGAACCTGGCACACAGTTAACTCTTAGAACTTTCCATACCGGAGGAGTTGCAAGTAAAGACATTATACAAGGTCTACCAAGAGTTGAGGAGCTTTTCTCGGCAAGAAGCCCTAAGGGTAAGGCAATCATTGCAAATGCTTCAGGTAGAGTAGAAATTACATCTGATAAATTGAGGCAACTTATCACCATTACTACAAGTAAAGGTGAGAAGATAAAGATTGCAGCTCCAAGGGATAAAAAGATAAATGTTTCAACGGGAGATAATGTAAGAGTAGGAAATATCTTAAGTGAAGGATCTCTTGATCCTAAAGAGATACTTGAAATTAAGGGTTTGAATTTTACTGTAAAATATCTTTTGCAGGAAATTGAGAAAGTTTACAAGTCTCAGGGTGTAGATATTAACATTAAACACATTGAAGTTATTTTGAAGAGAATGTTTGATAAAGTATTAGTAGTTGATTCTGGAGATACTAACTTCTACAATGGAGAAATCGTTGATAGAGAAAAAGTATTGATGGAGAATAGAAGAGCAAAGGCTGAAGGAAAGAATATTGCAAAATTTAAACTCCTGGTTCAAGGCATTACGAAGACTGCACTTTCCTCTGATAGTTTCCTCTCTGCCGCTTCATTCCAAGAAACACCAAGAGTACTTGCTGAGGCAGCTATTAAAGGAAAAATAGACCTTTTAAGAGGAATGAAAGAATCAATTATTGTTGGTAAGAAGATACCTGCAGGCACAAATATGGAATTTGAAGAATGAATTTTATTATTGACATTTAATTTTATTTTGGTATAATTTTTTGTTATGTGAAAATTTGGATAGGAGGATGCAATGCTTACTTTTAATCAATTGGTAAGAAGCCCTAGGAAAAGGGCAAAAGGAAAAAGTAAAACACCGGCATTAGAAGGATGCCCCCAGAAGCGAGGGGTTTGCATTCAAGTTAGAACAATGACTCCTAAGAAGCCTAATTCTGCTTTGCGAAAAATCGCAAAAGTAAGATTGACAAATGGCATGGAAGTTATAGCGTATATACCGGGTATTGGACATAACCTTCAAGAGCACTCCATGGTATTGGTAAGAGGCGGAAGGGTAAAAGACCTACCTGGTGTAAGATACCATATTATACGTGGTGCTCTCGATGCTGCTGGTGTTGAAGGAAGAAAACGTGGAAGATCAAAATATGGTGCTAAAAAACCTAAGACTGGAGGTGCATAATGCCAAGAAAAGGTCCTGCGCCGAAAAGAGAAATTGAAGGAGATCCGGTTTATAACCATGTAATGGTTGTTAAATTAATTAACAACGTGATGAAGGGAGGGAGAAAAAGCCTTGCAGAGAAAATTGTTTATTCCTCGTTCGATATTGTTAAGGAAAAAACGGGTAAAGATCCTATTGAGATTTTTGAACTTGCATTGGAAAAAGTAAGACCCTTGGTAGAAGTTAAACCAAGAAGAGTTGGTGGTGCAACTTATCAGATCCCAATAGAAATTGAAAAAGAAAGAGGCCAAAAACTTGCAATTAAGTGGATAATTGCAGCTGCTCGATCGGTAAAAGGTAAGAGAATGGAAGAAAAGTTAGCTGAAGAAATTATTAATGCAGCAAATGAAACAGGTGCTGCATATAAGAAGAAAATTGATTTGCATAAGATGGCAGAAGCAAATAGATCTTATGCACATTTAAGGTGGTAGGTGAAATTTAATGAGTAATGGTACCCCTCTTAGTAAAATAAGAAACATCGGGATTATTGCCCATATTGATGCGGGTAAAACAACCACTACTGAGAGGATCCTCTATTATACGGGAAAAACTTACAAACTTGGTAATGTAGATGAAGGTAATACCGTAATGGACTGGATGGTCCAAGAAAAAGAGAGGGGTATAACTATTCAATCGGCAGTTACAAGCTGTTTTTGGAAGGAACATCAGATTAACATTATAGATACTCCCGGCCATGTTGATTTTACGGCAGAAGTTGAAAGGTCACTTAGAGTGCTTGATGGGGCTGTTGTTATTTTTTCTGCTGTCGAAGGGGTTGAAGCACAATCCGAAGCTGTTTGGAGACAGGCAAATAACCATCATGTGCCAAGGATAATTTATATCAATAAAATGGACCGAATTGGAGCATCTTTTGAGGATACTCTTACAAGTATAAATGAAAGGTTAAATATAAAAGTAATTCCTGTTCACATTCCTCTTGTAGAACAGGATGAATTTAATGGTGTTATTGATTTAATAGAAGAGAAAGCTTACATTTTTACTTCCGAAAGTGGTGAAGAATTCGAAACAGTTGATATTCCAGAAAATTATAAAGAAAAATTCAATTTATACAGGGAGAAAATGTTTGAAGCAGTTTCAGATGTTGATGAAGATGCCCTTGAGCTCTATCTTGAAACGGGGACAATCCCTAAAGATGTTCTTAAAAAAGCCATAAGAAGAGCAACTATCGAAACAATTGCTTTTCCAGTTTTTGTAGGTTCTTCATTTAGGAATAAAGGTATTCAGATGCTACTTGATGGTATTTGTGAATATTTACCTTCACCGTTTGATAGAGAAGATATAATTGCGAAAACAAAAGATTCTAGTGAAATTAAACTTTCACCCGATCCAGATGGACCACTTGCCGCACTTGTGTTTAAGGTTATGGCTGACCCCTATTCTGGTATTTTGAGTTTTATTAGAGTCTACTCTGGGAGTATTAAAAAAGGTAGTTATGTATTAGATTCCACAACTGATGAAAAGCAGAGAGTTGCACGTTTATTAAGACTACATGCAAACAAAAGAGAAGATGTAGATTCGATATCTGCAGGTGATCTTGGAGCAGTTATTGGATTAAGAAATGCCTATACAGGCCATACAATTTCTGATGTAAATAATCCCATTATTCTTGAGGATATAAAATTCCCCGAGCCAGTTGTTTCTATTGCTGTAGAACCCAAGAGTAGCACTGATCAAGACAAGCTTTCCCAAGCACTGGCAAAGTTTGCAATTGAAGATCCTACTTTTAAGATTAAATACGATGAAGATACATCAGAGACAATAATTTCTGGAATGGGTGAACTGCACCTTGAAATCATAATAGATAGGCTTTTAAGGGAGTATAAGGTTGAAGCAAGAGTAGGGAAGCCCCAAGTTGCATACAAAGAAGCCATTTCTAATTCTGCAACAGCCGAAGGAAAGTATATTAGACAGACAGGTGGTCATGGCCAATACGGGCATGTAGTTTTAAGGATTTCTCCAACTGATCTTGATAAAGGAATTATTTTTGAGGATAAAACCAAAGGCGGAATTATACCTAAAGACTTTATTCCCGCAATAGAAGAGGGTGTAAAACTGGCTGCAGAAAATGGACCGCTTTTAGGTTTTCCTGTTTACGGAGTTTATGTAGAATTAGTGGATGGCTCATATCATCCTGTAGATTCTTCGGAGCTTGCTTTTAAAATTGCTTCATCAAAGGCATTTAAGGAAGCAGTTGATAGAGCTTCTCCTTATTTACTTGAGCCCCTTATGAGCGTTGAAATTATAGTTCCGATGACATTTTTAGGTGAAGTTATTAATAGTGTAAATTCAAGAAGAGGTAATGTTAAAGGGATAATTGAAAGGGGAAATACTGTTGTTATTAAGGCAACTATTCCACTTGAGACAATGTTTGGATATACAACGATTTTAAGAACAATTACACAGGGAAGGGGTTCTTTCTCCATGGTTTTTGAAAGATACGAAAGAATTCCTTCTCAAATACAAACAGAAATTATTAAAAAAGCCAAAGGAGAAATTTAGGAGGTAAACATGGCAACTAAAGAAAAATTTGAAAGAGCAAAGCCGCACGT
>DYKR01000005.1 GCA_020722505.1 Caldisericum exile | reverse complement strand
AAAAGCAAAAAGGCGCCTCCACTTGACTTCGTCAAGGAAAAGAGTGCAGAATGACCAAGTGGTTTTCTCCTCAGAGTGACACCAGCACTTAATCCTAAGTTTTTTCCTCGCCATCGTCCACCCAAACTCATTTAAAATTTAAACTCTACGTTAAAATAACTTCTCTTATTTTAGCGTTAATAAAATTTCGAAATTCTTTATCCTCAGCTGTAAGCAATCTATCCAAATTAGCATAAATTACGTTGTTTTCAAGTTTAAAGGAATAATTTCCATTTATTACAACATAATTAGCAAGATCCTTATACTTTTTTGCAGATTCTTTAATTTCAAATCCTTCTCTTTCTACAAAGAAAAACAAATCAGGCTTTACTATATCAAAAAATACGTTTCCTTCTACGATGATAGGGTCGATAATTGTCTTAATATATTTGGGAAGATTTCCCGTAAGATACTCAACATTACCTCTTGCCCAAAATACTTTTTTTGCATGCTCAAGGAAAAAATAAGTGTCCTTGTTAGGTATAGAAGTGGCATAAGTTTCCTCGGTGAAGCCAATACCGTGTCTTTCGTTATTGGTAATTTTTAAGGCAACAAACATCTTAGGATACTCTCTTAAAATCAACCTAATTAAAGTTGTTTTGCCAACGTTACTTTGACTTCCGCCTATAAGAACGATTTTTCCCATTATTTTCGAATTCGAATTTGACACTACCTTCTTCAATCTTTAGACTTGCCGAGAATTTTTTACCCTTAGAAGATACAAAATCATCATAAACTGGAGTTTTTTTATCCTTAAGTAAGATCTTAACATCTTCTCTTGAAAGTTCTCTTCCACCCATTACCTTTTTAATCCTAAAACTACAACTTTTAGGATAGTTAACACATGCATAAACACTTTCTTTCTCAACTACATCACTACCACACACAGGACATTTACCGAGAGATTCCTCATTTATAGTTTTTTCTTCAACGGGTGTTTCAAATACAAAACTTACTTTATGCTCTTTATCAAGTGCTATATCTGCATCGAAGTATTTTTTGTTATTTGATAAAATTCTTTTTAACCTAACTTTCTCGCCTTTTAAAAGTTTTTCAGCCATTTCTCTTGTGATTTTCTTGTTTTTAAGTTTCTTCCAGATAACAAAATCACAAGAGCCTTTTTCTACATTCTCGCAGGTAAAACCTTTAACAGTTTCGTATACATTACCTCCACACTTAGGACAAACACCTACAGGGTCTTTTGAACCTATTTTTATGTGAAAATCACCACTGTAAGTCTTTACCTTATCTACAATCTCGTTGGTTAGCTTTTTTATCTCATCAATAAAAGTAGTTGCATCATACTTGCCTTTTTCAATCTGAAGAAGTTTATATTCCCACTCAGCTGTAAGAGATGGGGAAAGTAAAACCTCTACTCCTACATATGAAACAAGATCAATAAGTCTTATTCCTTTTTCTGTTGGTAATAAATTATTCTTTTCTCTTTCAACATACCCTACCCCGATGAGTCTTTCAATGATCTGCGCTCGTGTTGCAGGGGTACCTATACCTTTTCCTTTTAAAGTTTCTTTTAAATCCTCTTCAGTTATAAGTTTGTTTGCATGTTCCATTTGGGAAAGAAGAGTCGCATCAGTAAATCGCTGAGGCGGTTGTGTCTCTCTTTCTAAAACTTCTGCCTTCTCTAACATTACATCGATTTTTTCTTTCAAGGTAATGGGCATAGTAGCATCTTTTCCGTATACCTTCATCCAGCCAGGGTCAACAAGAAAACTTAGGCTTGAAGTGAATTCATAGTCCTTTACACTTGTTAAAACTCCAAATTTCTTTGTTTTGGATCTTCCAAAAAACACGGCAATAAATCTTTTCATAACTAAATCAAATATTTTAAATTCCTGTTCGGTAAGTTTATCAAATTCTCTAAAATCACCAGTAGGAATTATCGCATAGTGGTCTGTAACGCCTTTATCGTTTATGATACGCTCTGTAAACTTTATCCCATTTTTAAGAATATCAGAAGCAAATACACTATAAGGATCAAATTTTATTGATTTAATAATTTCAACAACACGATCTTTAAGCGTTGAAGGTAAATACCTTGAATCGGTTCTTGGATAAGTAATTAGTTTTCTTTTTTCGTAAAGACTTTGCGCTATATCAAGGGTTCTCTTGGCAGAATAACCAAAGAGCCTATTTGCATCTCTCTGTAGTTCCGTAAGGTCGTATAAAAGTGGAGGAGAAGTAAGTTCGTCTTTTTCCACAAGTTTTTCTATTACACCGCTTAGACCCTCAATTTCTTTTTTTATTTTCTCAAGTTTCGACTTATCAAATTGTCGAGTTTCTCCATTTTCAACGTAAACACCTTTGTATGAAAAATCGTCTTTTTTAAAATCGGCTTCTAATTCGTAGTAGGTTGTAGGTTTAAAACTTCTAATCTGTTTTTCTCTTGTAACAATAATGTTTAACGTTGGAGTTTGGACTCTTCCGAGTGATAAAAGTTCGCCCCAACGTCTTGTAAACGAACGAGTTGCATTTATACCGACAAGCCAATCTGCCTCTTCTCTTGCAAAGGATGCCTTCCCAAGATCATCAAACTCACTCTCATCTCTAAGATTTTTAAATTCGTTTAAAATCTCATCTTTCGTCATCGCAGAAAGCCACAAACGTTTTAATGATTTACTTTTTGGATTTACAAGGAGGAGGATCTCTCTAAAGATAAGTTCACCTTCACGTCCAGCATCACAAGCATTGACAATTGTATCAACATCTTTTCGAAGCATTAGCTTTTTAATGACATTAAACCTTTCTTTATTTTCTTTGCTCACTTTAAATTTGAATTCCTCTGGAATTATTGGAAGGTCTTGCAAAGTCCAAAAGCTAAGTTTTTTATTGTAATCCTCAGGTTCATAGAGTTCACAGATATGACCCAAAGACCAGGTGATTACATACTTTTCATTTTCTAAAAAATCTTTTTGATTATCAAACTTTCCTAAGGCATTTGCAATGTCCTTTGCAACAGATGGCTTTTCTGCAACTACCAATATTTTCACAAGATATAATTATATACCTCTGTTTAAAATTTACAAAATTAAGAAAGTAAATGCGCATAAAAAAATATAAGCCCCACACATGTGGGGCTTATTAAACTAAGATTGTTCTCTACCCAATCACTTTTACATTTACAGCTTTATCACCTTTATCGGTTTGCTCGATTTCATACTCAACTTTTTGACCTTCCTTTAAAGTTTTGAAACCAGAGTTCTGGATTGCCGAAAAGTGCACAAAAAGATCCTTTCCACCATCGTCAGGGACAATAAACCCAAAGCCTTTCTGAGAGTTAAACCACTTAACTCTTCCTGTTTTTCTTTCCACTTCTAAAATACCTCCATAAAAAATTTCCGCTAAAGCGGGCTTACTATAATTATAGTAAAATTTTAAAAAAACAAAACAATTTCCAGATTTAATTTTGCTAAAAAATTTTTCAAATTCATAACACTCTTTATGGTTTCCAATTTATAGCACCGTATGCGTTTACAAGCCCATAACCATAATACTTATCATACCCTGCTTTACCAAGATCTTTTGCAGTTGATATTAATGCCTGTTTTACTTGAACATTTGAAAACTCAGGATGCACCGAGAGAACCAAAGAAGCTACTCCTACAACGTGAGGTGTTGCCATAGAGGTGCCCTGGAAGAAGTAATAACCAAATTGTGTTGGGTCGGCAGGTGATGTGCTACTTTGAAGTATAGTTTGCTGCAAAATACCATCTCCATAACCATCTTTATTCTGATCAACAGAGGTATCTCCACCAGGGGCAACAAGAGTTAAACCAGTCCCATAATTTGAATATCTTACTCTTTTTCCATCAAATCTTGTTGCTCCAACTGATATGCACTCTGAATAAGCTGCAGGATAGCTAAGTATGGGCCTTCCATCATTTCCTGCTGCACAGACTATAACAACGCCTTTATCATATGCGTATTTAACAGCATTATACAATGTTGTTGAGCCTTGACTTCCACCCAAACTCATGTTAATAACTCTTGCACCATGATCTGCTGCCCATATAATTCCATTTGCAATTGCATCATAGGTGCCAGAGCCAGAAGCATCTAAAACTTTAATTGGTAAAATTGTAGCTTCGTAAGCAATCCCTGCACAACCTAAACTATTATTCG
Organism: Caldisericum exile; assembly: GCA_020722505.1. Classification (GTDB taxonomy): domain Bacteria; phylum Caldisericota; class Caldisericia; order Caldisericales; family Caldisericaceae; genus Caldisericum; species Caldisericum exile_C. Next base: position 27,121 of record DYKR01000005.1, on the reverse strand, counting down.
TTGACTGGGCGATTGTTCCGCAGACATGTGTGCCGTGCCCATTATCATCGTTTGCATGCGCATCGTTATTGACAAAATCATGGGCATTTGCTGTGTCAAACTTAGTATTTGCAAGGTCTGGTGCAAGTTTATACTGTTGTCCTTTAACTGGATCAAAGTAATCTTCATAGGCAACTCCCGTGTCAATAATGGCAACTTTTACGCCCGCACCTCTTGTAATATTCCAACTTGAGACAGCTTGTATCCCATACTTTGATGCATATCCATTACTTAGCATTCCATAATCGTAAAAATTCCATTGGAAAGGAGAAAAGTACGGATCATTTGGGACAGAAAACGCATGAGCAACGTAATTAGGTTCAACATACTCAACATTAGAATCATGACTAAGGATTGCTTTCACAGCGTTAACACTAATTCCTTTTGGGAGCTTAAAAACAGCAAAATTCTTTAAACCCTTTTTTGCAAGTTTTCCATTGATCACATTTTCAACATTTTTCCTTGCTACATCTAAATTTACACCTTCTTTAAAGCCTACAATAACTTCGTCGGGAACTGCTTCCTCATAAGACACAGAAGAAGATTCACTAACAAAGAGAGGTTCGCTTCCTTTTGCTCCTACAAAAAGCATAAGGACGAACACGGTAACTAAAAGCACTGCCAATAATTTTTTCATTTGCCTCCTCCTAAATAATTTTCATTTGGAGAAATTATATTATTCTAGAAAAAAATTGCAAGTTTTTGAACCCATTGAATAGAGAATAATAATAAATAAGTTTGAGGTTGATAAATGAAAATCTTAACTTAAAAATATAACAATTCCCATTAGGAACAGGGAATCTCGTTAAAACAACGTAAGCCTAATTCGTACTTTGATGCTCCAGAAAATTTCAAATTATATTTCTCCTGTAAAAGAGACATGCATTCAATAAGGTCTTCTGCTCGTCCTTTTTTAAGCTCAATTTCTACTTCGTAATACTCAACTTTCTTCTTTCCTTTTACAAAATGTAAATAATCAAGATCTAATTCAAGTTCTGAATGATTTTTTGTTAAAAGTAAGGGGTGCCTAAAGTTTACGATTGTTAGCACCTCAATCAACTCTTCATTTTTTACAATCTCATAAATACTTGGAAAGTGTTTTCTAAGGAAACTCTTTGATAAAAAATTTTCGTGGTCAAGTTCAACTTCATGCTCTTGCCTTACATAAATACCACCTTTAACTATACCATTGGATTTTAAGGTAAGCACCTTTTTTGATCCTTCTTCACGGAGACGAAACGCAAAATTGTTAAAAAGGAGTTTGAAATTTTCAGTGTCATAATAATGACTTAGGAGTTTTATAGGGGAGAGGCGAACAACATTCCAAGATACTATTTCCGCCTCGCTTTCTATGCGCTCTAAAACCTTGCGAGACGCCGTGAGTTTTACTTCGTATTCTACCATATTAACCCCCCTTCTTTTTGTTGATATCTTTTAAATAAAGAGTTCTTTTATATGCAGAGTAAACTGCCTTCTCTAAAACTGTTCTAAAACCTCCTTTCTCAAGTTCGTATAAAGCATCTGCCGTTGTCCCTCCAGGAGATGTAACCATATCTCTCAGTTCTGCTGTATGTTTATCTGATTGCATCGCAAAAAGCACAGATCCTAAGGTGGTCTTATATACAAGTTCTGTTGCATCTTTCCTTGGAAAACCAAGATGCACCCCCGCATTGATGAGGGCTTCTAAAAAGAGAAAAACATACGCAGGGCCTGTTCCAGAAAGTGCCGTTGCCATATCCACATATGATTCATCTTCAACATACATCTCTGAACCCATTGACAACAAAATATTCTTAACTAAGCTTTTTTCTTCTTCGCTTACTTCCTTTGTTACAGTCCACACTGTCATTCCCTGTTTTATCTGGGCAGGCGTATTAGGCATGCACCGAACTATTTTTTTATGTAAAAGATTTTTTTGTAGTGTTTCAATATCAACACCAGCCATAATTGAAATGACAAGCTGCCCATCTTTTATTTCGTCTTTAATTTCGTTAGCAACTGTTTCAAAAACCTGTGGTTTTATTGACAGCACTATGATATCACCGAAAGACACTGCCTCTCTATTTGAAAGTGTTGTTCTTATTCCGAGATCTTTACTTATTTCGTCTGCTCTCTTTTTTCTATGAAAACTCCCAATGATATTGTCGTTAGTAAAAATTGAATTAGACAAAATTGACTTAACCATCGCAACTGCCATAGTGCCTGTGCCTATGAAACTAATCTTCATTTCCTAATTTCCCCTTTGAAATTGTCAAAAAAGTCCTTTAAACTTAACTCCAAAAGGTTAAGTTCAATAACTCTTAAAAGAGCAGCAAAATCAAGCAAGAAAAACTCCTCAAGGTCAACTTCAGATGGATCTTTAAATACCTCTTCCTTCAAAGTCATTAATCTGTCCTTAATCGACTTAAGCCTCCTAAAATTTCTAAAATATTTTTCTTTCACCTGCAATAAAAGTTCAAGGGCATTGACCTTTTCAGAATCATCAATAAGTTTAAAACTTTTATACTCATTAAGAAAGAATTCTTTTGGAGTAAGGTCTTTATTTTCCTTTGAAGTTTTTTGTTTAGTTTTAGCAGGTTTGTTCACATTATATTTAAAATTTAGATGGATATCCTCAATTGTGCTTCTAAAACTATCGTAAGAAAAAGGAAAAATATCAATCGTAAAGAGCATAAGGTCATCAACTTTCTTCTTGTAGTAGGTTAAATCTTTGTAAGTCCACCCAAGTCTATACAACAAATTATTCATGGTTTTAATCTCTTCTTCCGTAAGAAGTGAGAGTTTCAAAGAGACAAAATCGTTAACAACTACGATCTTAAACTCTTCACCTACATCAAAAATAGAATACTGAATAAAACCGCCTTCTGAAATTTTGTCATATTTAAGTCTTTTCTTTTTGAGGATCTTTTCAATCTCTTCTTCGATTAAACTTTTTGCCAACTTATTAAAACCTCCTTGTATATTATACGCATTATTGCTTAAATTGCAAAAACCTCATAGAATCAAATTTCTAAGCGATATTTTTCCTTTTGAAAATTCTTCAATTTCATTGACTAATAACTCAAGATAGATACAATATAAGATAGAGGTGAATTATGGAAAAAATTATTGAATGCGTCCCAAACATAAGTGAAGGAAAAAACAGAGAAGTCATCGATCAAGTGATAGAAAATCTCAAAAAAACAAACGTAAAAATCCTCGATGTATCAATGGACCCTGATCACAATAGAAGTGTCATAACATTCGTAGGTAATAAAGAAAGCGTAATAGATGGTGCTTTTGCAGTTGCAGAAAGTGCAGTAAAACTAATTGATTTAAGACATCATAAAGGAACTCATCCAAGGATGGGAGCAGTAGATGTTATCCCGTTTATTCCTATAAAGAATACATCAATGGAGGAATGTATTGAAATTAGTAAAATCGTTGGTAAAAAAATAGGCGAGGAACTGAAAATTCCTGTTTATCTTTACGCAGAATCAGCAACAAAAGAGGAAAGAAAAAGCCTTCCAAATATTAGAAAAGGAGAGTTCGAAGGTTTTTTTGAAAAAATTAAAGATCCAAATTGGGCACCAGATTTTGGACCAAGTGAAGTGCATCCTACTGCTGGGGTAGTTGCCGTAGGTGCAAGAGAATTTCTCATTGCTTACAATATCTACCTTGGAACAAAAGACGTAAGCGTTGCAGAGAAGATTGCAAAGTCTATAAGAGAAAGTTCTGGCGGATTAAGGTTCATACAGGCAAAAGGGATGTTTATTGAAGAAAAAGGAATGGCGCAGGTCTCTATGAATATACTCAACTACAAAAAGGCACCCCTCTACAGGGTATTTGAAATTGTAAAAATGGAAGCAGAACGTTATGGAGTGCCTGTTGTTGAGAGTGAACTTATAGGGCTTATGCCAATACGTGCTGTGCTTGAAAGTCTTTCATTCTATTTGAGATTTCCAAAAATTGATGAGAACAGTATTTTAGAAACAAAAATTTTTGAATAATGGAGGTGAAATTTGGACGCAAGTCAAAGTGTAGATTTGCTAATTTACAACATTAAGGAACTCCTAACTTTAGTTGACGGTTACACAACTAGTGCAAAAGACAATGAGAAAAAACTCGGTATTATTGAAGATGGCGCTGTTGCAATAAAAAATGGACGTATTGTTAAGGTAGGCAAATCCGACGAAGTAACAAGCAGTGTAAAAATAGGTAAAAATACATACCAAATTGATGCCTCAAAAAAGGTTGTCCTACCAGGTTTTGTTGATCCTCACACTCACCTTGTATTTGCAGGAACAAGAGAAAAAGAATTTTTACTAAGACAGCAAGGTGTCCCAGAAAGTAAAATTATGAAAGAGGAAAACACTGGGATAATCTCGACTGTTAGGTGGACAAGGAAGGCAACTTATGAAGAGCTCCTTGAAGAAACCAAAAAACATCTTACTTCAATTGCAGATTGGGGAACAACAACTGTTGAAGTTAAATCTGGATACGGCTTAAATCTTGAAGAAGAAATTAAAATGCTAAAGATAGTTAAAGACCTTAAAGAACATACGTTAATAAATTTTAAATCAACGCTCTTAGCCGCTCATATCATACCACCCGAATACAACATGAGAGATGAAAAATACGTAGACTTGGTAGTAGAAGATATTATCCCAATCATCGCAAAGAACGACCTTGCAAACTTTAACGATGTTTGGTGTGAAAAAGGTAAGTTTACAAGAGAACAAGCAAAAAGAATCCTCCACGTAGGTAAAAAATTTGGGCTAAAACCAAAGATACACGCTGATGAACTATCAAATTGTGGAGGTGCAGAAGTTGCAGCAGAAGTATCTACAATTTCAGCGGATCATCTCATCTATGCAAGCGAAGAAGGCTTAAAGAAAATGAAAGAAGCAGGTGTTATTGGTGTATTGTTACCAACTGTCTCATTTAGCCTGGGCAAAGAAGATTACGCTCCTTACTCAAAAATGAAAGAAATCGGTTTAACGGTAGCCCTTGGCACAGACTTTAACCCTGGAACATCCTTTTGCCCATCGATGCCTTTTGTCATTACACTTGCCGTTACAAAACTTAAGATGAGCGTTGAAGATGCAATAATTGCTTCAACAATTAATGCTGCTAAAGCTATCGATATGGATAAAGAAGTTGGAACAATTGAAGAAGGTAAACGAGCAAACATTAATATACTTAGTATCCACCACTACGAAGAAATCCCCTATAGGATAGCCGAAAATTATGTCGAAACGGTTATATCAAATGGAGAGATTGTTAAAGGAGGATAAAAGATGAACAATTTAAAAAGAACACCTCTCTATGAAGAACACCTCAAACTAAACGCACAGATGATAGAATTTGCAGGGTATGAAATGCCTCTTAAATACTCGAGCATTAAAGAGGAACACTTAAATGTTAGGCATAATGTGGGTATTTTTGATGTTTCTCACATGGGAGAAATCGAAATAAAAGGTAAAGATGCTATCAAGTTTGCAGACTATATTGTCACAAATAGCATACTTGATATGAAATTAAGTAGAGTAAAATACACACCAATTTGTTACGAACACGGTGGTGAAGTAGATGATATTTTTGTTTACAAAATACAAGATGATTTTGTCCTTCTTGTGGTAAACGCTTCAAATTACGGAAAAGACCTGAATTTCATTTTGGAGCACAGAGGTTCTTTTGACGTTTCAATAGAGGGAAAAACAAACGAATACGGAGAAGTCGCAATACAAGGTCCAAAGGCAGAAAACTTCCTAAAAAAATATTTCGAAGGCAACATTCACCTTGAAAAACTCGGTTATTTCAAATCAACTTCAGGTAAACTTTTCGGGATTGATGTGCTAATTTCAAGAACAGGATACACAGGTGAAGATGGATTTGAAGTCTATAGTAAGCCAACCGATATCGTAAAGATTTGGCAAGAAACACTAGAGAAGGGAAAAGAATTTAACATTCTCCCTGCAGGGCTTGGGGCAAGAGACACACTAAGATTTGAAGTGTGCTACTGGCTGTATGGAAACGACATCGATGAGACAACCAACCCATTTGAAGCAGGACAAGATTTTGCTGTAAAACTCGATAAAGAAGATTTTATCGGAAAAGAAGCCTTAAAAAAATATTTAGAAGGTGGTATAAAAAGAAAACTTACCGGCTTTAAAGTCCTTAAAGGTGGTGTCCCAAGACACGGAATGAAGATTTACAATGAAGATGAAGAGGTAGGTTACATCACTTCAGGCAACATGTCGTTTGTAAGAAATGAAATACTTGCTCTTGGCTACGTAAAAGTAGAACATAGAGAAGTAGGCACAAAACTTTTGGCTAAGGGAGGGAACAGAACTTTTGAACTTGAGGTTATAGATACTCCGTTTGTTGAGGTTAGAGCAGGGAAGAAAAACGCTTAAAAATAATAAAAATTTTTTAAAAACTTATTCAAATGTATAATGTTAATGTAGTTGTCAAAATATTTTATAAAAAATTTTAAGGAGGTTTTTAAATGAAAATTTCAAAAATGATTCAAAGAGCAGGCACTGAGACTGCCTTTGAGATGCTTGCAAAAGCAAAGGAACTTGAGCGTCAAGGGAAAAGTGTAATTCATTTTGAAATCGGTGAGCCAGATTTCAACACACCAGAGAACGTCAAACAAAAAGGTATTGAGGCAATTAATGAAAACTATACACACTATTCTCCAACACAGGGCATACTTGAACTAAGAGAAGCTGTTGCTGAGTATATCTCAAAAACAAGGAATATAAAAGTAACACCCGAAGAGGTAATCATCACTCCTGGTGGAAAAGATGTAATTTTTGGAACAATGCTCTCTCTTCTTGATGAAGGAGATGAAGCGATTTACCCAAATCCTGGTTATCCAATATACGAATCGGCAATTAGACTTGTGGGTGCAAAACCTGTTCCCATGCCAATTAGAGAAGAAAATGATTTTGCCTTTGATAAAAAAGAATTTGAAAGATTAATCACACCAAAAACAAGGCTCATCATCATTAACTCTCCTGCAAACCCAACAGGAGGGATTCTCTCCTATAGCGATCTTGAATTTATTGCAGACATTGCAAAGAAAAACGATATAATGATTCTCTCTGATGAAATTTATTCAAGGATTGTTTACGATGGAGAGTTTGTAAGCATTGCATCAATCCCTAGTATGAAAGAAAGGACTATTATTCTTGATGGCTTTTCTAAAACTTACGCAATGACAGGATGGCGCTTAGGCTATGCTGTTGCAAACAAAGAAGTTGTTGAGGCTCTTAAAAGAGTTGCAGTAAATTCATTCTCTTGTGTTGCAACATTTGTCCAGATGGCAGGTGTTGAGGCTCTGAAAGGACCACAGGATGAACCAGAAAGAATGAGAAAAGAATACGAAGAAAGGAGAAATCTCATTATAAATGGATTAAACGAAATACCAGGTTTCTCAGTAAAAATGCCAAAAGGCGCATTCTACGCTTTCCCCAATGTTAAGAAAGTTGGTAAATCATCCAAAGAATTAGCAGATTATCTCCTCTATGAAGCAGGAGTTTGCACACTTTCAGGCACTGCCTTTGGTTCGTTTGGTGAAGGATATCTAAGATTCTCATACGCAACATCAAAAGAAAATATTGTTGAAGGTTTAAAGAGAGTAAAACAGGCAATTGAAAAAATCGTATAAAAGTGTGGGGGGTAATACCCCCCTTATTTATTATATGGGACTAATAAAATTCTTGGGCACAGCGGGGGCAAGATTTGTTGTTGCAAAACAACTAAGGTATTCTGCTGGCACAGTAATAAAAACAAAATCAGCAACACTAGTTTTTGACCCTGGTCCAGGGACACTTCTAAGACTTTCAACATCAAGACCAAAAACTCCCATAGAGAGTGTAGATGGAGTAATACTTTCCCATATCCATTTAGACCACTCAACAGATGCAAATGTGATTCTCGACTCTATAACTAATGGTGGTCTTAAAAAATACGGCGCACTCTTTACTACAACCGAAGCCCTTTTTTCAGAAAATAGGGTTATACTCCCCTTCTTAAGAGATTACTTAGAGGAGATCCAAACATTCTCACATGAGCAGGAATTCGTTTACCGTGATTTAAAATTTAAAACCTTTAGGCACAAACATCCTGTAGAGACTTACGGGTTCCGTTTTAACATAGAAAACAAAACAATTTCCTTTGTTGTAGATACACTTTTCTTTGACGACCTTTTAGATTACTATAGGGATTCTGATATATTAATTTTAAATGTGGTGAGGTATAAAGAAAAAGAAGAAGTGATGCACCTTAATGTAGAAGATGTAGAAAAATTTTTAAAATACAGTAATCCTAAAAAGGTAGTCTTAACTCATTTCGGATTAACCATGTTAAGAGCAAACCCACAAAAAGTGGCAGAAGAGTTGAGTGAAAAGTATAATAAAGAAGTAATTGCAGCATTTGACGGATTCAACTTAGAAATTTAAAGGAGGAACTATGAAATTAGGGCTAGTATTATCTGGTGGTGGAGCAAGAGGATTAGCGCACGTAGGTGTTTTAAAGGCATTTGAAGAATTTGGCATAAAACCCGACATTATTACTGGTGCCTCCATGGGGGGTATTATTGGAGCACTCTACTCTTTTGGATACAGTGCAGATGACCTTATAAATCTTTTAGAAAAACTTAATATTTACGAAGTTCTTGAATCAAAAGGAATGCTCTTCTTGGAAAGAAAAAATAACAAAGTTCTCAATTCTGTACTAAAAGAAGCAGCTCTTATTCCACTGTTTACAAGACAAGGGCTTGATTCGGGAAGAAAAATTAGAACAGTCTTTAGGGATTTAACGGAAGGAAAAGATTTCTCATCTTTAAAAATACCTTTTGGGTGTGTTACAGTTGATCTTATAACAGAAAAACTCGTGCCACTTACCCAAGGAAAACTCTACGAAGCAATGTATGCAACAGGTGCGATCCCTCCGTATCTTGAACCACTTAGTATAAACGGCATGCTTCTTGCAGATGGAGGCATACTAAACAACGCACCAGTTGATCTTGCAAGAGAAATGGGAGCAAACGTAGTTATTGTAATTGACGTAAACTTCCTACAAACATTCAAAATAAAAGAGAATTTTAAAAATGCTTTTGATGTTATTTTAAGAGTGCTTGATATAACTCTCGACACTCTGTATATTGACGATCTTGCAAAGGCAGATTACATAATCCACGTTCCTTTAAATAACGACATTTTTGATTTTGAAAGCAAAAACGAAATAGTAGAAAAAGGCTATCAAATAGCCAAAGAAAACATTATTTCAAAAAATTTAACTAAACTACTCTAAACCTTACAGGTTAAGAAATTTTAAGTTTAAAAAAATGAGTCTTACCAACTCTTAAAACATCACCATTATTTACTTCTATTTTAAAAGCGTTGATTTTTTCTCCGTTTAATTTTAAACCACCTTGCTCAATGAGTCTTTTAACTTCAGATCTTGAAGATAAAACCTTAAGGTTTATCAAGAGGTTAACTACATCGAGCTTATTATCAACCATGAAATCACTAACATCAATCTCCTTAACTTCCTCGGGAAGTTCTTTCTTACTAAATACTTTTATGAAATTATCGTATGCAAGTTGAGCTTCTTTTGCTCCATGGAAAATTTCAACAATACCTTTAGCAAGTCCAAGTTTAAGGTCTCTTGGATTTACCTTATTAGAACTAATTAAATCGTCAATCTCTTTTGCTTTTTCTTCATCTACATCTAAGACAAGAAAATAATACTCAGAGATGAGGTTGTCTGGTATTGACATGATTTTACCAAACATAGTTTGTGGGTCTTCGGTAATGCCAATGTAATTTCCAAGACTTTTACTCATTTTTTGAACACCATCAAGCCCTCTTAAAATAGGCATTATAATTGCTATCTGTGGCTCTTTCCCTTTTACTTCAAGAAGGTGCCTTCCCATAATGAGGTTGAATTTCTGGTCGGTTCCACCAAGCTCAACGTCAGCATCAATTGCATAAGAGTCATACGCTTGCATCAAAGGATAAAAAAGCTCATGGAAGAAAATGGGTATATTATTATTGAACCTATTTTGAAAATCGTCTCTTTCAAGAATTCTTGCCAAAGTAAAATTTGCGCTAAGCTTAAACCATTCTTCAAAAGTAATTTTAGAAAGCCATTCGGAATTGTAGCGCACTTCTGTTTTATTTTTGTCTAAAACTCTAAACACCTGATCAAAGTATGTTTTTGCGTTCTCCTTTATTGCCTCTTTTGAAAGCGGAGGTCTTGTTTTTGATCTTCCGGAAGGATCGCCAATGAGCCCTGTAAAATCACCGATAATAAACACAACATCATGTCCCAAATCCTGAAAGTCTTTTAATTTTCTTAAGACAACGTAATGTCCTAAATGTAAATCTGGTGCCGTTGGATCACACCCAAGTTTTACTCTCAATTTCCTTTTAGTGTTTAGTTTATGCTTTAATTCATCTTCGTTAATTATCTCAACAGTTTTTCTTTTTATTTTTTCAAATGCTTCCATTTAAGCCTCCGAAAATCGAAAATTTATAACATTTTAAACAAAAATGCCTTTTTAAAAAATATTTTAAAGGCCCCTTAAAGAAGGGGCTGATACATTGGCGCGCCTGAGGAGAATTGAACTCCTATAAATGGCTCCGGAGGCCATTGCTCTATCCATTGAGCTACAGGCGCAAAGTTAAAAATTTAATTACTTTCTTTCTTAAGGCAATCCTTACAAATTCCGTAAATATTTACGGAAACTTCTTTAACAAGGTAGCCACTACCTTCTAATTCCTTAACGAAGTTTGGCTCTTCGTTAAGCATAATATCTTCAATTTTTCCACACTTTTTGCAAATAAAATGGATGTGTGGCTCTATATTACCATCATACCTTTTTGCGTCCTCAAAAGTAGATATTTCTTTTGCAAGACCGCTTTTAACAAACTCGTTAAGCACATTATAAACTGTTGCATAACTCACGTTGTGCATCCTTTTTTTGAGGTTTTTGTAAATTTCTTCAACAGTAGGATGGGTGTGGACGCTTTTAAGGTAATTGTAAATAGCCACCCTTGGTTTGGTTGCCCTAAGTCCGTTTTTTCTTAAAATTTCTTCCGTCATTTCTTTCATAAGTATCATTATTACACAAATTGTAATTTTTTGCAAATAGTTGATTTTTAAATAAGTTTTTGTAATTTTTTATTTTTATTATAATTTAACATGAAAATCGCAATTATTTCGGACATTCATTCAAATTTAGAGGCATTACAAACTGCTTTAAAAATCATCGAAAAAAGTGGTGTAGAAAAAATTTATAGCTGTGGAGATATTGTTGGCTACGGTCCTGATCCCGAAAGTTGTGCACTGGAAATCATTAAAAAAGGAATAAATAGTGTAAAAGGCAACCACGATGCAGGTGTAAGTGGAGATAGCATCATTTTTAATTTCAATTCATACGCAAGAGAGGCAATCCTTTATACAAAAAGAGTAATATCATATGGAGTCGAACAATTTCTCAAAAGCCTTCCATACAATATTATTGAAGAGCAATTTACAATCTTCCATGGATCGCTTATTCCTAAAGAACCATTCGAATATATACTTACCGAAGATCTCGTTATGGAAAATTTCTCATACCTTACAACGCCTATAGGCTTTTACGGCCATACACATGTCCCGTGCCTATGCGAACTTGATAAAAATAATAACCTTAAAATCATTGACTTCAAACAGAAAAAGAAGGTTTTTCTTGAAAGAAGCTCAAAGTATCTTATAAATGTTGGTTCAGTTGGACAGCCAAGAGACGGGGATCCAAAAGGGTCTTTTCTAATTTTTGATGATAACGAATACTCTGTCACCCTTAATAGGTTTAATTACGATATTGAAACCGTATACAAAAAGATCATTGAAAAAAAATTACCAACATTCTTAGGTGAAAGGTTATTCTCTGGGTTTTGATCTTCTAATCTTAAATTGACTAAAGAACGTAGCAAGCCCACCAATGATGAGTAAAAAGTAGTGATTAAAAAATCTCCAAACTATGACGAATGTCCCAATTAGAGGATTGGGAATTAAACTTGCAAATAGTGCAAATATTGAGATTTCTGCTGTTCCACTTCCACCAGGTGTGGGTATATAGGCTTCCGATATGTAGAATATAACTGCAGTTATCACAATTTCAGGCCAAGGGGAAGTTATACCAAGCCCTCTCATAAGTATAACTGGCGTAAGGAGAACAATTCCCCAGGAGATAAAACTTATTAGAAATATTAAGTAAATAATTTTTCCACTCAAAAGAAAAAGCTTATTTCGAGCAATTGAAAAGTCTTTAACAATTTTTTCAAGCCATAAAAGTGCTTTTGCTCTTGTTTGCTCTTTAAATAACCTCTTTAGGAGCCTTGTTTTAAACAAATTCTTAGCAAGAGATTCTGAAAGTTCTGGCTTAAAAATAAAAACTGTAAGAAAAATAAATAAAGTAAGTGTAATAACAATGCCTATAGTAATAATAACATTTAAAGCAGGAGACATTGACCACGTATGTTTTGCAATTAGTATCCATATTGGCACAAACAGGAAAACACTTACCCTAACAAAAGTGCCAATAAACATCTTTATCGAAATAATCGCAGTTGAATCGCCAGGCGGGATCTTCTTCTCGGTTGAAAGTATGATAATTTGAACTGGTTCCCCTCCACCTCCACCAAAAGGAGTAATTCTTGAAAAGAAACCACCTATTAAAAACACTCTTAAGGCTCCTTTAAAAGTAATGTTATACCCCAAAACACTTCCAATAATTTTAATCACATAAGATTCTAAAAGCCAGTTTATTAACATCAAAAGAAAGGCAATAGCTATATAAGTTGGTTTAAAAGCTTTAAATAATTCAACGAAGTTCCAATTGTGTGTAAAGAGTGAAACAAAAATAATCCCAATTACAGATGCAAGAATTGCTAAAAATAGATCTCTTAAAAGGGCTTTTTTGTTAAATATTTTATCATTCATCTCTTTTAACAATTTCCCAGGCTTTATCTATGTCTTGTCTTTCTTCGGAAGGCAATTTTTTAAAGCGCTCAACTCTTTTTACAAATTTTTCATATGAGAGAAACAAAGCATGTGCTGGGTCAATCTTTAAAAATCTTGCAAGGTTAATCACCGAAAATAGAAGGTCTCCAATTTCTTCTTTTATGTTATCTTTTGCGTTTTTAACTTCTTCAACTTCCTCTTCAATTTTTTGAAATATCTCTTCTTTGTTTCTAAATTCAAGCCCAATAAATTTGGCTTCCTCTTGGATATCAAGCGTTGTTATAAAACTTGCAAGAATTTTAGATATGTTAATAGTTTCTTTTTTATTCTTGTTTTTCTCCCAATCATGTAAAACTTGTCTTGAAGATTTATTAACTGTTTCTTTAAACACATGGGGATGTCTTTCAAACATTTTTTCAAATAGTGTTATTGCAACATCTTTAAAGGAAAATTCGTTCGATTCACTTGCTATCTCTGAGTGCAAAAGTATCTGCAGTAGCACATCTCCGAGTTCTTCTTTTATTCCATCAACCTTACCTCTTTTTATTTCTTCAAGTAATTCTAACGGTTCCTCAACAAGTTCCGGTATGAGAGTTTGATGCGTTTGCTCTCTATCCCAAGGGCAAAGCTTCCTTAGAGTTTTTATCATCAAAAATACCATATAGAATTGTTTAACATCTTCGTTAATACTAAGAAGTGGAGCAACGTTTAAGAAATCATCTAATTCTTTTTTGTGGTTCTCTAAAATCTCTTTTGGAGGTGTTGTCCCAATAAAAATATAGAATTTTCCCATAAGAATATCGAAATCTTCAACCCTATCAACAACAATCTGTGTTTCAAGTTTAACTTTGTAAAGGAAAAGAAGATGTAAAAACACATCAAAGATATGCTCCTTATCCACTTCAAAAATTAAGGCATTTTCTTTTCTTAAATTTTCTCCGTTAAGCACCAAAAACGCCTTAACGGATTCAACAATAGATTGGTCAAAAATGAAATTATCTAACTTTTTCATATTCACTTAATAAGTTTAGCACTTTTAAAACATCTTGCAAGGGGAAAGAGACTTCAAAAGAAATGTAATCTGATCCAAACTGCACATTTTTCATAATTTTTGAAACCTTAAGAAGTTTATCAACAGTTATTTTATTAGATTGTTCAATCACAATAAACACTCTATTTCCTTCTTGGTAAATTTCTTTTACAGATACTAATCTCCCTAAAGCCATTATCCTCCCAACGGTTAATAGGTTTTCGACTTCATGAGGAGGGTAGCCAAACTTATCTATAAGTTCATTCTTAACGGTATCTATTTCGGCAAGAGTTTCTGCTTGCGTAATTTTGCGGTAGTAAAGAATCCTTTCGCTATTTGAAGGAATATAGTAATCTTTTATATAATAACTTTCATTAAGTCTTACAGAGACTTCCTCTACAGGAGCAACTACATTCCCTTGAAGTTCTTTAATTGCCTGATCAAGAAGACTCAAATACATGTTGTAACCAACCGAAACAATATGTCCGTGCTGTTCTTTACCAAGAATATTACCTGCACCCCTTAACTCTAAGTCTTTCATAGCTATCTTTAAGCCAGAACCCTCTTCTGAAAATTCTCTTATTGCTTCAAGACGTTCCTCTGCAATTGCACTCAAGTTTTTATTTGTATAGAAAAAATACGCATATGCCTGCGTTGAAGATCTTCCAATTCTACCTCTTAGTTGATACATCTGCGTTAGTCCTAAATTTTCTGCGTTAATCACAATAAGAGTATTCACAGTAGGAACATCAAGACCGTTTTCAACTATCGTGGTTGCAACAAGGACATCTACATTGCCTTCGTAAAAATCAACCATCACATCTTCTATTACTTCTTTTCTCATCTTGCCATGCACAACGGCAACTCTTGTATTGGTAAGGCTCTTTATAAATTCAGCAAAACCATAAATTTTTTCAATGTTGTTAAAAACTACAAAAACTTGCCCACCTCTTTTAAGCTCAAAATCAATAGCCTGTTTCATAATTTCTACATCATAAGAAAAAACAAATGTTTTAACAGGAATTCGCCCTTCTGGAGGAGTTAAAATAAGAGAAACTGGCCTTAGTTTGATAAGTGAAGTATAGAGTGTTCTGGGTATTGGAGTTGCAGAAAGAGTAAGCACATCCAAATTTGCTTTTAGTTCTTTTATCTTTTCTTTATGCTTTACTCCAAATTTCTGTTCCTCATCAACAATGAGTAAACCTAAGTCTTTTACCTCGACGTCTTTTGACAATAATCTGTGTGTCCCTATAACGATATCAATTTTCCCATTGCGTAAGTCTTCTAATACTTCTTTCTCTTTTTTTATGTTTGTAAGGCGTGAAAGCATCTCAATTCTAATTGGAAATAACCTTAACCTTTCTTTAAATGTGCGTTCGTGCTGTAGTGCAAGTATTGTGGTAGGTGAAAGCACCATTACCTTCTTGCCATTTAAAACTACTCTTAAAGCAGCTCTTACTGCAACTTCTGTTTTCCCATATCCAACATCCCCTATTATAAGCCTGTCCATTGGTCCATCACTCTCTAAATCACTGTAAACATCTTTAATCGCTTCTATCTGGTCATCCGTTAACTCATAAGGAAAAGATAGGTCGATGATCTTTTCTTCTCTTGGAAAAGGCTTATAGGGAACTCGCTTAAAAATTTTCCTTTTTGCCTGTATAAGAAGAAGCTTTTTTGCAAATTCTTTTGCGTTTTCTTTGGCTTTTTCTTTTGCTTTTGCCCATTCATTTGAGGAAAGGGAACTTAAAGAAATAACCCTTTTGTCGCCGATGTATATTTCTACAAACCCAATGCGTTCAAGCGGCACGTAGAGTTTTTCGCCGTCTCTATATTCAAGAAGAAGAAATTCTTTTGGAGTATCACCCAATTTTACAAGTCCTCTAAAAATACCTATCCCAAAATCTCTATGCACAACGAGATCACCTTCAACTAATTCCTCAAGAGAGATAATTGCCTTTGTCTCAAGAATCTTTTTGGGCTTCTTTGCCTCAATGTGGAAAAACAGTTCTCTATCGGTAAATACAACCATCTTTGGAGTTTCAATTCCACTTTTATGGAAACCCTCCTCAACATAAACACCAGGTTCCCCACTGAGGTTAAGTTTATATTTAATTTCATAAGCATCAATAATTTCTTTTACCCTATCAACAAATTCTGTTTTAAAAAGGATAGCTCTATTCTTTGATTCTGTTAAAACAAACTGCTTTAAATTTCCCAAAAGTGTAATATCTTCGCCAACTTCTTTAATGGGTATATCTATAGCATTTGTTTCGAAATGTCCAAACTCAACTACTTTTCTTTGCTTAATGAGGTTAAAAACATTTTCTACAGAAGTTTTGTTGATAAATGCCCCGTAAAGTTTAGCTTCTTTATCTATAAAATCGTCAAATTCTTTCAAAAACGCATCTATTTTAAGATCAAACAAAACGAAAACCCTATTTTCTGCATAGTCAAGAAGAGTTCTATAGGCAAAAAATTTACCGTTTGCAAGAAATTGCGGATAAAAATTTACACCAAAATTACCACTCTTTGAAAGTTCGCTAAGGTCTTTTTCTACTGTCTCTCTTACAACTTCATCTTTAGTTAAAAGGGTGTCTTTTACCTTACTTCTAATTTCTTCAATTTCATCAATTGAAAGGAACCTAACAGAAGTAAATTTAACTTCTTCTACTTCTTCCAAGCTAACAAGTTCTTCGTTAAGAAAGGCAATTTTTTCAATTGTATCGAAATCAAGTTGGATTCGAACTGCTCTATTGTAATCAAAAGAGTATACATCAATAATACTTCCTTTAAGTGAAAAATCCCCAGGATTCTCTATTTCATACTTTCTAACCAATCCAAAAGAAGAGAGTTTATTAACAATATCATTTAAACGCACCTTTTCGCCTTTTTTTAATCTTAACTCTTCGAAAAGGTCTTCGCTTGGTAAGTAATCAAAAATTCCTTTTATGGTAGAAATAACAATTTTAGAAGAAGGGAATTTTTTCAAAAACTCCTTTTTCTTAAAGAGTTGAAGCAAACTCACGTAATTTACTTCGTAAGGAAACAAACCAAACTCAGTGTCGACAAGTGCCTCTCTAAATACTTTTGAAAGTGTATTTACTTCACTTTGGGAATTAACAATGATAAGCACTTTTTTCTCAAGTTCATTTACGATACTTTCAAGAAGTTCGGTGAATACACCCTTTATTTTTATATAGTTTTCCTTTTCAATAAACCGCTTATAGGTGTATGCCTTATCGGTTAAATGCTCTAATCTCATCTGTTGTATTCTCTTTGTGCAACTTCTACACCCCGTGAGATAATTAGGCTAATTGCATTAATACTTTTATCAATAACATCGTTTAGGATAACTTTCTCATCTTTTGTAAATGGCGATAATACAAAGTCCACTACTTCTTCTTTGTGCTCTGGTCTTCCAATTCCAATACGCACCCTTATTATCGGGTCTTGGATGAGTTCTTTTATAGATTTAATTCCTTTGTGTCCTGCAGAAGACCCACCAACTTTAATCCGCATAGTTCCTAAAGGTAAATCAAGGTCATCGTGCACAACGATAATATGGTCTGATAACACCATAAAACCATCTTGGAGTTGTTTAACTGCACGGCCAGAAAGGTTCATATACGTAAGGGGTTTTGCTAAAATTACTTCATATGCTACATCTTTAATGTTTACAATACCCCTTCCAAACAAGGCGTTGTGTTTTGCAAAATTAATCTTAATTTTCCATTCTTTTGAAAGCCTATCCACCACCATAAAGCCAACATTATGGCGTGTGTCTTCATACTCTTTACCGATATTTCCCAAACCAACGATAAGGTGCATACGCTAATATTATAACTTTTAAAACACATTTTGTAAAAAGCCTGGTTTTAATTCATTTCATGCCGCCAATTGCCATTCTTTCAAAATGATGCTTATAATTCTTCATTTTGAGCCTCTTTAGTTATGCTAAGGGCGTAACCCCCTGTGATTATTCTGATGAGGCATATTCTACTTAGTCGTTCAGCCACGACTTAGTCATTTTGAGCCTCTCATGGTCATTCTGCACTCTTCTCCTTGACGAAGTCAAGTGGAGCAAGCAAGTGCGAAGTCCCATAGGATCATTCTGCAATCTTTTCCTTGCGTAAGCAAGTGCGAAGACGAAGAATCTTGCCGTTTTAAATCCAATACTTTTAATTTTAGTCTATTCTTATAATTGAATGTGCAAAAGAAAACTATTATGTTTGTATTTTCATTAATAAGTTTAACATTGTTTTATACACTGGAAATATTTTCGCAAAATTTAGAATTTGGTATAGTATATATAGGGTTAAGAGTAAAAAGATTATTTTTAGTTCAGTGTTAGTTGGTTATTTAATATATGTTAATTTTGCGAAGTGGATATAGTATAAGTGCCATGATGAATAAGGGATTATTAATCAAGGAGGTGAACACACCTTCCTTCCAACTCCACTCAAAAACAAAGGAGAGATTCTTCACTTCGTTCAGAATGACACCTGTCACATGATTCTGTTTTCCATTTCTTATCATCATGTTTACTTTTTCCTTGTCATCCTGAGGAACGATAGTGACGAAGGATCTCGAAGTTTTGGGGGAGCATCGAGGGGGGACTTTTACCCCCTCGAATTTGAGATTCTTCACTTCGTTCAGAATGACACCTGTCACATGATTCTGTTTTCCATTTCTTATCATCATGTTTACTTTTTCCTTGTCATCCTGAGGAACGATAGTGACGAAGGATCTCGAAGTTTTGGGGGAGCATCGAGGGGGGACTTTTACCCCCTCGAATTTGAGATTCTTCACTTCGTTCACTACGTTCGCTCGTCAGAATAAAGGCGTTATAGGTTTCGAACTTACTTACGCAATGAGAATATTGCGTAATGATGTGGGGGAAGTTCGAAGGAGGCTTTTTGCTCACGAAGAATCTCATCTTTTTATGTTTTTCAGTATTCGGGAGAATCTTGAAGGAGTGTCTTCTTATCTCTTTTTCTAATATTTTGGGAAGCCTTAAGGGGGATCTCTCTACGCTCTCAACTTTGAGATCCTTTGCTACCGCTCAGGATAATCACAACCTGGTATATTATATACGATGACTAAAAAGGGGTATCGGGATGAAAAGCAATGACCCCTTACTTCACCATCAACAAAACTTAAAAACTGTTTTATAAATTACTCCTTCGTAAAACATTTATAACTAAATCGAATATTATTCAAAGTAAACCCCTCTTTTAAAATTAAAAATTTTCGTATAATATTCCGAAAGAGGTTATAATGAAACACGCTATAGTTACGGAAAATCTATCAAAAAAGTTCGGCGAGATAAAGGCTGTTGATTCAATAAGCTTTGAAGTATACGAAGGAGAAATATTTGGTCTTATTGGTCCAAATGGAGCAGGTAAAACCACAACTTTAAGAATTTTTTCAACAATTCTTAGAAAAGATAGTGGCAATGTATTTATATACGATTACAAACTTGGTGAAGATGACGAAAGCATAAGAAAAATTATAAGTTACCTTCCAGAGGAAGCAGGTGCATACAAAAACCTAACGGGGCTTGCCTATCTTGAGTTTATGGCTGGTTTTTATGCAGATACAAAGGAAGATTTACAAAGAATCCTTAAAACAGGAATAGAACTTTCTGACTTGGGCACCCGTCTTAAAGACAAAATTTCAACATACAGTAAAGGAATGACAAGAAAAATACTTCTTGCAAGAGCCTTAATGCATAAACCGAAACTCGCCATCCTTGATGAACCAACATCTGGCTTAGATGTTATTAACTCTATTGAAATAAGAAACACTATTAAACAATTTGCAAGTAGCGGTGTTACAGTGCTTATTTCCTCTCATAATATGCTCGAAATAGAATACCTTTCAGACAGAGTTGCTCTAATTGATAAAGGACATATCCTCGATATAGGCTCACCAGCCGAACTTAAGGAACGTTATAATGGAAGAAACCTTGAAGAAGTTTTTATGGAGGCTGTAAAATGAAAAACTTCATAAACCTTCTTAAAAAAGACATTAAGGAAATAATAACATTACAACTAATTGTGCCACTTTTAGTTGTAATGGTTTTTTATAGTTTTATGGGTAACATCATGCAAACAGAAATTAAAAAATATGCGGAACCACAAAAAATACTTGTAGTTGATTATGATAAGAGTAATACCTCAAAGCAATTCATTGATAATTTAAAAGCGTCAACTATCCCTGAGATTTACAAAGAAAATTCTTTAAATCCCATTCAGTATGCAGAAAGTAAAGATATCAATGTGATTGTTGAAATCCCCAAAGGTTTCGGAGCCGATTTAAATAATTTTAAACAGCCAAGTTTAAAGATTTACTCTGTAATGAAAAGTATATCTATTGCTTCTTTAAGTGCAAAGGCAAGGTTAGAAAGCGTAGTAAAAATTATCAATGAAACTACTTCAAATATGTACATCAAAAGTTTTACCAATGTTGACCCAAACATTATTAAAAACCCTATTTTGGTTAAAGAATTTACCGTCATAAAGGGCGCTATCTCCCCTATTGCTCCCGAAGCAGTGCAAAATTTACTTACGTCACAAATCACTCTTATTCCAATCATCCTTGCATTCGTAATTATTTTTGCTTCACAGATGATTGCAAACCTTATAGCAAGTGAAAAAGAGAATAAAACTCTTGAAACACTTATGACTGCTCCTATAAAAAGGCCTTTAATAATACTTTCAAAGATGCTTGCTTCATCAATTATGGCACTTGTTATATCATTTTTCTATCTTATAGGTATGTCAAATTACCTACGTGGAGTTTCAATGGGTGAAATAGGAAATGCCCAAACATCAAAAATCCTTGAAAGCATTGGATTATCTTTTACACCCATTCAATATTTCTACCTTGGTGTCCTTTTGTTTCTTACAATTCTCGCTTCTTTGGCGCTTTCAAGCATACTTGCAACATTTGCCGAGGATACAAAAACTGCCCAGATGTATCTTACTCCACTAATGATTCTTGTTATGCTTCCGTATTTTCTTACCTTTTTTACAAATGTAGATAATCTGAGTTTACCTATTAAAATATTTGTCTATGCAATACCTTTTTCTTATCCTTTTATTGCAAGTCAAAAACTCCTTTTTGGCAATACATCAATCTTCCTTATAGGTGTTGTATACTTACTTATTTTCTCTTTAGTTTCAATATCAATTGCAACATGGATTATATCATCCGATAGGATTTTTACTGTAAGAGTAAAAAGAAAAAGTTTTAATTTATTTAAAAGATGATGAAAAAATTTTTGGCGCTTCTTTTTATTTTTCTAATAATTTCCCAACCAATTTTAAAGGGAGATACCGACTTTATAACTCTTAACAAACTAAAAGGTATCTGTGTAAGAGCAGACGACCTTGAAAAGGCTGGAATTGAAAAAAGTTTAAGTGATATTGCCTACTTTGGGTATAACGCCATATTTGTGCTTGCAAAAACTCCGGAAGGTTATGTTGTTTTTAATTCAAAAAATTTTCCTACTTTAGTTGACAACCTTTCTAAAATTATTGAAATAGCAAAATCAAAAAACCTCAAGGTTTATGCCTATTTCCCCATAATAATGGATAAGTATTTCCTTTCGAAAAATCCCACCGAAGGTATGGGAAATTTAGGTTATGAGAAAAATACTTACTACGTAAGTTTACTTTCAGATAAATACTTAAGTTATGTAAAACTTTTCTTAAAAGAACTCCTTGCATACGATGTTGATGGCATTGTTTTTGACTACATAAGATATCCAAATGGAAGTTATGACTTTTTAGACAAATTTGTTGCTCTTGGAAAAAAACAAGGTATAGATATGGAGTTTGTGTCTAACGTTGCATACAAAACTTTTGTTAAGCCTGCGGATTGGAAAACCATGTTTAAGTTGTATGAAGAAAAAGATAAAAACATCGCAAGCTGGGTAAATTTAAGAGAACTTGTGTTAAAACAGGTTGCACTTAATTTAGTAAACTACGCAAAATCAATTAAGCAAGACTTAGAATTTGGTGCATTTCTTGTTTCAAGAGGATATAGATACGATACCATAGAAGAAGCGCCATCAATTACAAAGACATATCCATACCAAAAGGTCAATTTCGCTTACTTTGGAGACACCTTTAAAGATATAGTTGATTTTGTAATACCCATGGTTTATCTTTCGAGCCTTAAAGAAACGGAAGACTACGTTGAATACGTTGCAAACAAGATTAAATCACTAACAAATAATACCCTTAAGTTTTACATCGGGATTAACCCAAGTTCAATTGCTATTGAAGAAACTCAACTTGAAATCAAAAATGCCTATCTTAACTCCTATGGGGTTGTCCTTTTTAGATATCCACTTTTTACCATGGGAAAAGCTTTGCCCATTTCTCCAATTGCCTTTAATGAAGATATTTCCTTTAAGGTTATCAATACAAAAAATGAAAGTAGAATTACAAAAGTTCCATTTTCTTCGCTAATTTTACCTCCTGCAGAAAAAGAAATTATCGTAGAGAATTTTTATAGAGTGTTTAATTTAAAATTCATAATTGGTAGTTTTACGTTTTTTGTGAATAATGAAAGCTATCAGATGGATGTTGCTCCATTTATTAAGGACTCACGCACTTTTGTGCCGGTTCGTTTTTTAAGTGAAGCAATGGGGTTAAAAGTTGATTACAAAGAAAAAACAAAAGAAGTTTTGATTGAAGATGGCTTAATAGTATTAAAAATAGGAAGTAAAGACTATTTTGTAAATGGAGAAAAATTAACAATGGATGTTACCCCATTTATTGAAAACAGCCGCACATACGTGCCTTTGAGGTTTATTATGGAAGCATTTAAATTTGATGTCTTATGGGATAGCACTAACAAAACAATCGAAATAAATGGTATCTCAAGAATTGACTAATTTTTTATTTTATTTTTATCAATGTAAAGATAACTATCAGCTGTCTTCAACAAATCACTAAGACTTTCTCCTTCGTATTCTTTTATACCAATTGAAACACCGATATCGAAGGGAACATTTAAATTTATCCTTTGTGTATTTAACTTTATTCTTTCTGCAATTTGTGTTGCTAATTTACTGTTAGTATTTCTCAATATCACCGCAAACTCATCTCCACCAAGCCTAAAGATACTGTCTTCTTTTCTTACAACTTTTTCTAAAACCCTTGCAAACTCAACCAAAAGCCTATCACCCATAGTGTGCCCAAAAGTATCGTTGAATTTTTTAAACTTATCAAGGTCTAAAACAAGTAAAGTAAAGGGTGTTTTATACTTTTTATACTGATTAATTTCATAAACTAATTTTTCCTCAAATTCTCTTCTATTGTAGAGGTTTGTAAGTGGATCTGTAATTGAGTCCCAACGGTATTTCTCTATAAGTAGGTTCTTGGCAAGTACAATGTTCACGTTTCTTGCAAAGGTTTCTGCAAAATCTATATCTTCTTTATTAAAAGCATTTGTATTATTTTTTGAAATACTTACAACATACATAACCTTATTATCGAGGTCCAAAAGTGGGATACCAATCCATGACTCAGGGTTTTCAATTGTTTTATACCAGCCAGGGATTTCAAATGTATTTTGAACGTAATTAACTTTCCCAATTCTTACAATTGAATCAATATGTTCGCCGTAATAAGCAGAATTAATTTTCTCTTCGATACCTTTTAATTCACTATAATCTATATTTATTGTTGCAACAAAAGTATAGTTGCCTTTTCCTTTGCTTACATCAAGTAATGAAACTTTATCTGCCTCAAACAAGCTCATTGCACCACTTATAATCGTATAGTGCATTTCTTCCAAGACAAGAGAGTGGCTTACCTTATCAAGGAGTTCAGTAAACATTATGAATTTTTTCAAATATTTTTCCCTCTTCCCTAAATCGAATTTTTCTTTTTCAAAGATGTATTTTGATACTATGATATGCAAAAACTTATCTATCTCACTACTTATGGATTCCATAATTTGGGAGTTTTCGCTTTCAAGGGTAAGAAAAAGTGAACCATTATTATTGAATTTCTTTTTGATTGTAATATTAGGAGAATTTAGTGTTTTTATAAGAGTTTCGTTATCAAAAGAAAAATTACAAACAATCGCTTTTATTTCGTCTTTTTCTAAAAGAAACACGTTTAAATTAGTATGAAAACTCTCTTTAAGATATTTCGTTAAGATCTTTAAAGAATCCGTAAAATCGCTTTTTAAAAGCTCTTCTTTTAGTTTGCTTTCTAATTCTATTGTAAAAAACATTTTACTGATTTTGTAAGAAAAATAAATAGAAACAAGAGCAAGCACTGGAAGAAAAAAGGAGATTAAGTAAAACTTAGTAATTGAAAATTCGAATCTTCTATTTATGGCTAAATCCACCAATAAATATACAGAAATTACAATAGCAAAAGCTGATAAAACAATCAAAAACATTTTATATATTCTCAAATATTTTTCCATAGTCTTCAATTGATTCGTTAAATTCATTTACAAGTATTTCTTCAATTTTACTTCTTGATTGGATTGCTGCTAATACAACTTTTAGGTCAAATTGTTTAGAACTCCACTTTTCAAGTTCATTGCATATCTCTTCTATACTTTTTCTCTGTGAATACGGCCTTCCATGATACATTGCATCAATTGCATCAGCAACAGAAATAACTCGGCTTGAAATTGGGATTTGCTCACCTTTTAACCCTTTTGGATAGCCATCACCATTATACCATTCATGATGGTAAAGCACAGTATCAGCAATATCATCTAATAATGCAACTTTTTTTAAGAGATTGTATCCAATTTCAGGGTGCTTCAAAATTATTTCACTTTTACTTACATCCATGGGTTTATCAGTTTTTAAAAGATCCTCTGGAACACCAATTTTCCCTATATCGTGTAAAAGTCCTCCGATTTTACAACGGTATACTTCAGCATCTGGTAGATTCATCTCTTTTGCAATTGCCTCTGATATCAAAGAAACTCTTAAGGAATGGTAGGCGCTGTATGTGTCTTTTAGCTCAACTGATTTAACCAGCACACTTATTAAGCCTGTAAATCCATTTTTAATAGTCGTAATGTGATCCTGAGAAGCAATAAGCGAAGCAACCATGTTTGTAAAAATTTCTGTAATTTTTAACTCTTCTTTATTGAACTTTTTTCCTTGTAATTTTGTAAGAAGAATTGCTCCGTAAAGTTTGTTATTAAAAGTAATGGGAGTTGCAAGAAGTGAAGATTCCTCATGTGGTGTTCCTGGTATATGCTTTGATATAGGGTTTTTATTTGCTTCATTTAGAAAGGCAGGCTCTCTTGTAGTGGCTACCCTGCCTGTGAAACCTTCGCCTAATTTTAACCTAACTTTGAGAATTTCATTTTTGTATATACCGCTAACGTATTCTGGTATAAGTGTATCACGACCATCGAAAACAAAATATGTAAATTCATCTGCATTTGTTACTTCTTTAAGAGTCTCCCACATTGCACTCATAAAGCGCGTTTGGTCGGTCAGTTTATAAACTTCTCTTGATAAATTTTGAAGTGAACTTATTATAATGCTTAGTTTTTTATTTTCTTGCGATACAGTAATTAGTTGAAATAATATTACAACTGTTAATAGTAAAAGAAAAGAAATAACAAAAAATAAAAAAGCAATAAGTGTCATCATACGTTAAATCTAAAGTGCACTATTTCCTTGTCTTGGACTATGTAGTTTGCGCCTTCAATCCTTAAAAGGCCATTTGCCTTTGCGTCTTTAAAAGAAAAATTGACACTCTTAAAATCTTCATAAGAGATGACCTCAGCTGCAATAAAACCACGTTCAATATCCGAGTGGATTTTGCCTGCAACTCTTTTTGCGTTGAGCCCTCGTTCAAAAAGCCACGCCCTTACTTCATCTTCTCCAACTGTATAAAAAACATTAAGGTCTAATAACTTCAAAGCATGCTCTACTACTTCTGAGACTGCATCCTGTTTGAGATTATACGTATTTAAAAATTCCTGCTTTTCTTCATCGCTTAATTGTTCTAATTCATATAAGAGTAAAACTGGCAAGCATACAAATTCTGTGTTTTTGAAATTAAGGTGCTCCTTTGCGGTTTTTACCATTTCTTCGCTATTCTTAACTTTATCTTCATCAATGTTCATTACGTATAGGGTAGGTTTTATGGTAAACAAACCAAAAGATTTTGTTATAAGCTTCTCTTCGTTTGTTAATTCAAGGTTCCTTAATGGGATCTCTTTATCAAGAGAATCTTTAAACTTCAAAAGTGTTTTTTGCTCTAAAGCTTTTTCTGGAGTGAGCTTTTCTTTTGTAAGTTTCTCAAGCCTTTTTTCAACTACATCAAGGTCAAAAAGGATAAGGTCGCCATCAAAAAGTTTAATATCAGTTAAAAAGTCTTCTTTTGAGAATGCATCTAAAACTACAATAAGCGCATCAAATTGTCTAATATTTGAAAGAAGTTCATTCCTTCTTTTCTTTTCGTCAAATCCTGTGGGAATTCCTGGCACATCAACAAATGTAAGTGTTGCAAACGTTGTTTTTTTAGGGTTAAAATGAGAAGATAATTCTAAAACATTTTTGTCAAAAATTTTAACATCTTTTATATTCTCTTTTTCAAAAGAAACCGAACCTTCATCTTTTGAAAGCGCTTTCAAAAGAGTTGTTTTCCCTGTTTGTTGCGGGCCAATAATAGCAATTTTCATATTTAATTATAACATTATCTTCCAAATTTAAGAAACACAAAATAAAATATTGCTTTTATTTGTTCCAAAATTAGAAGCCTTGCTAAAGAAGTGGTAGAGGAGTTTTTCTTGCTATTTAGAATGACTCCTACCAAGCTATCCTGAGGAGCACGTTCGCTTCGCTCAGTGTAAACTCTGTGACGAAGTAGGGTGTCATCCTGAGCACGTTCGCTTCGCTCAGTGTAAACTCCGTGACGAAGTAGGGTGTCATCCTGAGCGATAGCGAAGGATCTCAAAGTTTTGGGGGAGTATCGAGTGGGGATTTTCATCCCTTTGAATAAAAGATGAGATTCTTCCTCGCTCACTACGTTCGCTCGT
>DYKR01000030.1 GCA_020722505.1 Caldisericum exile | reverse complement strand
TTATCATTAACTAAGGAGGTAAAAAATGGAACTAATAATTTTGTTGGTAGTTTTAGTGGTTTTAGTTTTATGGTTTGTGGGTATTTATAACGGATTCATTACCCTTAAAAACCGAGTTGAAAATGCTTGGGCTCAAGTTGATGTTCAATTAAAAAGAAGATACGACCTTATTCCAAATCTTGTAGAGACTGTAAAAGGGTATGCAGCACATGAAAAAGAGATCTTTGAAAAACTTGGCGAACTACGTGCAAAGGCATTGGGTGCTCAATCCGTTAAAGACATTGGAGAAACAAACAACCAAATCACCCAAACTCTTAAAACACTTTTTGCTGTTGCAGAGAACTATCCTGAGTTAAAGGCAAACGAAAACTTTTTAAAACTCCAAGAAGAACTTGCAAATACTGAGAATAAAATTGCTTTTTCAAGGCAATTCTATAATGATGTTGTGATGCAATACAACGCAAAGCAGCAAAGAATCCCCGATGTGTTTGTTGCAAATCTGATGCATCTTACTCCAAAAGAATACTATCCAATTGAAGAGGAGGCAAGAGGTCCTGTAAAAGTGCAATTTTAGTTAGGTGGTATCTATGGCGAATAAGACACTTTATGAATTACAGAGCGAAAATGTAAGAAAGACTTATTTCTTCCTTGTTATATTCTCACTTATACTCTTTTTGATTGGTTATTTTTTTGTGTGGTATTTTAACTGGGGAACTACCGGGATCATTATTCTTGTTGTTATCATTTTCCTCTACAACTGGATTGCCTATGAAAATTCAGATAAAATTGCTCTTGCTTCTGTAAATGCAATTCCTGCGGACCCATCGCAATTCTATGTTTTACACAATGTTGTAGAAGAAGTTTCAATAGCTGCAGGAATACCAAAACCAAAAGTTTACATAATGAATGAAGCTCAGCCAAATGCATTTGCAACAGGTAAAGACCAAAACCATGCAACGATCTGTGTAACAACAGGGCTTTTGTCTATTACAAATAGAGAGGAGTTGCAGGGGGTAGTTTCCCATGAAATTGCTCATATTAGAAATAGAGATATCCTTCTTATGACTGTAGTGGGAATTGTTGCTGGACTTATCATCCTTGCTCGTGATGTAATGCTTAGAAGTATGTTTTGGGGTATTGGCGGAAGAAGAAGAGATAGAGACGAAGGTGGAAACGTTATCTTTTTAATAATAGGGTTAGTGCTTTCAATTCTTGCTCCTTTAATAGTTATGTTGATCCGTTCTGCTATCTCCAGGCAGAGGGAGTTTTTAGCAGATGCAACTGGTGCATACATTATACGAGACCCAGAGGCGCTTGCTTCTGCTCTTGAAAAAATAGGAAGTTACACAAAGCCTATGAGAGTATCAAGTGAAGCAACTGCCCACATGTTTATTTCTAATCCTTTTGGAAATGTAGAAAAACTTTTTGCAACCCATCCTCCAATTGAGGAAAGAATAAAACGTTTAAGAGCACTTTCAAGAAATATGTAAAAAGTGAGGAGAAATTTCTCCCCCTTTTTTAATTTAAATTCTATAAGCTTAACTTCTCTATGTTCTTTTTTAACTTGTTTATATAAGAATAGTTTGTAAGGTCAATGTTAATTGGAGTTATCGAAACGTAATTGTGCGCAATTGCAAAAGAATCTGTATCATCTTCAAGCTCAAAGGCAGGCCTATCACCTCCAATCCAATAGAACACTTTACCGTGCGGGTTTATATATTTCTCAAGGTAATTTTCATATTGGACTTTCCCCTGCCTTGTGATTCTAAAGCCTTTTAAATCTTCGTATTTTACATTTGGCACATTTACATTGAGAATTGATCTTTCTTCAACTATTCCATTAAAGAGTTCACTTGTTAAAAGAATCTTTGCTGCAATTTTTGCTGCTGTCTCAAAATAGCCATCGTCTCCTTTTACATCTAACGAAATCGCTACCGACTTAAAGCCGTTTGCAAGTCCTTCTAATGCGCCTGCAACAGTTCCAGAATATAGGATATCTCCACCAAGGTTTGCTCCATGGTTTATTCCTGACACAACAAAATCAGGGGGATTATTTTTCATGATATCTTTTAGTCCAACGAGCACGCAATCAGTTGGTGTTCCATCAACAACGGTAATTCCTTCAAAATCATCATCAAGTTTTACTTCTTTAATTAGTAAAACATCGTTAATTGTAAGAGAGTGGCCTGCAGCACTTTTTTGTCTATCTGGAGCAACTACAACAACATCTCCCAACTCTCTTAAAAACTTAGCAAGAGTTCTTATACCCTTTGCATATATCCCATCATCGTTTACAAGTAGTATTCTCATCTTATTACCTCGTATTTTACTTTTCTTTTGAACTTTTCAGGCATGATACCCCAAAAAGTGAATAGTGCTAATTGCTTAAACCAACCTACACTATCAAACCTTCTTGTTGAAGTTATAACCTTATCTGTTTTCATAAAGAAGAACTTACCAAATTTTTCTGCCTCTTTCATCATCTTCCAATCCTCTGTATACTGAAGAATTTCATCATACCAAACCTTAAAAAACACATCTTTTTTAACAATTTGGATACTTAAAGAAGCATGTAGCAATATATGTGCTAAATCGTAAAATTTAAACCACAAAAACGGATACAACTCGTTTTTATTAGGCAAAAGTGAAGTTGTGCCAACTGCAAGATTTTTATGTGCGTGTTTAGTTAAAAATTCGCTTAAATCATTTAAAAAGCCTTTCTTTAAATGCGTATCTGCATCAAGAAAGATAATCCATTCGGAGTCTAAACTAATATTTTTTGCTCCAAAATTCCTTGCAATTGATACACCTTTTTCGTTAATTGAAAATATTTTGAAGTTTACATTCTCAAATTTTTTTGCAATTTGTAATGTTTTGTCAGTTGACCCATTTTCTACAACTATAACTTCAAATAAATTCGTTGGATACCCAATATTCGCAAGGTATGATAGCGTTTCTTCAATGAACTTTTCCTCGTTGTGTGCAGGTATTACAATAGAAAATTTTTTCATAGCAATTTATTATACCATAGTTTTGTTATTAGTTGGATATAGAGGCTATGTTAATATAGATAAAACTGGTTTTTTATCTCCCAATCAGTTACGCTTATTCTGTATTCGTTCCATTCAGTTTCTTTTGCTTGGATGTATTTTTCGAATACAACACTTCCAAGAACTTCTTTTATAAGTTCATCGTTTTTAAGCGCTGTAATTGCTTCTTTAAGCGTTGACGGAAGGGTTTTAAATTTATCGGGGTGCTTTTCATTTTCTTCGAAGATGTTTATTTCGTTTGCTGGCTCACCTGGGTCAATCTTATTTTCAATACCATCTAATCCTGCTTTTAATAAAACTGCAAAGAGAAGATAGGGGTTTGCTGTTGGGTCTGGGCTTCTGAATTCAATTCTCTTTGACCCTTCATCTGCTTGAGGAACTCTTATAAGAGCACTTCTATTTTTAACTGCCCAAGATACATAAACAGGTGCTTCAAAACCGGGGACTATTCTTTTGTAGGAGTTAACTAAGGGGTTTGCTATTGCCGTTATTGCATCTATATGCTTGAAAATCCCTCCGATAAAATACCTTGCCGTATCTGAAAGTTCAAATTCTTTTGTTTTGTCAAAAAATAGGTTATTGCCGTTTTTATCAGTAAGAGAGATGTTTGTATGTGCCCCTGAACCGTTTACTCCAAAAAGAGGCTTCGGCATAAATGTTGCATACAACCCGTTGATAAGAGCAACAGTTTTTGCAGCTATCTTGAAGGTAATTATTCTATCTGCAGTTGTAATGGGATCTGCATATTTAAAGTCGATTTCGTGTTGTGAAGGCGAGACTTCATGGTGGGATGTTTCTATTTCAAAACCCATTTCTTCAAGAGTTTTAGCTATAAGCAATCGTGTTTTTTCTCCGATATCTTCTGGAAGCATTTCAAAATAACTTCCGTTACTTACTACTTCTGTTGTTGGTCTGTCAAACTTCAATCTAAAAAGGAAGAATTCTTCTTCTACACCAGTTTGCATGAGAAACCCTTTTTCTTCTGCATCTTTAATTGTCTTTTTTAAAATGAATCTTGGATCACCTCCAAAAGGACGACTTTCATCTAAATAGACATCGCAAATGATTTTTCCAATTTTGATTTCGTCGTTTTTTGTCCAAGGAAGAATTGTAAATGTTTCTGGATTTAGTTTAAGAAGCATATCAGATTCTTCAATTCTTGCAAAACCTTCTATCGAAGAGCCATCAAAAGGGATGCCTTTTGATAATACCTTTGGCAACATTTTTACTGGTATCTCAACTAATTTGGGAAAACCAAGGATATCAGTAAATTGAAGCCAGATGATGTCAACACCTTCTTCGTTTACAATCTTTAGAATGTCTTCCATTTTTGCCTCCTTAACTTCCCATTATACGCATTTAAGTTTTATAACGAAATTTCTCCTGGTAATTTTGCAAATAATTTTGTATCTTTAATATTTGGTAAATTTAATACGAACCTAACAAATCTTTCTATTCCTATTCCGCAACCTGCAGACCTTGGAATGGATTTTTTTACTTCATCTAAATACCACTGCCACTCATTTGGGTCCATATTTTTTGCTTTCATCCTAAAAATGATTCTTTCAAGTTCATTTTCTCTTTCACCACCAGACATTCCTTCTTGAAAACTATAAGGATAAATTAAATCCATATCAACTAATGTTTTTCCATCTTCACTCAATCTATCGTAGAACTCTCTTTCTTCAATAGGTATATCTATAAGGAAAAATGGCTCAGTTGCCTTCTTAGATAATATTGCTTCAAAATCTTCTCCGTAGAGATTCTTTGCTTCTAAATATTTTATTCTTTCAAATGGTCTTTTTGGGATATGAAAATTGGGGTTCTTCTTTTCTATAAAGTCTTTGAACTTTTCATGGAGTTTTTCCATCGTATAGATGATTAAATTTTCTACCAGAGTCAATATATCTTCTCTTGTTGCGTCCTTTACTTCCAAATCTAACTGTGTAAATTCTATAAGATGCCTTCCTGTATGTTTCTTATCCTTTGTCTCAAGCCTAACATTTGGTGAAAAGATGAAGATTTTTGGATACGTTCTTAAAGCAAGTTGTTTGTGGAAAATCATTGATTTTGTAAGATGATAGAAACCATCTTCGTATGGAATTTTTGCCTCATTCACCGAGTGATTCAATGGATCCGTAAGAGGAGAAATAATAACTGGAAGAAGTTCAATAAAACCCTCTTTTCTTAAGAATTCTCCCATTCTAAAGATTGTTTCACTTACCACTTCCAATACCTCTTTTTTCATTTTTAACCTCCTTAAAATTTGTATCAAATAAAAAAGAGCCGGCTTTTGACCGGCTCTTGTGGGTTAATTTAGCAATAGTTTACCCACTCTCGCCGGTCCCGGCAGAGTAGTTATTATTGTTATTATTAACTACTGCTAAATTAACCAATCTATCCATAATTTTCAAGATTTTAAAGTAATTTGTCGTTTTGTCAATAGGGAAAAACAATTTTAAAGAAAATTTAATAATTTTTAAAGGAAGTATTTTTAAAACTTAAAAGATAGGTTCTTACCATCTAAAAGAG
>DYKR01000029.1 GCA_020722505.1 Caldisericum exile | reverse complement strand
ATGATGATAAGAAATGGAAAACAGAATCATGTGACAGGTGTCATTCTGAACGAAGAGAAGAATCTCATCCTTAAATTCGAGGGGATGAAAGTCCCCCCTCGATGCTCCCCCAAAAACAAGAAGAACACACAAGGGAGTCTTGAGGAGTATTTCCTTGTAATACTTCGAACAAAGTGAAGAATCTTATTCGTTTGTTCCTTTTGGTATCGAAGGTGAGGGTTAGAGAGGGAAATATTCCCCTCAAATTATTGAAGAACATTACCTTTTGTTTACCTTCAACGAAATGAAATTCAAAAGCAACCTTCCTTATTGAAATCTAAACCTCCAATTACAGATATCATTTGCGCATATCATCCCAGAAATTACAACTGCTTCAATTCCTCCGCCCGGAAAAGTTGAAGCACTTGCAAGATACAAGCCTTTAATGGGAGTTTTGAAGAATGGCCTTTTAACTTCAATTGATTGGTCAAAAGAGTATATAGCCCCTTCAGGCATCGATGTATAACTTTTAAATGTTTTTGGAGTAGCAGCATCTTGAACTATTATCTTTTTGCTTAAGTTTGGGATAACTTTTTCAGCTTTTTCTATAAGCTTTTTAGCAAAATCTTCCTTCATCTTCGAGTATTCTTGTTTTTCTTTTTCTTTAAATTCGTAATAGTTTGCAGAAGTTAAAAGAGTTACGCTTGCTTTTCCTTTTGGTGCTAAATTTCTATCGGCATTAGAATTAATAACTATACCAAACCCTTCATCTAAGTGGTGTATGAGAGTTGGGTATTCTGAAAGATCCATATCAACACCAAGGAATACCATAAAAACCGAAGGAGACATTTTCAAACCTTTTATATACTCAATAAATTCCTTAGGTAGGGTGTTTTCCTTAATTAATTCTAAGAATGTTGTTTTGGCATTGGCGTTTGCAACAACAATAGGTGCCTTAAAAATTTCATCTGAAACTCTTACTCCTTCTACAGCACCATTGTTAACTAAAATTTCATCTACTTTATGGTTTAATAAAATAGTCCCCTTATTATCTAAAATAAATTTTTTGAGGGCATCTGCAAAGTTTTGTGCTCCACCTTTTGGAAAGAAACCTCCATAAAGAAAGTAAGATACCGTTGCTGTAAGTGCTGAACTTGCAACTGTTTTGTCTGGAGTCGTTCCTAAATATCCCAAAAGGCCACTAAGTAAAGTTTTTAAGTCATTATTTTCAAAGAATTCGTCAAGTTTTTGCTTAAAGCTTTTATTCATCCAATCGTAAAAATGAGGATTGTTTTTAGGGTAGTCTAAAAGGGCACCTCCACCAAAAACTTTCACTATGATTTCTGCAGGAAGTGGGGTGCCGTAGGTTGTATCTTTATAGCATTCGGCATAGGCTTCTTTAGCTTCTTCAAAAAACGCATTTATGTTTTCTTTTTCATCGGGAAATAGCGTTGAGATGCTATTGATGAGCTCTTCTAAATTATTTACTTCAATTTCGTTTCCTTTAAAAATAAACTTCGTTTTGTTTCTAACAAAAAGTTCCTCTTTGTTCAGTTTTAACTCCCTTAGTAGATACGTAATAGGTCCTTTTTCCCATAAGCCACTTACGTCTTCAACACCAGTATTAAAGATAAACCCATTTCTTCTAAGCGAAGAGCAATAACCTCCAACTAAATAGTGCTGTTCTAAGAGTAAAACTTTATATCCCCTTTTGGAAAGCAAAGCTCCACAAGTTAACCCACCTATTCCTGACCCAATAATTATAACATCGTATTCGTTGTTTCCTTTTTGTCTTTCAGTATTTAAACCAATACGCCAATCATATTTTTTGAACTCCTTTAAAGTAAAAAAAGACGGTGCCTTCAAAGGGAAAACAATTGAGAATAGAACTCCTACAACAATTAAGAGATTTGAAAAAATTACCGTAAGCGGCATACTAAAGATTAGATATATGGTTGCATTAAGTCCATAGATTATCGTCCAGAAAAGGGTAATTATGTTATTTATTAAAATAAAAAACCTGTCTTTCCAGTAGATTGGGGGGTAATCTCTTTTTGAAACCTGCAAAGTGTAAGGTTGTTTTATTAGTAAAGAAAGAGCTGACATGAAAAACAGTGCAATGTATCCAAGAAAGCCACTTTTTTCTATAAAGACTTGTGTTTTGAAGATGAAAAATCCTAAATTAGCAACGATGAAATATGCAAGTGAAAAAACATCCATGATGTTAAAATCTCTTTTGTAAATTTGTGGGATAACAAGGATAAAAGATATAAACAGAGGAATGATTAGCCCAAAATTGCTTTCCATTCCACAGAGTATCCAGTAGGTAATCCATGGAATAAAAGAGAAAAGTATATATACCATGCCAGGTATTTTCTTCTTGTTGTTTTTTGCTCCTTCCATGTCCATTTTTCTTCTTTTAGATAAAATTTTGACAATCTATTATACCAATTGATTTAAAGAAGTCAATCCCTTTTATAAACTCTATATGGCCCAATTGTTTGCTTGGGCCATATAGATTTAGATCTTCCCTAAAAACTTTAACAACCTGTAAATTAAAAGAAAACCTTCTTCTCTTTTAAGGCAATTTTTTGGTCTCATTTCGCCATTATCACCCAATACAATACCAAGGTTGTATAGTGTTGTGATTTCTTCTTTATATGGGTAATCATCACCAACATCTTTAAAAAGCGAAAAAACAGAAGTAAGCATTTCTTCATATGGAAAATTTTTACCTGGGCATAGAGTGGAGTTTCTTAAACCAGTAATATCCGATACAACATCTTTATGTCTCAAAACATTTTCACTTTTGATTCCATATTTCGAAACAAGTTCTTTTAAGAGTTTTACACCTGCATTAAATTGCTCTTTACTCATTATATTTACTTCAAAATTTCCAAGAAAGCAAACTCCTAAACTTTCCAAATTTACCCTATAATTTGTTGCATGCCAAGAGGGTAATTCTTCAGGTTGTCCTTTAAATATCTTTCCTGTTTGTCCTATCATATAGTGGTAGTCGCAAACATAGTTTGGAAAAGATATTTGCCACCTTCTTCTGTGGTTAAGCATGATTGCATCGGCAACAGCACTTCCATCACCTGGAGCTTCAGTTGCCGAATGGTGTAAAATTATATACTTTATGTTTCTCATTTATCTTTTCCCATGTTATCAATTAAACTTGCCAATTTTTCTACAGCATCGCTTAATCTATCAATTTTTGCACCAAAAACAAATAGTAGGTATGTTGCAATAGCCATGGGAAAACCCACATTTTGGATAATTGTTATTATTTCGTCCATATACTCCTCCGACTAATTTGGCTCGGGTTTTTTACCCCCGAGCCAAGCAATTCAACTATGGAATAAGGTCTGTAAAGTTCCTTTCAACAATTCCACCGTCAACAAATTCAACAAGGTTTCCATTTTTAGTTAAGATGGCATTTTTACTAACAATGAGGTTGCCAAGTGCTTGTAGTTCGGCAGTGGTTATTCCATCTTTTGGATTACTAAATTCCATTGCGTAAGTTTTTCCATTTTCTGTTTTAAAAACAAGTCTAACTACCTTTGTGCTTGTGCTAGCCATTCTTTACCTCCCTATGCAGTATAGGTCTTTGAGACTCTTCTTCTAATAAGAGCAACAGGTTCAACAAGAAGGTTTGCAATAGATGTTGCAATTTCGTATAAATCGGCATCAGTTACTGTGGGTTTTATTCCTGTAACACTTTCTCTCCTTTTCTTGCCATTACTCTCTACAATAATGTCTAAAATTCCATTTTCCTCTAATACTGTCATAGATTCCTCCTTCTTAAAATTTGAAGAGATCTCTTCACTGTATAAAATAAAAATCCTGTCGAAAAATCACCTAAAAGAAAGTAAAAGAGAACCATCCCTCGAGGGAGGTGCAAACATCCTTCTCGATACTCCCTTAAAAGGATGAGATCCTTCGTCGCTATTGCTCCTCAGGATGACACGGAGGAGGAAAGCAGAATTGCTGAGTATGGTGTTATTCTGTACTCTTTTCCTTGCGTAAGAAAGTGCAAAACTCCCAACCCAGTCATTCTGACGAGCGAACGTAGTGAACGAGGAAGAATCTTGCCGTTTTTTATTTAAGGAGGTGAAATAATCTCCCGATACCCCAAAGCACAAAAAGACTCGGAAGGCAAGTAAAAAAAGGCTTAACATGGTAGAAGTTTACAATGATTAAAATTACAAGGACCTTAAATATTGGAAAAATTTAATTTTTTGCGATAAAGTTGCTACAATAAGGCGTTTTAGAGGTGAAATAATGAGTCATAATCATACGCATCATGGTTTAGAGGAAAACCAAAAAGAGGTTCAGAGCAGGGTTCTCGTTACAGTTTTGATGAACTCAATAATAACTATTACAGAATTTATCTTCGGGTTAATTTCAGGAAGTTTACTTCTCGTTTCAGATGCTGTCCATAATATGGGTGATACATTATCGGGTGTTTTAACATTTTTTACAATGCGTCTTTCAACGAAATCTCATAATGAAAGGTTCACATTTGGGTATAAGAGAGCAGAAATAATTTCTGCTTTTGTTAATAGTTCTTTTCTTCTCGTTGTTGCTGCTCTTATTATAAGAGAATCAATTACAAGATTCTATAATATAGAGGTTGTAAAAGTTTCTATTATGCTTCCCGTTGCAATCATTGGACTTGTTGCAAATATGATAAGTGTTCTTATGCTTCATTCGCATGCTGAGAGTTTGAATGTAAAAAGTGCTTACCTACATCTTTTATTTGACACATTCTCGTCTGTTGCTGTTGTTTTGGGCGGTATATTTATGTATATATTTAATTTTTATTATCTTGATCCAATTCTTTCTCTTCTTGTTGCAGCATATATGGGGTATGAAGCTTTTGATGTTTTTAAAGAAAGTCTCCACATCCTTATGGAAGGGGCTCCTTTAGATATAAATCTTAAAGAGTTAGAGCAAGATGTTTTGTCAATACCAGGAGTTAAAAATATCCACCATGTGCATGTTTGGTTTCTCAGCGAAAAAAACAAAATGTTTGAAGCACATGTAAATGTGGAGAAAATGAATGTAGCAGAAACTGGAAAAATTAGGCGAGAAATTGAAGATATATTAAAGACCAAATATTCTATAGATCATTCCAATATTCAGTTTGAAGAGGAAGAACATCTCGAAGAAGGATTAATTCATAACTAAGTTTGTTCTTTGTTTGCAATTGATTGAAACCACGTTTATACTTTGCTTTTATAATCTTAGTAGTTTTTACCGAGTAAAGGTCTTACAATCCAATCATCTTAATACACTAACTTGCAATTCTAAATAATTTCTTTTGTTATTTTAGAGTCATTCGCTACTCCGAAAGCCTCCATTAGTCATTTAGCCCTTACTCAGTTATTCTGAGGCAAAACCCACTTTGTTATTCAGAGCGTTAGTGAGGAATTTCTCCGTTTGTCTTATGGTGTCATCTGCGGGAGTATTAGCGACCGAAGAATCTCATCTATTTTATATTCGAAGGGATGAAACAACCCTCTCAATACCCCCCAAAAAATGAGATCCTTCGTCGCTATTGCTCCTCAGGATGACAGAGAAAGACAGGGAAGCCTTGAGGGGGTGCCCCTATGTTTTTCTTGTATTTGGGGGAGTCCCGAGGGGGATCTTTTTCTCCTCTGTTTATGTTTTCCGGGGGAGCCTTGAGGAGGTATCCCCCTCAAATATGAGATCCTTCGCTATCGCTCAGGATGACAAGGAAAGGGAAACAGGGTGATGTGGTGGGTGTCATTCTGAAC
>DYKR01000028.1 GCA_020722505.1 Caldisericum exile | reverse complement strand
AAAAGATTCCTCGCTAACGCTCGGAATAACGAAGTGGGCTTATGACATCAGAATAGCTAAGGGCAAATACAAAAAGACATGATTCCTCATAGAGTTTACACTGAGCGAAGCGAATATGCTCG
Organism: Caldisericum exile; assembly: GCA_020722505.1. Taxonomy (GTDB): domain Bacteria; phylum Caldisericota; class Caldisericia; order Caldisericales; family Caldisericaceae; genus Caldisericum; species Caldisericum exile_C. Next base: position 5,783 of record DYKR01000028.1, on the reverse strand, counting down.
TAATAACGTTAGGGGGCTTTGTCTAGGAATGGCTAAAATATCACCGAAATACTCTCAAAATTGCCAAACTTTTCTTGACTTTGCGTCAAAAAAATGTATAATAAGTTTACCATGAAAATGCTAAATGATCTACCAGAAGTTAAAATTGCTATTACAGGCCCATTAGGAATTGGAAAGTCAACTATAGTAAATACGCTTCTAACATACCTTTCCGAGAAACCTCTCGGTTTTAGAACACTTCCTGTAATAAAAAACAACACATTATACTCTTTTGAAATCGTTAATCTATACACCTTTGAAAGAGCACCGATAGGTATCTTCGAGGAAAATTTTGTTATAAAACCTGTCACATCTTCTTTTGAGACAGTTGGTGTAAATGCTTTAAACATTGCTTTAGAAAAAGGCAGAGTTATTTTAATGGACGAGTTAGGTTTTCTTGAGAAAGACGCAACCAACTTTAAAAACAAGGTTTTCGAAGTATTGAAAAGTAAGAAATTTGTGCTTTATGTTGTTAAAGAAGAACTAAACGAATTTTTGAAAAAGGCTCTATCTATGGCAGATTTAGTTTTTCAAGTATCAAAAGACAATAGAGATACTTTAGCTAAAAAAATTTTGGAGGAGATATGGGTTTATACGAAGATCTCGTAGAAAGTGTTAAAGACTTTAGTGATGAAAAAGTTTTAGATGTGCGATTTTCCAATGTATGGACTGCTGTAAAAACGAAAAATGTTGGCTTATCACTTGCTTATTCCTCTTTTTACGACGAAGTTGAAGATGCAGGTTATTTAATCGGCAAAAGTGCAAAAGAAGTGCTAAACTACCTTTATACTTTTAATCTTACAAAAGTTTCTATAGGACTTGCAACTCTTAACTCTTTAATTCCCTTTAAGGATTCATACGAGATATTTAACATCCTCGATTACATTGAAAGTATTGCTTACGGTAAGAAGGTGGTTTTTGTTGGTCATTTCTGTGGCCTTGATAAAATACGCACAAAAGCAAAAGAATTAATCGTGCTTGAAAGAAACCCAAAGGAAGAAGACACAATTGATACTGCATTTTACTATGTAATTCCAGAAGCAGACATACTTGCGATTACTGGTTCAACTCTTGCAAACAAAAGTATCGAAGCCTTATTATCAGTTAAAAGGCATGCACATACGATAGTATTTGGACCATCTACTCCTCCAAGTGAAGTTCTCTTCGATTATGGGGTAGATGTTGTTGGTGCTTCTTATGTTAAAAATGACGATTTTGTGATTAATGCAGTCTCACAGGGAGGAAAACTACATAACTTTAAGAAGTTTCTTGATTATGTTGTCTTAAGGAAGCAAAAACTTTAAAGGAGGTAAAATGAAAAAGATACTTTCAATTTTTTTAATTGCTGTTTTTTTGCTTGTAAGTATACCCACCAATCAAGTTGATGCATCTAGCTACGTTCCGGTTGCAACCTTTGTTTTCACTGAAAATTCGAATAAATTCAATGTGGATAACATGGTAAAGTCACTCTATGGAGAAACTTTTACACAAAGTAATACCCTTTTTGTGCCCCTCAGAAATGTTATAGAGGAGGTAGGTGGCTCAATCTCTTGGAACGGAAAAGAAAAATCTATATCTATTGTTCTAAATGATCTTAACGTGAATCTTAAAATAAACTCTAATTATGCCTATGTTAATAAAAAGGAAGTTAAAATTTTACTTTTGATACTTAAAAATAGTAGGAGTTTTATCTCTCTTAAGGATTTAGCAAACCTTCTAAATGGAACTGTTGTAAGTGAGAATTCTATCGAGATTCAAAAGCAACTTGCGGAAGTTTTTGATACAACGGGGCGTAAAATAAAGGTGCCAGTTAAAATAAGCAAAATTGTTTCTCTTAACCCAATGGTAACCCTTTTTGTTTTTCCATTAAAGATGCAAGACAAGCTCATTGCAACACCAACTGCGGCAAAAGTAATCAATAAAACAAACTTTGAGAAAGTTTTTCCTAATTTATCAAACTTAAAAGATGGAAGTGATTTTAAAAATCCTAACGTTGAGACAATTCTTTCTTTAAAGCCTGATGTTGTTATTTCTTCTTCGGGCACTCCAGTGCAAAAGTTAGAAGAAGTAGGTATTCCCATTGCACTCCTATCTATTGAAGATACTCACACTATGCTTAAATCAATTCAATTTCTTGGCACGATTTTAGGTAGGACAAAAGAAGCAACCGATACATTGGTTTATCTTGATTCGAAGCTTGCTTTCATTAAATCAAAAACAGATCCAATTCAAAAGAAGAAAACTGTCTATTTTGCATTAGGACGTTTAACACAATCGGTAGGCGCCTCCCTTATGCAGAATGATATGATAGAGAGAGCCTCTGGCGTAAGTGTAACTAAAGATATTAAGGGTGGTAAAATTGACGTTTCAATAGAACAAATTCTTTCGTTTAACCCTGACTATATTATTGTTGCTCCTTATTCGACTGATTCTGTTGAAAGTATTCTTTCAAACAGTGTTTTAAGTGGTGTTAATGCAGTGAAAAACAAAAACGTCTACAAAATGCCGCAGTTTTTAGGCTCTTACGATCTTCCAGAGCCTGAAGTTATCCTTGGTATTATGTGGCTCTCAGATGTGCTCTATGGGAACAGCGTAAATTTTGATATGAAAAAAGAAGCAAAGGAGTTTTATAGTAAGATTTTTAATTACAACTTAACCGATGCTGATTTAAAATACATTTTCCCGTGAAATGATAAAAATTTCTAATCTACAGTTTGGATATTTTGATACAGAAGTGCTCAAAGGTCTAAATATAGAGGTAAAGGAGGATGAGATTCTCGTCCTCCTTGGACCCAATGGAAGTGGTAAAACAACACTACTTAAAATACTTTCTAAGATACTAAAACCTAAATTTGGAGAAGTTAGCATACTTGGTAAAGACATTAATAAATATTCTATTTCTGAACTTGCTCGTATTGTTGCATCGGTTCCGCAGATTCATAAACAGACTTTTCCTTACACTGTTCTTGATATAGTGCTTTCGGGAAGAAATCCACAACTTGAAACTCTTAAACCAAGTAAAAAAGACTTAGAGGTTGCTTTAAAAGTTTTAGAAGAACTTTCTATACTCCACCTTAAAGATAGGCCTTACACAAATATTTCAGGTGGAGAACTCAGGCTTGTGCTTATAGCAAGAGCCTTAGCGCAGGAAGCAAAAATCTTACTTCTTGATGAGCCAACAGCCTTTCTTGATTTTAAAAATAGTAATCTCATTTTAAATAAAATCATAGAGCTCAGAGACAAAAGACATATCACATTTATCATCACACTCCATGATCCAAACGAAGCACTACGCATAGGCGATAGGGTTGCCCTTCTAAAAAAGGGAGAGATCGTAGATATTGGTAAGCCTTTCGAAGTTATTAACGAAAAAAACCTTAGAAAAGTTTATAACATTGATGTAGAAAGAGTAGAAATTGATGGGAAAGTTTTCATCTACGCAAAATAGAAAGTTTTATCTTCTGTTAATAGTTCCAGTTATTTTTAACATTGTCCTTATTTTAGTTTCAATGAGTGTGGGTAGATACAAAGTTGATATCAAAAACATTCTATTCCTTAAGAATCTTACTTCTATTGATAGAGCGGTGCTAATAGATGTAAGATTGCCGCGTATTATGGCAGCTATTTTATTTGGTGCTACCCTGTCTCAAACGGGTGCAGTTTATCAAGGTATGTTCAACAACCCTCTTGTTTCATCTTATATACTTGGTGTTTCATCTGGTGCAGGTTTTGGTGCAGCAGTGGGAATACTTTTCTCATCAAATATTCTTTTAATTGAAGGGCTTGCCTTTATTTTTGGTATTATTGCAGTTATTTTAACTCTTACAATTTCAAGAGCAAAGAGTGAAAGTATTTCTTTAGTGCTTTCGGGTTTTGTTGTGGGTAGTTTATTTCAATCGTTTCTTTCTTTTTTAAAATATGTAGCAGATCCTTACACAAAACTTCCTTCGATTGTATTTTGGTTAATGGGTAGTTTATCACAAATTACACTTAAAGATATTGTCATTATTGCTCCAATTTTAGTTTTACTACTTGTGGTTGTAGCCCTATTTGGTTGGAAATTGAACATTTTATCTTTTGGAGATGAAGAAGCGGTCTCTCTTGGGGAAAACCCACGACTTCTAAAGAGAGTCCTTATATTTCTAACAACCCTTCAATCTGTAATTGTTGTTTCTTTTGCAGGAGTTATCGGTTGGGTTGGACTTATAATTCCGCACACGGTGAGATTCCTTGTAGGTTATGACAACAGCAAAGTGTTAGTTCTCTCAATATTCTTTGGAAGTGGATTTTTGCTTCTCATTGATACCCTTTCAAGAACGGCATTCCCGGTAGAAATTCCTATAGGAATTTTAACTGGTATAATCGGTGCGCCTTTCTTTTTTGTGCTTATAAGAAGAAGGCACAATTAATTTGCTTTATCCACCTGTTATAGGAGGAAATATAGAAATTTTATCTCCGTCTTGTAGTTTGGTATTTTCTTTATCTAAGACTTCTACGTTTCTTCCGTTTAGAAGGAATACGTAATCACTTTTTAGTTTTTGGTCGTTTTCAAGGAGTTCTTCTTTTAGTTGTGGATAGATTTTAATAAAATCTTTAATTGCTTCAATGAGAGTTTTTCCTTTAACTTCAATGGATTCGTTTTCGAAAGTTTCTCTTTTTACGGTGTATATTTTTATTTTTACGTTTGCCATTGGTTTTCGCCTTTTTACATCCCTTTTAATTAAGTAAATTGAAAATCTTTTCAATTTTTATATATACCAAAATTAGAGGTCCTGTCAAGAGGGCTTACTTTTACTTAATGAGGTTGCTTTTGGGGTCTAACTTTAATTAACAAATTTGTTTTTGTATAATGTGGGGATGGAAAATAAGTCAAGAGTATTGTCAGTGCTTACAATTGGGGTTTTTGCAATTGGTGTTTCTTCAATTCTTATTAGATTAACCAACGCTCCACCAATTGTAATTGCGACTTATAGGGTTTCCATTAGTAGTCTTATAATTGCTCCACTATATTTTACATACAAAAACAAACTTCCTTTAAAAGACATTGCAAAATTCATTCATATTTCCATATTTTTGGCAGCGCACTTTACCTTGTGGATTACCTCACTTAAATATACGACAGTTGCAAGTTCGACGGTGCTTGTAACAACTAATCCAGTTTTTGTGCCTATATTCTCTTATATTTTCTTCAAAGAGCGGATTAAAAAGAAACTCATTTTAGGTATTGCAATTGCAATATCTGGAAGTTTTCTTATTGCACTTTCTTCACAAAACAATATAGGCAATGGCAGTCTTTTTGGTAATATCCTTGCTTTACTTGGTGCAGTTGCATACTCTCTTTATTTTACATTTGGAAAAAGGGTAAGAAAGCAAGTTGAACTTATCCCCTATATTTTTTTCACATACTTATTAACTTCTTTGCTCCTTATTTTAGTTTCCTTAATTACTAAAGAAAACCTTTTTAATTACTCAAGACACACTTACTTAATGTTTTTTCTTGTAGCCTTAATTCCACAAGTGATTGGACATACATCATATAATTATTCTTTAAAGTACCTTGATCCATCTTTTATTGCCGTAACTATTCTTGGAGAGCCTGTTATTGCAACAATTGGTGCCTTTTTTATTCTTAAAGAGGTGCCAACTGTCTTTGAGATAACTGGTGCAATACTTATTTTGGTAGGTATATACATTTCGGTATTGGTAGAAGCAAAGTAGCAAGTTTACTTAGTCATTCTAATTAC
>DYKR01000027.1 GCA_020722505.1 Caldisericum exile | reverse complement strand
AAAAAAACTTTAATTTTGCAAAGGAGGTTTAAGATGCTTAAAAAAACATTAGTTTGGCTGCTTATCGTGGCATTATTGCCACTGTCGTTTGTGTATGGTGTTAAAGCTCTGTCAAACTTAACTGTAAGTGCAAGCCCTAATACCGTAAACCAGGTTGCAACTTACACAATAACTTTTAACACAACTTATGGTGTTGATACTTCACATCATATAACAATTACCTTTCCCTCGGGGTTTTATGTGCCAGCAACTATTCCTGCTAATACAATCCGTATCAATGGGATTTTTATTACAAGCCCTATTAACTCATTGGGAACATCATTAGGGACATCAATTGTTTTAACCCCTCCTCAAAACGTTGGAACTTATTGTCAAATAACAATTTTTAGTGGAGCCGGAATAAAAAATCCAGCAGTAGGTGGAACTTATACAATTTCAGTAAGCACTGATACATCTGAAAGTCCAAATACGCTTTTTTACAATTTATCGATCCAAAGTGCAGTGTCAAATGTTTCTGTAAGCGTTAATCCTCTTAGTGCAGGTGCTGTAGCAGAGTATTGGATTAACTTTACGCCTGGTATTGCACTTAACCAAAATACAGATTATATTTATATTGAATTTCCAAATGGTTCAACAATCCCTTCTACAATACAGTGCAACCTTATTACCGTTAATGGTGATTCCTGCACATCTATTACACGAGTTTCGAATACAAAGATCGGGATAAAAACCCCATTAAACTTAAATGCAAATTACAATGTTTTAGTCATTATACCAGCTCAGGTAGGTATAGTAAACCCACCCATAGGCGGAACTTATACAATCAAAGTCTCAACAAGTAAAGAGATAGCTCTTGTTGATTCAAATCCGTATGTGCTTACTGGAAGTAGTATTTCAAACCTCTTTGTTTCAGTTTCACCAGACACCGCAGGAACAGCTGCAAATTATCAAATTCAATTTAAGACAGGCCCATCAGGTGCTTTGACAACTACAAGTGATTGGATTAAAATCGAATTTCCATCTGGGACTGTTATCCCAAGTAATACCAGTGCAGGCTATATTTCAATAAATGGGCGTAGTTGCACATATAAATCTGTAAGTGGAACAACTCTTACAGTTTACATCCCATCGTCACTTACTATATTAGATAATTCCTGGGTTTATATTGCAATCTCCGATGCATTTGGTATTACTAACCCGATGGTTCCTTCTAATTCTTACACAATAAAAGTTTCAACTAGTAAAGAAACAATTCCTGCAGTTTCAAATACCTATTCTATAACGGGCACATCTATTTCAAATCTTAATGTTTCTGTAGAACCGCAAACAAGAAGTGCTATTGCAAAATACACCTTTAGTTTTGTTACTTCACAAACAGGTGCACTCTCTAAAAGTGCCTTAGACAAAATATACATTCAGTTTCCCTCTGAATCTATTTTGCCAAGTAGTATTTCTTCAAGTTATGTAACTGTTAACGGTGTTGCGTGCACTTCAAATATAACGGTATTAAATAACAAACTTACGATTCTAACCCCTGTTAACATTGGTAGTAGCGCAAGTGTTACTGTTGTAATTTCAGAAGCCGCAAATATTAAAAACCCATCAACAAAAGGCACTTATACATTTAAACTTTCAACAACAAAAGATGTTGTAGAAGTGGCTAAAAGTATATCAATTGTTGAATCTACAATTTCAAAACCAGTTGTTCAACTTACAAGCTATGCAGTAGGTGATGTTGTAGGCTTAACAATAACTTTCTTTACAGGATCAGGCGGAGGTCTTACTGCAAATTCGGACACTATCTCAATTCAATTTCCTTTGGGCTTTACTTTACCAACATCGATTCAAGCAAGCTTTGTAAAGGTCAATAACTATCAGGCAATTTCTGTTAGTAAATCGGGTAATACTATTTCAATTAAACCGTCTGTTACTATACTTCCCAATACACAAGTGGTTGTTTCTATAGACAAGGGTGCAAATATAAAGAATCCTATAACTTCCGGAAGTTATAAGTTAACTGTCTATACCTCAAAAGAGACAACCCCTGTGGAATCCGACCAATTTAACATAGTGCAGCTTCCAAAAACGACTGCAACTGTTACCCCACAATCACCAAATGGAAAAAACGGGTATTATAAAACAACTCCACAGGTTGTTCTAACGGCAACAAGCCCTGTTGATGCAAATCCCAAAATTTACTATTACATTGATTCTCAAAATCCTACTTTGTATACTACTGCAATTTCAATTCCAGATGGTATCCATACGCTTTATTTCTATGCTGTTGATAAATTCCAAAACAAAGAAGTTACTCAGAGTTTACAGTTTAAAGTTGATACAACCCCTCCTAATATTACAATTGCATCACCTAAAGATGGTGCAGTTTTAAATTCAAAAGATGTTGTAATCGAGGGAAAACTTTCTGAAAATGCATCCCTTACGATTAATGGTGCAACTGTCCAAGTAGTACAAGACCTTTCTTTTAAATACACAACAACCATTACAGGGAAAACTACTTTCACCTTTATTACAGAAGATGTTGCAGGTAATGTAAGCCAAAAAACTCTAACAGTATCTTTAGATACAACTCCACCTAAACTTGTTGTGAATAAGCCTAAAGCCTTTGAGACTTTCCATACCCCATACGTTGATGTAGAAGGTTTGGTAGATGCCGATGCAGTGAACGTCTATGTAAATGGGCAAAAAGTAAACGTTTCCTCTAACTACACTTTTACTTATAGAGTAATGTTAACAAATGAGGGCTTAAATTCTATTGAAGTAATTGCAGAAGACTTAGCCTCCAATCAGAGTAAGATTGCAATACCAGTTAATTATGTTAAAAAGACAAAGTTGGTTCTACAGGTTGGCAACAAAAATGCCATGTTAAACGATAAATTGTTTGTTCTTGATGCTCCTCCAAAAATTGTTGATGGAAGGACTCTTGTCCCTGTAAGAACAATTACAGAAACTTTTGGTGCAGAAATAACCTGGGAACCTGTTTTTAGACTTGTTATCATAAAACTCCAAGATAAAACCATATATCTTCAAATTGGTGTAAAATATGCTTCCCTCAATGGGAAAAAGGTAAGTTTAGATGTTGCTCCATCGATTATTTCTAACTATACGTATGTGCCCTTGAGGTTTATTGCAGAAGCTTTTGATGCCTCTGTTGGATGGGATAGTAAAACAGGAACAATTACGATAATTTATCCAAAATAGAGGTTTTATCTTTAAAGCCCTTTGCCCGTAGGAAAACTACGGGCGTTTTTGTTTTTTATTTAAAGGTAGTATAATTTGCTAAAAAGGACTTTGCCATGGAAAGAATAGAAGAAATAACAACTGAAGTATGTAAAACACTTATTGAGCCTAAAGAAAAAGATATTGAAGAGTATGGTTTGAACATCAAAGAAATTTTAGCAAAATTAGGGGAACTTGGGTTCTTTGGTATAAATTTCCCCAAAGAGTTCGGTGGAGTTGGACTCAGTTTTGAAGAGAGTGTTAGAGCCTCAATGATCCTGTCTTACTACACAAGCACAATTTCAATGATTATTGGCGCTCATCAACTTGCAAGCTACACTATTATGAATGCTTCTAACTATTTAAAAGAAAAATACCTTAAAGATTTAAACAGAGGAAAACTGATAGGGGCGTTTTCTTTAACGGAGCCACAAGCAGGATCGGATCCAACCACAATAAAAACAACAGCAGTCCTTGATGGTGATTACTACATTTTGAATGGCACAAAGGCTTTTGTTACCAATGCAGGGCTTGCAAATATCTATGTGATTTTTGCAAAAACAGACCCAAATGCTCTTGCAAGGGGTATCTCTGCCTTCGTTGTTGAAAGTAATTCCAAAGGTTTACATATTGGAAGACACGAAGAAAAAATGGCGCTTCCTTATTTGGGCAATGCAACCTTAACCTTGCAAGATGTAAAAGTCCCAAAAGAAAATCTTATAGGAAGGGCTAACTTAGGATTCATAATTGCCATGAAGACTCTTGATCAAGGTAGAGTTTTGACTGCTTCAGGGGCTGTAGGGCTCATGGAAAGGGCTTTAAATGAATCTATAAAATATGCAAAGGAAAGAGTCCAAGGAGGTGTGCCTATTGCAAACCACCAGATTATTCAATCGTATTTAGCTGAAATGAAAACCCTTCTTGAGACATCCCGTGAAATCGTATTAAGAGCAGCAAAGAAAAAAGATGAAGAAGCAAAAGATTTTGGCTTATTTTCATCTATTGCAAAGTATTTTGCAACGAATAGCGCTGTTTCTGTTTCTCGCCTTGCAACCCAGATTTTTGGGGGAAGTGGGTATATAAGAGGCTATGTTGTGGAAAGACTCTATAGAGAAGCAAAAATGTATGAGATTGTTGAAGGGACTAACGAAATTCAAAAGTTAATAATTGCAAATCAAGTTTTAAAGGGGTGATAAAATGTATATTGTAATTTCAGGAAACATTGGAGCAGGTAAGACATCTTTAGCACAGATTATTTCAGAAGATCTCAGTTTTTCTGTTTATTTTGAAGATTTTCACTCGAATTTATTTTTAAAGGATTACTACCAAGATATGAAAAGATGGGCATTTGCAACTCAAATTAATTTTCTTGCCTTAAGGTATGAGCAGATTGTCCATCATATGCTTTTATCTAAAATACCTGCAGTCCTCGATAGATCTATTTATGAGGATAGAGAAGTTTTTGCTAAATCTCTTTTTGAAGAAGGTTTAATGACAAAAGAGGAGTGGACTGTTTACGATAAATTATACAATCTCATGGTAACTCATTTGCCTACACCAAACCTATTAATTTATCTTGAAAAGTCGGTAGATGAACTTATAAGGAACATTGCAAAAAGGGGAAGGGATTTTGAAAAAATTCCACGTGAATACCTTGAAAGTCTTGATAAAAGATACAAAGAGTTTTATGCAAATTGGCATTTTCCAAAGTTGAAAATCACAAACGATATTTACGATAATAGAAAAGAAATCATTGAAAGAATTAAAAATGCACTTTATAATTCGGTTTATTAGAGAGTGATAAGATGCTTATATCTATCTCTGCTTCAAAGTTAAAACAGAATCTTTTAAAAGTGCTCGATGAGGTAGAAAAGGGAAGTGTTTTTGCAGTGATAAGGAAAAGTAAAATTGTATCAGTCCTAATTGATTACGAAACATTTGAATCTTTAAAAGAAGCCCATGAGATTTTGAAGGATAAGGAATTATTAAAAAAGTTTTTAGATGAAAACAAAGATAGTCGAAAATTTTGAAAAAGTAATTTACAAGGATAAAGAGTCTTATTTTCTTAACGGCAAACTGCTTTTAGAAAGGACATTTAGTAAATTTAACGAAACTATTTCTTTTGTTGTGCTATCTTCAAGAGATTTTGATATCAAAAACATCGAAGATATTGTAGATAAAATTGGGAAACTTAAAAGTTATTATTCCATTGATATTGTATTCGTTGTGGGTAATGAAGAAGTTTTAGAAGCTCTAAATAACACTTACAAAGATAGATTCTATAAAGGTATAATTTCTGAGCGTCTCAATGCGCCTGCTTTTGCTTCCTTTAAGTGTGGCTTAAAGGCTGTTTCTCCTTTTGCTTGTTGTGCTTTTCTTGTCTATGCAAATAGGAAATTAGAAAATTTTAATATACTTTTGAAAATGGTTGAAGAAAAAGATGGGGAGATTGTAATCCCTGTTATTGATAATAAAAAGTCTCATCCTATTCTTTTTAAAAAGAACCTCTTAAAGGAGATAATCACTCTTAGAAAGGAAAAAGGTATCCCGTATTTATTAAGGAGATATAGCGATAAAATAGTTTATTTAAACTTGTAAGCCCTTACTTCGTTATTCTGAGAAGAACTCCACTTTGTCTTTTCCCCCATTGTCATTCTAACGAACGTATTGAGTGAGGAAGAATCTTACATTCGAGGGGGTGAAAATCCCCCCTCGATACTCCCCCTCAAATATGAGATCCGAC
>DYKR01000026.1 GCA_020722505.1 Caldisericum exile | reverse complement strand
TTTTGGGGGAGTATCGAGGGGGATTATTTCACCCCCTCGAGTATAAGATTTTGTTTACCCATAACTTTTCGTATAATTATCAAAAAAATAGGAAGGTGCACAATGACAGGAACCATTGTAAATGTTTTCACTGTATTAGTTGGAAGTGCTCTTGGGCTTATAATTGGAAATCGATTACCCTCAAAAGTTAGAGATATTATTATCCAATCTATAGGGCTTTTTACACTTCTTATAGGAATAACAATGATTATGAAAACAACTAAATTCATTGAAGTTTTCATCTCGTTAATTTTGGGAGGTATCACAGGTGAATTACTGCGTCTTGACGAAAGGTTGAATAACTCTGTTGAAAAAATAAAACAAAAAGTCTCACCTAATTCTCCCCGTTTTGTTGAAGGTTTTATAACCGCTACACTCGTTTTTTGTGTTGGTGCAATGACTGTTGTTGGTTCAATTCAGGAAGGACTTACTCATGATGCTACACTTCTAATCACAAAATCCATAATGGATGGAATAACCTCACTTACGCTTGCTTCAGGTCTTGGGATAGGTGTAATGTTCTCGGCTATTTCAGTTTTCCTAATACAGGGAAGTCTTACCTTGTTAGGTTCACAACTGCAATTCTTAATGGCTGACATCTATATAAACAACCTAACAGGCCTTGGGGGAGTGCTTATTGTGTGTGTTGGTTTAGAACTTTTGGATATCCAAAAGATAAAACTGATAAATTTGCTTCCATCTCTTTTGTATTTACCTTTAGTTGTATTCATTTCAAGTTTGATTTAATATCCACAACTTATCCACAACCTTTCAACAAGTTTTTCACATTTTAACAAGGTTGTGATTTTCTCTGTGGATAATAAAAGCGTTTATTTATAATGTCTTTAAAGGAATACTTATAAGTAATAATTTATGACGTTAATGTTTAACTTATCCACACCATCCTGTGGATACTGTGGATAACTTACCCTGCTATAAAAAGAAAAAAAGCCCTCAACCACCGTGAGGGCCTGTAAAATGTTTTAAATTTAACGCTATTTAGGGTCCTCTTGTATTTGGTTTTTAACTTTTTCAACTGCTTCCTTTAATGTTGCTTCATCTGCAAGATAGTATCTATTAACTGCTCTTAAGTTATCGTCGAGTTCATAAACAAGGGGGATGCCCGTTGGTATGTTTAAGTTAGGAATATCTTCGTCTGAAATGTTATCCAAATATTTAACAAGTGCCCTAAGAGAATTTCCATGCGCTGAAATAATTACTCTTTTTCCTTCTTTTATCATAGGAGCAATTGTTGTATGGTAATAAGGCAATACCCTTTCCAACGTATCTTTAAGAGACTCTGTAAGAGGGATTTCTTCATCTTTTAGGTCCTTGTATTTTGGATCAAACCGTGGATATCTTGGGTCATTCTTATCAAGTGGTGGTGGGGGAACATCGTAGGACCTTCGCCATAAAAGGACTTGCTCTTCACCAAACTTCTTTGCAGTTTCAGCCTTGTTTAGCCCTTGTAAAGCTCCGTAGTGCCTCTCGTTGAGTCTATAGTGTTTATACTCAGGAATCCACATTAGATCAAGATCTTCAAGCACAATCCAAAGAGTTTTGATTGCTCTTTTTAATACAGATGTAAAAGCAACATCAAATACGTAACCTTGCTCCTTTAACAATTTTGCTGCAAAATGTGCCTCTTCAACACCCTGCTTTGTTAAATCAACATCAGTCCAACCTGTAAATCTATTTTCTTTATTCCATTCGCTTTCTCCATGTCTTAATAAAACTAACTTATACATTTTCACTTCCCTTCCTTTCTTTAAGATACATAATCAGCATTTGAATATCAGATGGACGAACCCCTGTAATTCTCATCGCCTGTCCAATGGATTGCGGCTTAATTTCCGAAAACCTTACCCTTGCCTCTTTTGACAGTGATGGAACAATGTTATAGTCTATATCCTTTGGAATCTCAAAATTTTCGAATCTCAAAAACTCTTTTGCTTTATTCATCTCTCTTTGTATATAGCCAGCATATTTTGCTTCAATTTCTACCTCCATTAGTATTTCATCATCAAAATCTGAAAATCTAAAATCAAATTTTGTTAGAGTTTCTTTTGTAAAATCTTGCCTTTTAAGCATATCAAACAGAGTAAGTGGTTCACGAAGTTCTTTCACTGATAATTCTTTAAACTTTTCTACGTTTTCCTTTGTAGGGTATATTGTAATACTCGTAAGGATCTTTCTAAGTTCATCAATTTTAGCCTCTTTTTCTTCAAGCATTCTATACTTCCACTCTTCAACAACACCAAGTTTATAACCAATCCTTGTAAGCCTTAAATCGGCATTGTCTTGACGTAAAAGTTGCCTGTATTCACAGTGGGAAGGTGTAATTCTATATGGTTCAAATAACTCTTTTGTAAGAAGGTCGTCTGTCATTACCCCAAGGTATGCCTGGTTACGCTTGAGAATAAAAGGCTCTCTTCCTTGCACCTTTAAGACGGCATTTATTCCCGCTAAAAGCCCCTGACCTGCTGCTTCATCATAACCTGTAGTGCCATTGGGCTGTCCTGCAATGAATAGCCCTTCAACGATTTTTGTTTCGTATGTAAGATTCAGTTGTGTTGGTATTATATAGTCGTAATCAATCACATAGGCTGGACGAATTATTTCGACGTTTTCAAGTCCTGGAATTGTCCTTAATACTTCAAGTTGCATATCGTATGGCATGGACATATACATCCCTTGCATATACATTTCGTTTGTGTTAAATCCTTCTGGCTCAAGGAAGAACTGATGCCTTGTTTTATCAGGGAACCATCTAACTTTCTCTTCCATTGAAGGGCAAGTCCTCGGCCCTGTTTTTACCATAAGACCTGCAACAGATGGAGAAAGGTGCATGTATTTTCGTGTAACTTCAATTGTCTTTTCGTTTGTAAAACCTAAATAAGACGGAATTTGGTTCTCGTATATTTTTGGTTTATTCCAAAAAGAGAAGTGTAGCGGCACAAAATCTCCTTTTTCTTCTTCAAATTTAGTTAAATCGATTGATCTTTTATCTACTCTTGGGGTTGTTCCTGTATTAAATCTAGACATTTTAAATCCAAGAGATTGAAGCTGCATGGAAAGCTTATTAGCTGGTGGCTTTGGATAACGCCCTGCTTCCATTGACCAAGAGGAAATGTAAATACGACCTCTTAAATAGGTGCCCGCTGTAAGGATCACTGTATCTGAGAAAAACTTGGAGCCGTCTGCAACTTCAACTCCTTTAACTTTGCCATTTTCAATAATAAGTTGCTCCACTATTCCTTGCCTTAAGTGCAAATTGGGTTGGTTTTCAAGTAGTTCTTTCATCCTTCTTGAATAAGCCCATTTATCTACCTGTGCACGTAAGCTCCAAACAGCTGGGCCACGTGCTGTATTAAGCATCTTAATTTGAGTAAGAGTTTCATCGGTAACCATCGCCATAGCGCCGCCAAGTGCATCAATTTCTCTTACTACTTGGGCTTTCCCAGGGCCACCTATAGCTGGATTACAAGGCATCCAACCAATACTATCGTTATCAATTGTAATTAAAAGGGTTTTAACACCCATTCTTGCAGAGGCAAGGGAAGCTTCTACTCCTGCATGCCCTCCGCCAACAACAATAACTCCATAGAATCTTTCTTCCATCATAGGTCTCATTATACTACAAAATATGAGATTTATTTTGTGGTATTTCTTCCAAAAAAGTCCTTGAGATTATGCGTGTAGTTTGTGATTTTGGTTTTTCTTTTGCATCAAGAAATTTTACTACGACAATACCAATCGCAAGAAAAATCATTGCTATAAAGAATGTTGTAAAATCTTTTAAATTAAGGATTTTTATTTTGTATATATTTTCAAGGATGCTTCCGATAATCGTCCCTACGATTATGAAGATAAGAGGTATTCCGTAAACTATGAAAAGTCCACGGTTGATATCTTCAGTTCTAAATTCGAATTCAACATAATCACCCACCTTAGCTCCAATAGTGTTATTTACAAAAATGGTTTGACCCTCTTTTAAAGAATTATTTGAACAACTATCTTGTAACGCACAAGATTTACACTCCGATTCTTTTGGGGCAACAACCTCAATGTAATCACCTTGTATGGTTTTAACTGTTCCTGTCCCTTTCATATTTAATCTCCTTCCAGATTGGCACAACTTCTTTTACCTTTTCAATAATCCATTCACAAGTTTCAAATCCTTCTTTTCTATGTCTTGAAGAAACTCCTACAAAAAGAGAAATCTCTTTAAGAGGAATATCTAAAAGTCTATGCACTATTGCTACATCAATTACACCCTCTCTTTTTAAAGCTTCTTCCTCTATCTTTTTAAGCTCGCTTAGAGCCATTTCTTCATAGGCAACGTAAGTTATTGAGACTACTTCTCCGTCTTCTTTACCCCTTCTGGGCTCTCCAAGAAAGATAACAATACTGCCTGCCTCTTCTTTTTTAAGAGATTCTATAATTTTTTCTGAATCAATTCTTTCTTTTGTAAGTTTAACCATTCAACCTGGTCCCCCAAACTGCCCATTTTTGTGCAGTTTAGATAGCTGAGGTATTTGTAGTCCGCCCTTCAGACTTTCCCAGCCCCAGCAGGCGGTATTTGGGAAAGCCATAGCCCCTGCCCCAAGAAGCAGGAACTTGCACCCTTTGCGGGTCTCCCCACTTACCCTGAATTAATAATTCTTTCAGGGTAGAGAAGTTTCTTGGCACCTTCTCAGAAGAGAGTGGCGTCACCACCGCTACCTTGAGAACTCGATAGAACTCATTCACACTGAAACTTGTTCCATCTAGAGGTCTTAGTACCATTCCTTGCTCGCTCCCAAAGCTTTGTAAAATTTCTACTGCCTTACTTATCTCTTTTAAGTGTTCTTTCTTTAACTGCTTGTTACTAATTGTTTTCTTTACATGTTCTTTTAATTCTTCTAATTCATCTACAGTTAATACGCTGAGAAACTTCATATGATTATATGGTATCTTTTCCTTAAGCCCCAACCCTCTTCTTGCTATTACATAAGCCGCTACTACATCTTTTGTTATCATGTACTGTGGAGCATATTTTAACATCCCTATTATTGAGGTGTAAGAAGGATTGACTTCAATTACTATTGCTTTTTCTTTTTCTTTTGCTATATTTACTATCTTATGAGCATACTGCCATCTAAAATACTCTCTTTTATCTGAATTACCGCTTGCAAGTTCCTGCATTGGTATACTACCATAGATTATTAGATTCCCTTTTTCATCTACCTCTACCCATGATATGTTATCTGGATGTGCATTTACATCTATTCCTACAACCCCTTTTTCTTTTGTTATTTCTATTTCTGGATATTCTTCTTCAATAGCAAAATAGGCGTAGATGAAACCGTTTTTAAGTTTTAATTCTACAGAGTATGGTATGTTTGATTGGACAATTTCCTGTAGTAATTCTTCTCTTTTCCTGCCCTTTTTGTATCCTGCTTCTATTCTAACGTATACATATTTTCTTTCTCCTACATTTATCCTTAAGAAAGTGCCATTTTCATTTACTTCTATTCTCGTGTTGAGGTTCCCTTTTTTGCTTCTATCTCCTCTTGAATAGAGATTCCCTTTTCTTTTTTCCTGCCATCTATCTTTTAGTTTTTCATATACACTCCCATTTATATGACGCTTCTGAAGTTTTTTAAAAAGATTCTTCCCTCCGAAGATGACTTTTCTTGGACTTTTACCTATTCTTTTTATAGATTCCAGTGTGCTTCTTGCTTTCATTATTGCATCGTCTACATATCTTGAGTTTAAGTCAAACATCTTTTGAAGGTCCCTTTTTAATGTTTTTCTATCATAACCTTCTATAAGTCTTTTGTATGCAAATCTCATACAAGATGACCATCTTCTCATTAAGTCTAATACTGTTTGCTTGTCTTGTTGATTTAAGAAAATGAGTTTAGCCTGTATCACTATCATGCTTTTTTGCTATCTCTTTGTTAGTAAATCCTTGCTGCAAAATTCGTACTTAAGATATTACTATCGCTATTTTTTAAAATTATACCATTTTTTGCTATTGATTTCAACTCTGTTTTTATCCTCCTTCAACAGGTGGTATGATTGCTACTTCTTCATCGTTATTTACGTGGTAGTTTCTATTCTTATACTCTAAATTTACTGCAAAGGCACAATTTTTTATGGTATTTTTAATCTGCGGAAACATTCCTATGAGGGCTTCTTCTAAATCGTTTATAGTGCCTTCAAAATCTAATTCAATAGCATCTTTATTTAGTATTCTTCTTACTTCACCAAAGAGTAGCACCTTCATACTTATATATTATAACTAAAAAAGTAATAAATGTGATGTGCTATAAATTAAGATACTATAAAATTCGCTATAACGCACCTTAGAAGAATAAAAGATTACTGAAAGGGTTTCTATTATAAAAAGAGATTCCTCGCTTTTGCACTTGCTTACGAAAGGAAAAGAGTGCAGAAGTACACTGAGGGTAAACGGCATCCTCTCAAGGCTTCCTGCCTTTCGTGTCATCCTGAGCACGTTCGCTTCGCTCAGTGTAAACTCTAGTGACGAAGTAGGGTGTCATCCTGAGGAGCGATAGC